>CAZEPF010000152.1:6530-6939 GCA_964514045.1 uncultured Rhizobiaceae bacterium | reverse complement strand
GTTAGTTGCTCACCCTCGACAATCTGAAATGGTGTAGGCGGCGTTTTCACAGAAACCCAATAGTAGGTATTGCCGTATTCCATGACAAACCATCCTTCCCAGACTTCGTCACCGGGCCATAAACTCTGATATTCCTGTTCGGTATCGTTAACGCGCCATTCGCCTCTGGCGGAGCGTGTGCCTTCCTGTGCGTAGATCGTAATGCCACCTTTGCCGAAATATTGCCGGTATTTGGAACCTTCCCATCTTCCAACTGCGGTATTGCCTGTGAGAAGTTTTCGAATTTCGTCCCCACTGAGTTTAACGGCTTGGGCAGATGTAACATTCACTGAGACTATCAGTAACAACACGCTTAAGACGTATCGCAAGATCATTGTCAATTGCTCCTTAAAGCCCGGGATTTACCAAT
>CAZEPF010000152.1:0-6520 GCA_964514045.1 uncultured Rhizobiaceae bacterium | reverse complement strand
GTTCAGGATCTCGGGCGCACTTTCTTTGGATCATATGCAGCCAGATCAGCACGAACGGTTGCTGGTAAACGTTTTTGATGGCCGTCCAGCTTTCCAATCTCAACCACAGTTCCTGGTTCTGCATGTGCAACATCAATTCGTGCCATCGCGATATTCTTACCCAAAATAGGAGAGCGCATTGAAGATGTAATTTCACCAATTTGGGCACGCCCGATGTGAATGCAGTCACCGTGTACAACATCCACATTACTGTCGATATCTAGCCCAACGAGTTTTTTCATCGGATGTTCTTTGCGCCGGATTAGGGCATCGCGCCCGATAAAATCATCTGTCTTTGATTTAAGTGGGCAGGTGAAACCTATTCCTGCTTCAAAGGGATCCGTCTGATCACTGAAATCGTAACCGGCAAAAATCAGGCCTGCCTCAATGCGAACCATGTCGAGTGCTTCAAGTCCCATAGGTTTTAAATCGAAGTCCTTGCCTGCACTCCATACCGCATCAAACACAGCGTCTGCATGTTTTGGATGGCAAAAAACTTCGTACCCCAGTTCGCCAGTATATCCTGTCCGGCTGACGACAATCGGAATGCCATCATGATCACCAATGCGTGCAGGCGTAAAGCGGAACCAATCCAGATCAAGAAAGTCGGGTTGGTGCGGTGCTGTCCAGATAATCTTGTTTAGAAGGTCCCTGCTGTTTGGCCCTTGCACGGCAATGTTATGCTGCATGTCGGTGGAAGAACGCACCAGAGCTTTCAGTCCCAGCTTTTCGGCCTGCTCACGGATCCACTCGCCGCCATAATCAGAACCGCCGATCCATCTGAAATTGTCCTTGCCCAGACGGAATACGGTTCCGTCATCAATCATGCCTCCATGCTCATAGCACATGGCGGTGTAGACAACCCCGCCAACGGGAAGCGTTTTCATGTTGCGGGTAAAGATATATTGGCAAAGTGCTTCAGCGTCCGGTCCCGTAATTTCAAACTTCCGCAACGGTGACAGATCGAGAATAATACATTTCTGGCGGCATGCATGATATTCATCAATGGGTCCGGCAGCGGCATAACAATTAGCCAGCCAATACCCATTATATTCAATAAAGTTATCGGTATGCTGATCGAAGCGCTCATGGAAACCTGTTTGCTTTGTCATCTTTGGCTCCGAATTAGGGGTGGCACGAATAGCCACTGATTTTTGAAAGTTTTCCTGACCGTCATAGGTACGGACATGGATATCAGAAGGGTTCCAGCCATTGGCGGCAGAGGTATCATCCGGGCAAGCCGATGACACACAAACCAGATCGGAAAGTGCACGTAACAAAACGTAATCGCCGGGTCGCGACCATGGCTCGTCCGAGTACATCACGCCGTGTTCGTCCAACCCGGTATTGAAAAAGAAGTTTATTGCCATCCAGCCTGCGCGTGGCGTTACGCCATGACTTTCCAGTGCGGTATTAAAATTATCAGAACAATTTATATGTCCCGGGTATCCGATATCATCGTAATATTTTGATGAGCAAGCGAGCGCAAATGCATCGTGGCGACCACAGGTGTCCTGAACTACTTCCACCAGAGGAACCATTTCCTGATCGTAATATTTCCCGTGAAGACCCGGCATCGGATAGGCATGTTCCATCAGGGTCCGTGTGGTTGTTACATCCAGTGGATGTTCAATACCTTTGTCGAGTTTGCGCGCATCAAAACACTGAAAATCAGTACATTGCCGGCCATCCACATCCATGATCTGAATAAAGTCTCCCGCCTTGACGAAGAAGGATTGTGCCGTTTGGCTGTGAACCCTGATATCATCAATAGGCTCTGAAAGTGGATCGGGAAGCGCAAAGCGTATATTTTTCCTGATTGTTTTTCGGCGAACGAAGACAGTTATTGGTGTAGCAGTGTTTTGAACTTCAAAATCCATAATGCCAGTGGCATGTGTTGCGGCAATTATCAGCGTTCCCCCATCCTGCGCGGTCCATTCTTGTGTTTCGCTTGGTCCGGTTTCCTGATCAAAAACCTGAATTGCGGTACACTGCGATAAATCAATATCGCGCTTTTCAATACCTAATCGTAAAGCCCGCAAGGACTGATCTTGCGAGGTAAGAAGTGCCATCAGACCCGTCGGCTTGTGTTTTGCTTGAGCACCCAAGAGGGAAGGTGCATTCTTACCATGACGATCAGTGCAGATTATTTCTGCTGTTTGTGCGCCTTATGTATTAATAAGCTGAACTTCATCGCCAGCCTCAATGTGCAGCAAAATTGCTCCAAGACCCTCTACAACATATCGTCCAGTACCAGGGGGCATGGAAAAGACAAGCGGTTCGAAAATTGCACTGGGTTTTGGTGGTCCACCCACAACATGCGGATACGTAGCTTCTAACATGGATTACTCCGAAGGCTGATCTCTGTAAGAATTTGCATCAGCAGAAAAAAAGTTTCACCTAGAGAATATATTGAGATAGAATGTGCCGCAAGAGAAGATCGTACCAAATCCATGAAAGACTATTCAAATTGAAATTCGATTTGCTTTTGGTGGTATTTTTACCGCTGTTTTATGCCGTATCCTCGTGTTCTGATCGGCACTCATATTCCTTCAATCTAAGTGAATTATTTTAATGTCTGTTATTCTCGGCATGATTGCTGCTTTGGCATGGGGTATCCATGACCTTTGCGTCCGCCAGGTTTCTCAAAATACCGGAATTTTCGCTTCAATAATCATGGTATTGGCCGCGGGCTGCATCTTGGTGTTACCGGTTACAGCCTATGCGTGGGACGCATATTTAAACAATGATGCGTTGTATTTGGGATTGGCAGCTGGTTGTTTATTTGGCCTTGCAGCAATCGCGCACTACAAGGCATTCTCGATTGGACCCGTAAAACTGGTAGCCCCGATTATCGGTTCTTATCCGGCACTTTCTGTCGGATGGGCTGTGTGGCAGGGGACGCCGGTTAGTTCTTTACAGTGGTTTGCCGTCATTATGATCATTTTTGGCGTGGGTTACGTTGCTGGAACCAGTGCTGAAGATGAAACAAACCAGTCGCCTGTCAACGCGATTTTTTGGTCAGTTCTGGCAGGACTGGGTTTTGCATCTACCTTTGCAGTTGGACAGGCTGCGGCAGAACAGGGCGGAGAGCTTCCTCTGCTTTTTCCAACTCGGTTTGCTGCCTTGATCACCGTATTAGTTATTGCCCTTGCCCTTCGCATAAGAATTTTACCCGGTTACGGGCAATTAAAAATATTGGCCGCAATGGGAGCTCTGGATGCAATTGCATTGGGTTGCGTTTTGTCGGCCGGCGGTTTTGCAAACCCGGAATTGGCTTCGGTCCTGGCGGCAACTTTTGGTTTGATTACTATATTGCTGGCGGCAATATTCCTGCGCGAGCGCATGACAAATGCTCAATGGGGAGCGGTTGTCGTTGTATTTGCCTGTATTTGTTATTTGGCGATATAGGGGGGCTGACCCTAAACTTATTTGATCCATCCGGCATCAATTTGTTTTTGGTGAGCCATGATAGAATTACGCATCAGTATTGCCACCGTTACTGGGCCTACGCCGCCTGGGACCGGTGTAATCCATCCGGCAACATCCAGCACAGCTTCCGTATCAACGTCGCCCAGAATACCGTTTTCTGTCTGGTTGATCCCGATATCAATCACGGCAGCGCCGGGTTTGATCATGTCTGGCCCAATCAAATGCGCTTTCCCAACCGCTACCACGACAACATCCGCCCGGCGCGCATGCATTGCGACCGATCGGGTCATGTGATGGCGAACGGTTACCGTTGCACCTTCCGCCATCAACATCATGGCGGCAGGCTTCCCGACAATTTCGGAATGGCCGATCATTACGACCTCCAATCCTTTTATGTCCAACCCGGTTTCATGGATCAGCTCAACAGCTGCAGCCGCGGTACAGGGTGCCAATGCTACGTCGTTGTAAACAATATTGCCGATGGAAGCCGGGTTCATACCCTCGACATCCTTGAGCGGATGAATGGCGGATTGAAGTGAACGAACATTGATGTGGTCAGGAACGGGGCGCTGAAGAATGATACCAAGCACGCCGTCTTCATCATTCATATTCTGGATGCGCGTTTTGCATTCTTCCTGCGTTATGTCTGCGGGCCATATTTGCTGTTCAAACGGCAGGTTAACCTGCTCAGCGGCGCGTGCCTGATTTCGGATATAAACCTTGATCTCAGGCGTATCGCCAATCATTATGGAAACAAGCCGCCCCGTATTTCCGGCCTTTGCGACATAGTCACTTACCTCAGACAATATTCTCTGTCTTATAACCGAACCCTTGATAAAACGGTGATCGTTTAAATCCATGATAACTAGCTTTCGAATTTGATGCAGCTTATCAGAAACGACCAATCAGCTAACAGTAAATAACCTGAACTTCCTATCCGCTATGAAGGCAAAGGCGCAATAAAAAATGCGAATTATAGTAAAATAAATTTCCTAAGATGAAAATGTTTCAAGGCTTACAAATATCAAATCTCACGGGTGGCGTCGTGTGTACCGCTACTGGCAAACGATACAAGCATCTTTGAGAAGAGCCTATTTGCACGGAACGATTTTCAGCTAACCCTTCCTCTCAAAACGAAATTCGTTTTCATCCAGTTTAAACAATATTGAAAAATTTCAGCAGCGGAAACATTGCCGCCAATATCACATAGTTCCAAAATCATTATGCCGCTTGTTTCGTCAGCACAATTGATGCTCAACAAGACTGCGTCAGATTTCGGGATAGCATAACGAAGTGTACGGGGAGAGCTTCACCAAAGCCGTCGCCAGTAATCCAATAAAGACCATCAGCATCTAACTGGGGTGCAGTATGAATTTGCTCAGTGTAACTAGGGGTTGGCATTCCATCAGTTTCTTCAAACGCTGTTCATTCTGAAGGTGCAATCTGCTTCAAATGCGTTTGCAGTTTTTCTGGATCATGAGCCTTGAGATAACTTAGATAGTTGCAAATATCCGCTGACTGTCCAGGGCCAAATTTAGACTTCATGCATATCGCGGGAGTAAGACGTGATGATGCAAATCCTTCCGGTTCTGATAGTACTTGAGGCTGCGTTTCTTGCTCAATACATTGTACAATATTACCCTTAAAGATAAGTAGGCCTTCTTTGCCCTTCGTGTGCCATTCTAATTTGCCATCGGTATATCGGACACCCGAACCAGACTGGGCAATATCCAATTTTGCCTGCTTTTTACCATTAACAAATATAACCGCAAACTCCTCATCTGAATTGTAACGGACTTGCATCGGGCGTCCTTCACCGCAGTTATAGTCAGCCACCCAGTCATATGTTGTTTCTGAGCCAGTACTATCTTCACTTGAATTATTCACGGGCTCTGTTTGATTGCTAGCTGCATATGCGTGGCTGTTGAAATTGAGTGCTGTAAGAATAGTCAAAAGTAAAAGCTTGTATTTAAAATTGTGCCTGACTTCCAAAAACGAGCCAAAAATTCCGAGAGCCAAATTGGCTTTCCAAATCCGGCAATCCCAGTTTCGTTGATATCCAACTGTTTTCATTTTCGCCATGCCTTTCCCGCACTAGCAGATATATATTATGCTTACCTTCAGATCGATAGTCCTTATACCCATAAGAAAATCAGAGCCTTGACGAAGGCTCACTCTGACTAATTACCTGGTGAGTTCGAAAGTCTGGTTGCGGAGTTTGAAATTAACTCAAATTCTGCGGTAAAGCTGTCGCAACAAGCCGCATAGTCGGCTTCTATAAAGCACTTAATGTTAGTGGCAAAAATTGGTCCAAACCTGTTCCATCCAAGCAATTCAGCAAAGCTGAATGCGAGAGCGTATGGTCTCATGTGAGATGTTGATGCTTCTCTCATGAAGCAGGTCTTCCACATTCCAAAGTGAAAGCGGAAACCTGACATACATCATAACCGCAATTCAAATAGTGTGAGGTAAAGTTCTAAAATAGCATTAAGGTTGGATTTGTTACCTTTGCTCATGCTGATTTAGCGCTCAATCCGGATCAATGGAGTTTTCTGACACTGTTTTCTGGACCTACAATGCTTGTCGGAAAAATTGGTCTTTAAGCGCAGCAAGTAATTATAAACAAGATAAAAATAGTCAAGAAATAGTTGACTCTCTAGCCCTGCTTATTTATCGAGTGAGTAACAAAAAAAATCAGCCAGCCACGTCGACCCCTGTGTGTCCATTTAGCCAGCCACGTTCAGTAAACAGGGGACTATCGAATGACTGGGCTTATGACATTTCGTCGTGTGCTACTTTTGGGCACATCATCCATCGTAATTACACTGAGCGCGCCTGCTTTGGCGCAAGATATCAACGAGCCAACAGTGTTGGACGATGTCACAGTTTTTGGTGACCGTGCGTCCGATAAGGATGACAGTGTAACGACTGAAGTCGATGTAATCACCGCAGAACAGCTGGAAGATAGCTATACGATGTCATTGCGTGATTCATGGCGCTTGGTGACCAATGTTCAGGATTCCGATTTTAATGATGCAGGGTTTATTAT
>CAZEPF010000151.1:0-6942 GCA_964514045.1 uncultured Rhizobiaceae bacterium | reverse complement strand
ATCTTAATGCTCTTGAAATCGAGGAAACCATTCAGGCGACCATGTCACTTCAAGAAGCTTTGGCAGATGCGGAACTGGTTTTACTGGCGGTTCCTGCCCAACAATTAAGTGTGGTCCTGTCTCAGTTTCCATCCATCGAGCCCTCTACCCTGCTGGTGTCGACCTGTAAGGGCATCCATCAGGAAACAGGGGCGCTGCCCTCACAAACGCTGGTTGCCAATTTTCCCAATGGTCGGATTGCGGCTCTTTCCGGTCCAAGCTTTGCAAGTGATGTGGTGCAGTCTTTGCCCACAGCAGTCACGATCGCCTCGCAAGATATTGCTATTGCCGATCAGGTTTGTGATCTGATTTCAGGAGGCAGGTTCCGCGGATATGCGAGCGACGACATAAAAGGGGTGGAATTAGGTGGCGCGCTTAAAAATGTTCTGGCTTTGGCAGTGGGTGCTGCCAATGGGATGCAGCTGGGTGCAAGTGCGCAAGCAGCTCTGATTGCCAGAGGGTTTGCAGAAATATCACGATTGGTGGTCAAGCTTGGCGGCCGTCCTGAAACCCTGATGGGCCTGTCAGGACTGGGTGATATCACGCTGACCTGTTCAACACCGCAATCGCGAAATTTTAGTTTTGGTATTGCATTGGGTCGCGGAGACAATCTCGAAGGACTTAAACTTGCGGAAGGCGCATTTACTGCTTCCGTTGCTCAACGTATTGCCTGTGAGAGCGGTGTAGAAATGCCGATTACATCTGCAATTGTTGATGTGCTTGAAAAGCGTATCACCGCGCGTGAGGCGGTTGAAACTCTATTAGAGCGACCGCTCAAACGGGAAGCTTAGGGTCCTGACCCTAAGAATTATTTTGCGCAATAGCGTAATGCAGTACCCAAAGCATTTGAACTGCCCTTCAAAGAAAAGCTGGTTGAATACTTTGGTAGATCGGTAACGACGCTGTTTCCAGACAATAACTTTTTCAACAAACTAGAATTCGCTTTAATTGGCGTTGCGATACTATCTTCAAATTCAGAAAAGGAATGCCACTCTTCGGTTAGGTAATCCACCGTTAGGCGTACTGAATGATTGCTTCCATCTAACAAGCCAAGTGTTTGAAGAATTTCTCCATCCAGAAATAGGTAACTGTCTCCATCGCGTCCGCACATATATCTGAGCGTTAACTGGCGGTCGGTGGATAAGACGCTTGCAATACGTCCATCCAAATAAGGTGGCTCGCTTGGACTTAATTCTGAAAGATTCCACGAGCTTTTATTCAACGTGCCATTGCTTTGGTTGCTTTGTTTGATACAGCTATTTTCAACACATAAATTGTACTCTGGGCTATCAGCTCCCGGGGAACCGTTTAAGCATCTGAATATGCAAAGTTGAAGCTCGGATGCATTCTGCGCATGAGCAGTTGGCATTAGGCCAAATACAGAAATTGCGAGAAATAAAAAAAGTCCAGCCTGCATATTTAAGTCCCCCATCAACACATACTAAACTGCATTCATTCCATTGAGCAATTCACTATTTTTCGCGGCTTGGGTATGGATAAGCCTTCGCCAGCGGTTTATGTGAAGTGCAGGCAAACTTACAGCAAGGTGTTTCGATGCAATACTGGCTCTTCAAATCAGAACCGTTCAAGTGGTCATGGGAACAGCAAAAAGCCAAAGGTGACATTGGCGAAGAATGGGACGGCATTCGTAACTATCAGGCGCGCAATAACATGCGCGCCATGGAACTGGGTGATCTTGGGTTCTTTTATCATTCTAACGAAGGTTTGGATGTGGTCGGCGTGGTCGAAATTTGTGCGTTAAGCCATCCCGATTCTACGATTGATGATGATCGCTGGGACTGTGTTGATGTGAAGGCGGTATGTGACATGCCGAAATCCGTGACGCTGAAAGACGTAAAAGCCAATGAAAAGCTTTCTGATATGTCGCTGGTGACATCCATGCGCCTTTCTGTTCAGCCGGTGAAAGAAAATGAATGGATGGAAGTATGCCGGATGGGTGGTCTTGACGGAAAAACGCTCAAGCCACTGTGATCCATCTCGACAACGCCTCAGCCCGACATCTTATTCTGCATTTACAGGGCCTCACCCGCCCGCCGCATATTGCATTTCGCAAGGGTGATCTTGCCGATCTCATTCATCAGCTAGGATTTGTGCAGCTTGATTCCATTCCATGGATGGAACGGGCGCATCACATGACGCTGTTTGCCCGCAATCAAACCTATCGCACAAAACACCTTGCAAAATTGCATGAAACAGATCGCGGCCTGTTTGAAAACTGGACGCATGATGCGTCGCTTATTCCATGTGAGTTCTGGCCCTATTGGAGACATAAGTTCCGCCGTGACGAACCACGTTTGAAAGAGCGGTTTACAAGGTGGCAGGGTGCTGGATTTATTGATCATGTGAACGCGCTTAAGGCACGGATTGAGAGCGGCGGAATTTTACGCGCGCGTGATCTTGAAAAGCCTAAGGGTAAAAGTCTTGAGATGTGGCAATGGCATGAGGGAAAAGCCGCACTTGAATATATGTGGCGCACAGGCGAGCTTGCTATTCCAAAACGCGAAGGCTTTCAAAAGGTCTATGATCTGTGTCATCGGACAATTCCTCAGGAGCATTATTCACGAGAGGTTTCACATAAAGAATTCGTGGATTGGACATGCCGCTCTGCATTGGACCGTCTTGGATTTGGTTCGCCTGCCGATATCGCACGCTATTGGGATTTGCTTTCAATTGCAGAGGTTAAAGCCTGGCTGGATGAACGCGCAGCACAAGAAACAGTGCCCATCACTGTTGAAGCTTGCGACGGGTCAAAGCCACGAGAACTATACGCACGAGCGGATATTAAATCAGTGTTGGCAAGACTTGATAAAATACCAGATCGTATTCGAATGCTTTCGCCGTTTGATCCGGTGATACGGGATCGAAAGCGTCTGAAATGGTTATTTAATTTTGACTATACAATCGAGATTTACGTGCCTCCTGAAAAGCGGAAATACGGCTATTACATATTCCCGCTTCTGGAGCGTGACCGCCTGATTGGTCGGGTGGACGCACAAGCCAAACGTGCAGATGACAGTATCATTGTCAGTAAGCTCTGGCTGGAACGTAAAGTGAAATGGTCCAACACGCGTGATCAGAAATTTCATGCCGAGCTTATTCGTCAATCCAGACTGTGTGATGTGAAACAGGTTGATTGGGACCGTGAGCGGATTGTAACCTGAAGTCTGATCTTACAAAGGAGATAGTCCAATGGACCTTTCGGGCATTAGTTACATCGCGATTTTAGTGGCTGCATTTGCAGGCATGATGGCAGGGGCTGCTTGGTATGGGATATTTGCCAAACCCTGGATGAAAGCAGTTGGTTATACGCAACCTCCTGAACCAAACCCGAAGATTTATATTGTTGCCGCAGTCGCGCAATTGATCATTGCATATATGCTTGCTGTATTGTTTGAGCATTTTCCTGATGTGGACATGATGGATGGTATTCTTGCGGCGTTCTTTTCCTGGCTTGGCTTTTGTGTGACGCCGATGGCGGTTAATCATCGCTTTCAGGATAAAGGCTGGGACCTGACCATGATTGATGGGGGATACTGGTTTGTCGTCTTTATCTTGCAAGGTGCGATTTTAGGATGGATGGGCTAGCCGTATTGTGATTGCTAAAGAAAATTTGAAATTCGAAGCGCTCCCGCTTCCTGATCGAGCCTCTATGTCTGATGAGGAAATGTGTGCGGCTGCGAAAGACTTTTATGAAGCCATGCGCAAGCGACATTCCGTGCGTGAGTTTTCCGATCAACCTGTCAGCCAAACGGTGATTGAAGATTGTATACGAACTGCAGGCTCTGCCCCTAGTGGAGCCAATCACCAGCCTTGGCATTTTGTTGCGATTCATAATGGTGAGATCAAACGTAAAATCCGGATGGCTGCCGAAGAAGAAGAGCGCGCGTTTTATGCAGGTGGCGGTGGCGATGAGTGGATTAAAGCGCTTGAGCCTATCGGAACGGGACCGGAGAAATTCCACTTGGAAATTGCACCTTGGTTGATTGTGGTCTTTGCCCAGCGCTATGGCGAGTTTGAAGACGGCTCGCGATATAAAAATTACTACGTGAATGAGAGTGTTGGCATAGCAACGGGTTTCTTGCTTGCAGCCTTGCATCATGCAGGTCTTGTGGCGTTGACGCATACGCCCAATCCTATGAAGTTTCTGAACGGGTTGTTAAACCGTCCGACATCCGAAAAGCCGGTTATGATTATTCCAGTGGGTCATGCGGCTGATGATGCAACTGTGCCTGCGGTTGCAAAACTCAAGAAACCCCTCACTGAAATTTTGACGGTGCTTTAAGATCTGTGTTTGATTTCCCACTAGCTTGATAGTCCGATCAACATAGCGCCAAGTGCAATGATATGGATCAGCATGATTGCGCGGTCATTCCATAAAACGCCAACAATGAACCACCCAATCAAACCGACAAGAAACAGGTAGATATTGAGCGGCGTCATGCCAAATGCTGTGGCTGCATATCCAAAAATCTGAATAATTGACGCGGTCCACTTAAGGGCAAATGTGGCCGTTTCCAAAGTGAGGTGTGGTCGAAGTGTATCTGTTGTCATGAGATATTTCCTATGTGCGGTAAAACAATGAAAAGAATGCTTTCAGGGCTTTTGCGCGTTCAAACGGCGCGCGGCGAATGCCCTCTTCGATACGGCGATTAAACTCAGTTGCGGAGATTATACGATAGTCTGAACTGATGGTCTGGTAGGTCATTTGATATTTCCTTTCTGGTGGTTGGCCTGAAAATATCTGATAGACAGATGATCAACAAACTTGTATTTCTTTAGTTTCAGATTAAAAAATTTTAAGTGAAATGCGTAAACTTCCTCCAGTAAATGCAATTCGCGCCTTTGAAGCGGCTGCACGCTATATGCAGTTTCAACAGGCGGCTGAGGATTTGGGCGTAACGCCCGCAGCGCTCTCGTATCAAATCAAGCAACTTGAAGAATTTCTGGGGCTAAAACTGTTCAAACGGCTCAATCGCTCAGTTGAATTGACCGCTGAAGGGAGATTGCTGGCACCCGGTGTTGAGGCTGCGTTTGAGAAACTCGAAACCACATTCGGGCTTCTGGATAATTCCGAAGACACAACACTGGTGGTTTCGACAGGGCAGGCGTTTTCTGCGAAATGGCTGGCGCCCCGGCTTCATTCGTATTTGGAAGAAAACCCTGAAATAGATTTCCGTCTTTCTGCCAGTCTTAAGTTAACGGATTTTGAGCGAGATGGCGTGGATGCGGTTATTCGATTTGGAGCGGGTGATTATCCCAATTTGTATGTTGAGCCCCTATTTGAAGAAATCTCTACGCCTTTGATCTCCCCCAAATTATTTGAAGAGAGCGGAGGTGAGGCTGATCTGTCCTTGTTTAAGAATGTGCGCCTTCTGCACGATGAATCCCTTCGTTTTCTCCAGTCAAGCCAATGGGAAGCATGGCTTCGTATCATGAACTATGATGATATCGATCCAGAACGTGGTGTGCGATACAATCATGCCGATCATTGCATCGAAGCGGCAGTTGATGGTGGCGGTATTGTTATGGGCCGTCTGGGGTTTGCCTTTCGCGAGATAAACGCTGGTCGTCTAATTGCGCCTTTCAAAGAGGCGATCAGTGCGAAAGGCGGCTTCTATTTTTGTTGTCCGTCAAAAAACCTTGAAAAGAAAAAGGTGCTGGATTTTCTGGCATGGTTGCGTGATGAAGCGCATATGCAACAGGAAGCTGTTAAAGAGTTCATGAAAGATCGAGTTTTTCTTGATGTGGAAAGCCAATGAAAACTGCTGATGTACTTATTGTTGGGGCTGGATTAAGCGGCTTGGCAACAGCCTACCTTTTGCAGGAAGCCGGACATGATTGCCTCGTTCTGGAAGCGGGAGATCGTGCTGGCGGACGCATTCGTTCGGTGACAGATCAGCAGGGTTTATTCTTGGCAGATTTGGGGCCGTCATGGGTTTGGCCTGCATTCCAGCCGGTGATCGCGAATTGGCTTATGCGATTAGAGCTTAAAAGCTTTCCACAATTTGATGAGGGTAAGACGGTTATTGATCACGGTGAGGGGCAATCAGCACAGACCGGATTTATACCGACTCAACAAGGCAATGAACGCGTAACAGGTGGATCGCAAGCGCTGGTCGATGCGCTTGTCCACCGTTTAGCTGCTGGGTCTCTTTGCTTGAACAGTAAGGTAAGTCGCATTCGTCTTGAAGGTGACCTTATCAAAGTCTCCCTTAATGGTGATGGTGCGGCATCATTTGCAGCAAAAGGGATCGTTATAGCGGTTCCACCTCGCATTGCTGCTCAAACAATACAATGGGAAACATCGCTGCCCGATGAGGTGATTGCGTCACTGCAAGCAACGCCTACCTGGATGGCGCCTCATGCGAAGGTTTCAGTTGTTTATGACCATGCGTTCTGGCGGGAGGCGGGATTGTCCGGGCGAATTGTCAGTCGTGTTGGGCCTATTGTTGAGGCGCATGATCATTGCAGTGCAGATGGGTCACATGCTGCGATTTGGGGATTTATTGGCTTGCATCATAACGTGCGCAAACAATTGGGCAGTGGATTGGAAGCTGCGGTGCGACAACAATTAGTGCGTTGCTTCGGGCCGGATGCTGCAGAGCCATTGTCTCTTGATATTGAAGACTGGGCGCACAACGCTTTAATTGCCTCGTCTGAGGATTTAAGCGGACCCATGCACCACCCGACGGTGGGGCCTACTCATTTGCGATCTTCCAATTGGGATGAGCGCCTATGGTTCGCCGGATCGGAAACCTCTGAGATCAGCCCTGGATTGATTGAAGGAGCATTTGCTTCCGCTGAACGTGTTGTGGGCATGATTGCTCGTTCTTAGAGCGTATCTGGCTTGGATTGAACCGTTTGAACGCCGTGGCGTTTGTG
>CAZEPF010000150.1:0-6988 GCA_964514045.1 uncultured Rhizobiaceae bacterium | reverse complement strand
ATCAAGAGCAGTAAGTGCTTCAAGATCACAATGCTTTTCAACAGTCAGGGCGGCTTGCTCAATAAAGATTTCCAGCGCTTCGTGTTCCCCTGCCTGAACAAGTCCCAAATGGCGCGAAGGAAGTTGTAAATCTTTCACAGTTGGGACAGCGCCCAGCACGGAAATATTTTCAGCTTCCAGAGCATTCCTCAACATCATTTCGTGACGGGGACTACCGACCTTATTCAGGATCACACCAGCCAGCGTAATGTCACAACGATGATCTCTAAAGCCTTTGACTAAAGCCGCAATAGAATACGACATACGGGAAGCATCAACGACAAGAACAATTGGCAGGTTTAGCAGCGCACATAAATCTGCGGCACTTGCAGACCCATCCGCTGCCCCGTCAAACAAACCCATCATGCCTTCCACAATCAGGCTTTCACAGTTTGAGACCATGTCATAATGTAGTGAATGTAAAAGCTCTTGCCGCATCGCCCATGGATCAAGATTGATACAATCGCGCCCCGTAGCCGCCGCATGAAATGCAGGATCAATATAATCAGGACCAGCCTTCGCAGAAAGCGTCCTACGGCCCTGCTTTCGCAATGCGCGCAACAATCCAAGAGTAAGCAATGTCTTGCCTGAACCCGAAGAAGGCGCAGCAATCAGGAAACGGTTCATCCCGCATCCCGAATATCAGACCGCCCTAACGGATCTGTTTTCAAAACCTTACCGTCAAGCGCACCAAGCCAATCTAAAGATGCCCGCATCCGCACTGCATCCCCGACGACCACAATAGCAGGCGGTCGTAAATTTGCAGACTTCAAATCTTCAAACGAATTCTCAAGCGTGGTCTCAAGCACAAATTGGCGCTCCGTCGCAGCATCACATACAAACGCAACAGGCGTATCCTTACTACGTCCGGCAGACATCAACCGCTGTGAAATATTACCCCAATGCTTCATCGCCATATACATAATGATAACAGGCGAACCCTTGGCAACTGCATCCCAATTTACTGCATCCGGCACAACACCAGAAGCATCATGCCCGGTCAGGAATGTAACAGAATGATTGATATCGCGATGCGTTGCAGGAATACCCGCATACGCAAGACCGCCAATACCGGCCGTAATGCCCGGCACTACCCTGAACGGAACTTCATATTCAACCAAGGTCAGTGCTTCTTCGCCACCACGGCCAAATACAAACGGATCTCCGCCCTTGAGGCGGCACACACGTTTTCCCTGCTTGGCAAACTCAACCAAACGCAATGAGATATCGCGTTGCTTGGGCGATGGTTTGCCGCCGCGTTTACCGGCGTAGTGCAATTCCACATCATCAGAAGCAAGATTTAGGATCGCCTCATTGACCAGCGCATCATACACAATCACATCCGCCTGACGGATGGCATTTGCCCCGTTCAGGGTTAGAAGACCGGGATCACCAGGCCCCGCACCCACGAGCCAAACATGGCCCGGCGCAAATTCCGGTAGATCAGACATGAAATCTTGCTTTTTCATGCAAGCACTTTTCCCTATAACCAAACAATGAGCAAGGTCGAAAGACAGCAAAATCCAGATAAAACACCAGCCACGCCGTTGCGGCGGGGGTGGACTACAGGCGCATGTGCAACCGCAGCCACGAAATCTGCCTTGAACGCTCTTTTCAGTGGTGAATTTATTGATCCGGTAGAAATTACCTTGCCAAAAGGCGACACACCCTTTTTCGCCCTCGCCTTTGAAGACCTTGGCATCGAGACCGCCTCCGCAAGCATCATAAAAGACGCAGGCGACGATCCGGATGTTACCCATGGCGCAACTATTATCGCAACCGTATCCAAAGGCTCAAAAGACACCGGCATCACCTTCAAAGCAGGTGAAGGTGTCGGTACCATAACAAAAGCAGGATTACCCATTCCAGTGGGCGAGGCAGCCATCAACCCCGTACCACGAGAACTGATGTCGCAAGTGGTGAATGAACTCTGCGCCAAATACAATCAGCCAACCGATATTGAAATCACCATATCTGTACCCGGCGGCGACAAGATCGCAGAGCGAACATGGAACCCAAGGCTTGGAATTTTGGGTGGCATTTCAATTCTTGGCACTACCGGCGTGGTGCATCCGTTTTCATGTTCTGCATGGATACACTCCATTCATCGGGGCATTGATGTGGCACGCGCTGAAGGCATTGATCATGTGCTTGGGGCTACCGGCTCCACATCGGAAAAAGGTGCATGCGATCTTTACGCCTTTCCAGAAATTGCCATGTTGGACATGGGCGACTTTGCCGGCGGGCTATTAAAATATCTAAGACAAAACCCGATACGCAGAATTACGCTTGCCGGAGGATTTGCAAAGTTCACCAAGCTTGCCCAAGGCGCAATGGATTTACATTCTGGGCGCAGTCAGGTCGACTTTGACTGGCTTGCACAAAAAGCAGTTGAATGCGGAATGAGCAAAGATCAGTCAAACAGGATTCAATCTGCAAACACCGCGATGGAAGTTCTTGGATTTGCCCAAGAAAACAAAATTGATCTGCCCCGCGTTATCGCATTGGAAGCTCAGGTAAAAACGCTCAAACTGTTGCGCGGCGCACCTGTAGAAGTAGAAATCATAGTTTTTGCAAGAGACGGAACATTGCTCACAAGAACGGACTGGGCATGACCAAAATCCTCATTCTTGGCGGCACCAAGGAAGCCGCAAAACTGGCAAGTGATTTAATCGACAAAGGCAATACTGTCATCACCTCTCTTGCGGGGCGAACAAAAGAGCCAAAACCAGTGGCTGGTGAAATACGCGTCGGTGGATTTGGGGGTGTCTCTGGATTGGTATCCTATATCCAAGAGCATGACATCAAACACCTGATTGATGCCACGCACCCGTTTGCAAAACAAATCTCGAAAAACGCCAAAGCTGCCGCAGCACAAACACAAATTCAGTTTGAGGTGAAACAGCGCGCGCCGTGGCAAAAACAGACTGGCGACAATTGGATTGAAGTTGATGATTTAACGCAAGCCCGTGATGCAGTACCTACAAAAGCCCGCGTATTACTCGCATTGGGCAGTCAGCATATCGACCTTTTTAAAACCCGCCATGATGTGTTTTTTCTGGTCCGCATGGTTGATCCACCGAACAAAGAATTACCCTTGCCCAGTCATAAGCTTTTGATTGGTCGCCCTTCCAGCGATTGGGAAGAAGAAGCTGCGATATTACATGAGAACTCGATCACGCATATTGTCTGTCGAAACTCTGGCGGCACAGGCGCTTACGCAAAAATCAAGGCGGCGCGTGATTTGAAGCTTCCTGTTATAATGGTGCAAAGATAAAGACATGAACGCTAATCCACATATGCTCATTTTTGGCGCTGGCAGTATCGGATGTTTCATCGGTGGGCTACTGCAAACGAATGGCAATCGGATTAGCTTTTTGGGCCGCAAGTATAGCGTCTCAGAGTTGCAGACTCACGGGTTACACCTGACCGATTTCAACGGCATGAACCAAACCATCCCTGCTGATGCGCTGGACATTACGGACGATGAAACCAGCATCAAACAAGTTGATATCATTCTCGTTTGCGTAAAAAGCAGCGCCACTCAAAATGCCGCCGAAACAATCAGAAAATATGCAAAACCTGACGCAATAATCGTCAGCCTGCAAAATGGCGTCCGCAATGCCGATGTGCTGAGTGAACTCTTGCCCGACTTTGACATACGCGCGGGCATGGTGCCATTCAATGTTGTCAATCTGGGCAAGGGGCACTTTCATCGCGGTACAAGCGGCATTTTAAAAATCGCTTCCGGCACACCAGATATCGGCATCCTTTTGAACGGGTCAAACCTTGAATGCCAATCGTCAGATCAGATGCAAAACATCTTATGGGGCAAGCTGCTCGTCAATCTCAACAACGCGCTAAATGCACTATCGGACATGCCTTTGGTTGATCAACTCTCGGACCGTGATTGGCGCAAGCGACTCGCTCAACAAATGGATGAAGCCCTAACTGTCATGAATGCAGCAGACATACAGCCTACGCCACCTTCACCTGTGCCAGCTTGGGTGCTGCCGTATATTCTTCGACTGCCAACCCCACTTTTTCGGATAGTTGCAAAACAAATGCTTGCGATAGACCCCAAAGCGCGCTCCTCCATGTGGGAGGATTTACAGAAAGGCCGCCAAACGGAAATTGATGAATTTCAGGGCGAGATCATACGGCTTGGAAAAAAGCATGGCATTGCAACGCCAGAAATCTCTAAGATTTATGATGAGATTATAAAGGTACAATCAGTATGACCAACGCATTTATTTTTTGTGGTCAACCAGGAACTGGAAAAACAACCCTATCCAAATTATGGGCAAAAGAGATAAAGGCCACATACATAAGAATAGATACCATAGAACAAGCAATTATTCGCACAGACTGCTTATCAGAAAAACTGAATGACGAAGGATATCAGGTCGCATTCGCATTAGCAGGGGAAAACCTATCAATGAATAACTCGATTGTGGTTGATGGTGTAAACTCTCTCAAAATCATTCGTAATCGTTGGCAGGAAATTACAAGACAAAACAGCGCCTCAATCCAGTTTATTGAAATCTCTTGTTGGGATAAGGAATTACATCAAACTAGAATTGAAACACGTAATTCTGATATTAAGGGGCATCAGTTACCGAGTTGGTTTGATGTTTGTAACACAACCTATGAGCCATGCGAGCCAACTGCTCACAGGCTTGATACCGCTCATAGAACGATTGAAGAAACATATGCAAAACTTCGTGATAGTCTAATACCTACGCCGACTTAATCTCTCGTTGCGCAAAGAATGACGCAAAGCCTGAAGTCACCAATACCGTAAGCCCAATCCAGCTCCAGAAATCTGGTAACTCGTTGAAAAACAGAAACCCGAATAAAGTAGCATAGACCACCTGCATATAAATCAGCGGGGCAATGCGGCTTCCATCCACCAGAGAGCTCGACAAAACGATGGCGAGGTTTCCAACCGCAGATGCATCAGCACTCCACAATACTAAGCCTGTAATTTTCAAATCGAAACTGGGAAGACTGGTTACAGCCCATGGAGTCATCATAAGTGCGCCCATCACCAGATTTGAAAACAACAATACTCGCGGTTTTGCAACATGGGAAAGCCATCGAGTCGAGACCAAAAAAGCTGCGTAAAACATACCGCCAATCAGCGCATAGACCAGCCCGGGTGACATGCTGATCCCGGGTCGCACAACAATCAAAACACCCCCAAATGCACACAGAAGCGAAACGGTTCTAAACAGGGTGATCTTCTCTTTCAAGAAAAGCGCCGACCCAAAATACGCAAAAATTGGCCCAACAAAAAACGCAGCAAAAGCATTTGCCAAAGGTTCTGTACTAAGACTGGTCAGAATAGACACAATCGCACATGTGACAAAAAACGAACGCAGCCACTGGCGCCAATCCCTAAATGGAGCAAGGTCAAACCCCTTACCCGCAAAAGCAATCCAGACCAACACAATACCCAAACCATACCGGCTCCAGGCAATGAATATGGGTTCTACACTTGTATGATTGAAGATGAATTTACCAGCCGTATCGCCAAGCGGGATACCAGCAATCCCAATGCCCATGATCAGGGCTGCAATTGTAAACGGCGACAAAGACTTCAAGCGCGCACTTTCTTTTTGCCTTTATTTCTCAGGACGTGTGAGTAATCAGAATTATAAAGATCACTATCGCGAAACTCCACGTCTCCCAACACACGCCCTACCAAAATCAATGCCGTACGCGTGATCTTTGCCTTGCGCACTTCTTCCTTCATCTCGGCTAAAGTAGTTTTGATGTAAAGCTCATCCGGCCATGTTGCGCGATAGGCAATTACCACCGGACAATCATCCCCATAATAAGGCTCAAGCGCCTCGCGAATATAAGCAAGGTTGCGATTAGACAGATGGATAGCCAGTGTAGCACCAGATTGTCCCAACACTTCCAACTCTTCACCCTTCGGCATGGATGATGCTTTCATACCTGTGCGCGTAATAATAACGGTTTGTGCAATTTCAGGCAGAGTAAGTTCGGTCTTGAGTTTCGCAGCAGCGCCTGCAAAAGCTGGAACACCGGGCACAACATCATATGCGATGCCCATCGCATCAAGCCTGCGCATTTGTTCGGCAGTTGCCCCATAGATCGCAGGATCACCGGAATGCACACGGGCAACATCCTTGCCTTCTTCATCCGCAACACGGATCATCTCGATAATCTCGTCCAAGTTCAACGGTGCAGTATCACACACAAGCGCATCATCAGGTGCTGCCTCAACAATTTCCTCTGGCACCAGCGAACCAGCATACAGACAGACCGGACAATTCTCGATCAGTCGAAGTCCACGCACTGTAATAAGATCAGGCGCGCCCGGCCCTGCTCCGATAAAGTAAACCGTCACGCGCTTATCCCCGTACCTTCTTTGGCTGAATATCCACGCGGCGTGTACACCCACGTTTTACCATCGCCTGTTTTTACCGTCTGTGTTTCGGATGAACCAACAATCACAACGGTCAGCATATCCACTTCATTGATATCCAGCTCTGACAGCGGGACAACGCGTACAAGTTCACCTTCACGCCCGAGATTGGTTGCCAGAATGACAGGTGTGTCGGTTGGGCGGTGTTCCAGCAAAACGCCTTTGGCATACTCTAATTGAGTGCGCCGCCGCTTTGAAACCGGATTGTAAAATGCGATGACAAAGTCACCTTCCGCCGCTGCCTTCACTCGCATCTGGATAGCCTCCCACGGAGTGAGAAGATCAGAAAGCGAGATCGTACAGAAGTCATGTCCCAAGGGTGCGCCTGCACGCGCAGCCGCTGCTTGGAGTGCTGAAATTCCCGGTGAGACTTCTATACCGATACGCTTTGCAGCATCGCTAAGTCCACCATCAGCAAGCAGTTCAAACACCAGCGTCGCCATCGCATATATGCCTGCGTCTCCTGAACAGACCAGCGCGACATCTCTGCCC
>CAZEPF010000149.1:1263-7101 GCA_964514045.1 uncultured Rhizobiaceae bacterium | reverse complement strand
GCGAAATGGACCAAAACGAGTTCATCGGGTTCCTCAAAACTGCGTTCCAGAATATGGCAGACCATTGTGTTGACGGCGGCATTCAGTTCCAGTGTATGGATTGGCGTCACATTGAAGAAATGATGGATGCTGGCAGACAAGTATACTCCGAACTCAAGAACCTCATTATTTGGGTAAAAGATAATGGAGGCATGGGTACGTTCTATCGCTCGAGACACGAGCTGATCTTTGCCTGGAAAGTAGGTACAGGGCCACATATTAATACGTTTGAACTGGGTCAGCATGGTCGCTACCGTACCAATGTTTGGCAATACAAGGGCGTTAATACTCTCAAAGCTGACCGCCTAGAAGAACTGGCTCTTCATCCTACCGTAAAACCTGTTCAAATGATTGCCGATGCAATCAAGGATGTATCGGCACGGGGCGACATAGTACTAGATGTGTTTGGTGGATCAGGTTCCACCCTGATTGCTGCGCACAAGACAGGGCGCAGAGCTTTTATCTGCGAACTTGATCCAATCTATTGTGATCGCATTCTCCACCGCTGGGAAACCTGGGCTAAGGACGAAGCAGAACAATTGGCTTGCGGCATCGAGGAAGTTGCATCGGCATTGGAGGCGGCAGAATGAGTAGTGATCACGAAAAGGCAAGTAATGCTTTGGCAAAATCCCCGTCCTGTTCCGACTATGAGGTGGGCTTTGCCATACCGCCCATAGCAACCCGCTTCAAACCAGGCAGTTCAGGCAATCCAGCCGGGCGACCAAAGGGATCAAAAAACCGAACGCCCGCGCTGAACAATGAAAGGCTAAAGGAGATTATCCTCGAAGAGGCCTACCGAACCATTAAGGTGAATGACGGTGCAAAACAGGTAACCGTACCTATGGCTCAGGCAGTTGTTCGTTCCCTCGCCCACAACGCAGTCAAAGGCAACACACGCGCACAACGTATATTTGCGGAAATGGTAGCATCAACCGAAGCACAAAACTCACGGATGATGCTGGAATTGTTTGAAAGTGCTGTTGAATACAAACAAAGATGGAATAAGGAGTTCGAGCGCTGCAGAAAGGCAGGTATTTCGCTACCAGAACCTATACCACATCCTGAACATGTGGTCCTTGATGCAAGACATGGTACAGTCCACTTTACTGGTCCAATGACCGAAGAGGAAAAACGAGAACAGGAAGCATTGGTTGAAAAGCGCAATCAGCTTGCAGACGAAATCGAACAGTTCAAACGTGACTTGAAAGATCCTAAAATGGCTAAATACAAACGGGAAACCGAGAGCGAAATAGAGTTTAACCAACGCCTGATCGATATGATTGATAACGCTGCAGGCTTAAGTGAAAAGACTGGCTAGTACTGATGCGAGCCACGCAGGTAAGTCAGTCTAATTTAAGTCGGTTTTTTGGGGGAAAGCAGTCGTTCAATCGATTTTAGAAAGCTGTATGAAGCTTCTAAAGCGGACCTAGGTTTACTGTTAGTTAGGATAGGCATTCAAACTACGCTTACAGTTCATATAAACTGCAGGCCTCTGCCATCGCAAAAAAGGTTCTGTTGCATATGATTATAAAGAGTATATGCGTTCCAATCTTTCGTTAAAAGAAGAGATCGTTTCAGGCACAATAACATCTCAATTTTCAGCGAGCTGTAAGGGAAATGGGTGTGACCCAGTCGTAGTAATTCTAATCAAGGATAGTCCCAAGATAGTGACGCCTTACCAACTTGTTCGATGCAACTTTATCGGCCTGACCTTGGGCAAGCACCTCACCATTCACGATAACGTAAGCCCTATCCACAATTTGTAGGGTTTCGCGGACATTATGGTCGCTGATTATAACTCCAATTCCAGATTTACATATGCGTTTAATGGTATGTTGCAGCTCTGAAATGGCGAGCGGATCGACACCAGCAAAGGGCTCGTCCAACATCAAATATCTGGGTGGAGTTGCAAGTGCTCTGGCGACTTCGCATCTGCGTCTTTGCCCACCCGAAAGCTTTAATGCCTTTTGCTTTCTCATGGACGTCAAGCCGAACGCTTCCAAAAGCAACCTCAAGGCTTTCATTCTCATATCCTTGCCTAGTTTAGATGTTTCCAGTGCCATGAGAATATTATCTTCCACCGACAACCCGCGAAAAACTGAGGGTTCTTGTGGTAAATAGCTAAGACCAAGTTGCGCCCTTGCGTACATGGGAAGTTTGGTTGCTGTAACACCATCGATTTCTATTTGACCGGAGTCAGGCTGGACTATACCGGTGATCATGCTCATCAACGTTGTTTTGCCAGCTCCATTGGGGCCCAGAATTGCAACAATCTCCCCCCGTTCTATTTCAATGCTCACACCTGAAACAACCGGGACATCTTTAAAGGATTTTTTGAGGTCAATAGCAGCGAGACTGCTTGTTCTCCTGTCTGCGTGACTAAACATTACTAAGATTGCCAAATCGCCAAAGGAGCATTTTCGGCATGACCCAGATCAAATTTTGCGATGACAAAAACCGATAACTCCATTGAAACAAACAGATGGAAACCGACAAGCGAACAAAAGTCAGGCGGCTTAAAAAGATGGCATTAGCTTATCTAGAAACTGGCTAAGTTTGTCAATTTTAGGCGTTTCAAACTGAACATCCAAAATGAGATAACAATGATAGGCATGATTCTAATGTGGCTACCAACCACTGAAGCCATAACTGCTAATGTTATTTAATTTAACTGATATTTGTGCTTCAATGCCCCCGGACCTGAATGAAAATGCAGTTTGGCGAACACCGTAGTCCTATTGAGTTGAAATTGTTAGAATCTCCAATCAACATTTCTAAATCTGCACATGGTAGTTTTCTATCCATTTTCCGTTGGCGCCCTGTCGCAACCAGCTATTACGCAAATCTGGTTGGACATGTTTGGATATTGGCTTTGGTTGTATTGCTGACAGTCGAAGCAATATTCTTGTCTGACATCATCATAAGTCTCATCCTGCCTGAATTACTGGCACTTGATGCGACCATGTTCACGATCTTCAAGGTGGTAGTGTATTCCATTCCTCGAGGCGTATTTATTGCACTGCCATCTGCGATATTGATTGGAGTATATCTGGTATTTTTGCGGCGCCGTGAAAATCAGGAATTCATCATTTCTGCAGGCTTCGGGCATGGCCTAAAACCTCTACTGTTTATTGCGCTTGTTGTTGGTGTTTTGAGTGCTAGTCTCTCGCTAATTATTTCAGGGTTTATCGAACCACTTGCACGTTATGAGTTTAGAAATACGATATCAACATCAGCCCAAAAAGCTGTTGAGGAAGGAAACCTGGTAGCCGGCCGATTTTACAGTGTTGGGGATGCAACCATGTATGCCTCTTCCGGACGATTGAACGATATTGCCGAAAATGTGTTCATCCATACAATGAAGTCCAAGGAGATCAATCAGGTCATTTTGGCCAAAAAAACCCAAAAACCAAAAACCATCCAAAATGGACAGATCGGTTTGGTGTTTAGCGATGCCAACGTCTACGAATTCAAAACCCCTGAGTTTTCAAGGAATTTCCAGCAACAATCTGAAACGGTAAAAGACGGTTGCTTTGGATGCGGTGAAGTGCTCCCCGGTTCAATAGACCATCTGTTTTTCAGCAATTTTTATATTGAACTACCTGCCTTTGAACTTTCAAAACCACGTGAAAGGGGCAGTCTTGTTGAGGCCACACTTTCTGAATTGTTGTCGAATTCAGAAGGCAATCCAAAAGTGGCTCAAGTAATAGGAGAACGTATTTTTCGCGCGGCACTTTGCATCTTGGCACCATTTATTGCCTTGCTGGCTCTTGCTTTAACATTCCGCTCAACCTTTTTGATTGCCCTACCAATAAGTATTGGGGTTGTGCTTGTTTTAAGTTTTTTCAATTCCAGTGTGATGAACCAGCTAAGCCATTATGGTCTCTATGTGATGGGGATAGTTATTCTCACCATTAGCGTTCTAATAATAACCATCTGTATAGCTCTTGTGTACAAACTGAGAGGCAATTTGATACGGTCAGACGGTCTGGCGCTTTAGCAAACAATGATTATTATGTGACGCTAACTTCAGCCTCGCCCACGCAAATTATATTGCCATCTTGTTTAGCTGAAATTCTCAAAACAACCATTTGCTGATCTTCCAAGATCGACACAACGCGAGCGGAAATCGTGAAATCACAATCTACGATCAAAGCCGACACAAAGCGTGTACGAAGATTGTTGATAGCCCCGCAACCCTTCCAGTTTTCGACATAAGATGACAGATGCGCCATCAACAACATGCCTTGAACCGGCAAACCGGAAAGCCCCGCTTTCTTTGCCAAAGCTTTATCTAAGTGAATTGGATTTTGATCGCCAGAAACTGCCGCGTATTGCTTAACTTCGTCAAACGTAATTCCCGAAACAGACAAAGCTTCGAGTTCAAACCCCAATGTTATGGGTTCTTTATTCATGGCCGAGCACTTCTAAGGGGAGAATTGCGAACTTGCCATTGAGACGCACGTAGAGCAGTTCGTTCAGATCGAAGACCAATGCACTCAAGTCCAACCGGCCATCTGGTCCGGGGGTGCTGACCTCGACATCAAGGTAATAGTTTTCCCCTGTTTGCAATGGTTTAATCGTTTCAATTGCTTGTTCCAGATGCAGCAATGCATTTTTTGTTTCGTGATATGAATTACCAGTAGCTTCCAGCAAAGCTGCTTTTACATCTGACTGAGCAAGCCAGAACGCGGCAAATGTTGATGGAACTTTCAGCTCTTGCTTATCAAGCAAAATTGTTTGCCGTGATATACATTCGGCGAACTGCTTAAGCCGATCACGTTCTACTGCCACCTCAAACCTGCGAGGCCATACTGTTCTGTCTTTATCATTTTTCGATGTAGCCATATGGATATCAGCCAGCAGGAGTCAAAATCAGTGATGCATTGACGCCGCCAAAAGCAAATGTGTTGCTAAGAACAGCTTTTGATGCGGGTAGTTCGGTAATGGTCTGTGGCAAATTGATATCGCATCTTGGATCCTGTTTACCCAAATTTATATTTGGCGGGATAGAACCCTCGCGCAATGCCATCATCGAAACGATAAATTCAAGTGCGCCGGAAGCACCTAATCCATGACCGATAACAGGTTTTGTTGAGGACACAGGTACATCCTTGGTTGCTTCACCAAAAACCTTATTTATGGCAGTAGCTTCGTTGATGTCGTTAAGGATGGTTCCGGTACCATGGGCGTTGATGTAGCCAATGTCGCTTGCGGCAAGCTTTGCATCCTCCAATGCCAATTGCATAGCAGCTGCTGCACCTTGAACATCCGGCTGCACAATGTCCTTCGCATCACTGCTCGTTCCGTATCCAGCGAGCCAAGCAAGCGGCGTTGCGCCTCGTTCGTGAATCTTGTCTTTAGCTTCTAGAACAATAACTCCAGCTCCCTCACCAAGAATCAATCCATTTCTATCTATTGAAAATGGTCTGCAACTATCTGGACTGAGAACCCGCATAACTTCCCAAGCTTTAATAGTTGCTGGTGTGATACAGGCCTCGCTTCCACCAACAACCGCACGATCTATAAGCCCGGTGCGTATCATTTGCAGCCCTAAGCCGATTGCCTGACTGCCTGATGAACAAGCGCTGGTAACAGCAAAACATGGGCCAGTTATTTCGTGAACTATACTGATGTGAGATGCGGCTGCACTGGGCATCGCTCTGGGGATCATCATTGGATTGAAGCGCTGGCCACCAGAATAAAAAACATGACAATTGTCATCAATCGTATTCATTCCGCCAATACCGCTGCCAATGATAACAGCGGTTCTTGGTCCTGCTAGTTCTTCACGCGCTA
>CAZEPF010000149.1:0-1253 GCA_964514045.1 uncultured Rhizobiaceae bacterium | reverse complement strand
CTACTCCAGAAAGCGAAATCGCTTCAGCTGCAGCTACATGCGCAAAATGAGAAAATCGATCCGTGCGGTTAAGCTCGGTCTTGCTGAGATGATCTTCGGCATCAAAATCTTGGACTGCAGCTGCCAATTTAATTCTAAGTTTTTCTCCACGCGGATGGTCAATAGAGCGGACCATTGAATTTCCGTTCTTGGCGGCGCTCCAAAGTAAATCTGCGCCCATTCCGGCTGCACTTATGGCTCCAAAACCAGTTATGCCGACACTCTTTGACATCTTAGTTTTACGGATTGTCAGTTATGAGACGGTCAACTGCTGACACTAACTCTGCCATGTTTCGTGCAGACGAAAGGTCGTTGTCCATCGGCAGATAGATGTTGAGCTTTTCCTCAATACCCATAAGGATCATGACAACATCCATGGATTCTAATCCCATAGTTTCCAATGTGGCTTCGGGTTGAACCAGGCTAGGGTCGATGGCTCCTTCTTCCGCGATAATATCGATAATCTGTTTAAGTCTTTCCGGAGATTCCAGCTTTGGCCACTCCCCTTTTAGAACCTGTAAATCTGGACTACTCATATTATGTCCCCAAAATATCAGTTTTATCTTTGAGTTGAAGCTCAAACAGTCGCATGGTTCGCGAAGTGAAAAATCCATGTTTTATCAAAATGGCACGCAGTGGCTTGTTGCTTTCAAGTACCCATCCTGCCTCAACCCAGCCGTTTTGATGCTTCATGTTCAAGAGCATTGAAATAACCTTATCAACCGCCCACATTGCAATAACTGCCCCACCAACTGAATGGCGTATTTCATTACTAATACCAAAAAGCAATATACGCGCTGAATTATATTTATGGCGATATACCCGCCAAGCCAGTTTAATCCACCCAAGCGGTGATGGCTTTGGGCCAAGCCCTTTTGTCAATTCATGCAGGTTTGGTATCACGAGCATGACCGCTACTGGCTTGCCCTTCTTCTCTACAATCACCCCCATTTCAGGGCGCATTACCGGCTTCAATTCTGCACGTAAGGATTCCACATCCTCGCGTTGAAGGGGCACAAAGCCCCAATTATCCTGCCATGCATCATTATAGAGTTGCCGGATGATTTCGATGTCTTGATCTAAATGTTTGAAATCCAAAGGTCTCAAGGTAACATCTGCTGGCAAGTCAGGTAATTTTTTCCTAGAGGCGTATTCAGCCTCCAATTCACGGGTCCATTTCAACCGCCAAAAATGCAGATCATGCGCTTTCACAT
>CAZEPF010000148.1:0-7136 GCA_964514045.1 uncultured Rhizobiaceae bacterium | reverse complement strand
GATATAGGTGATTTTAGCCATATGTGCGTACCATTATGCGTTTTATCTTAAGATGGCATCTATCATTTGAAACACGCAAGTCAAGGCATCAGGCGCTTGCTCACCAAAACTCTATGTAGATATAAACAATCTTAGCTACCTAGCGCCGCAATATAATCTTGAACCTTGCGCGCTTCTTCCTGCAATTGTGTTATAGCAGTGTCTGAGTTTTCCTCGAATTCTTTGGCAATCTTGGCCAAACCTTCTGCACCAACACTGCGCGCGGCCCCCTTCAACATGTGGGCGGCGGCAAAAATCTCATCAGCAGATTTACCGTTTTGTAGTGCCAATACATATTCGGGCAGTTGTGACGCGAACATTCCTAGAATTTCACGCTCCAAATTCCGGTCACCCATAGTTTGAGAAGATAAATAAACAAGATCAACAGGCTTTTGTGTCCCGACTTGTTCGCAAGTTACAGAAATATCCGCTTTTAGCGCCATTGGCATTGAAATGCTCCAATCTAGTATTGCCGCCTATTTCTCACAAATGTGCAAAAATAGCGTTAACTCTGTGATTATTCGGCAAATAGAGAGCATGATCGATTGGTTTATCACACAAAATCTTGTTAACCTTATTTTAAGAATTACGTTAAGTAACCGTGAAAAAGTCCGGCAATCATTGTAAAGTAAAATGTGGCGTCTGAAATCCCGCATGAATTTCAGAACAGTATTTTGAGTGACGAGGAAATATTATGGCAAATGAAGCCAAAAAAGACCAAGCCGAAGCAAAAGCATTGGAAGCTGTAGAAGATGCGCTTTCGATTGATTTTGGTGCGGATAATATCTCCGAGGCAGACTTGGCCGCACTGGAAGAAAAACTCTCCGATGTCACAAGTGAACTTCAGATCGATGATTTAGACGCTCCTATTGCTGCTTCGTCACTACCATCAGAAAGACTGACTGCAGCTTCAACCGATAGCGAGCCACAAGAATTAGATCTACCGGATGCACCTCCGGCTGCCGCAAACGATGCCCATGATACGGAACTGGCCAATCTGCTATACGCGATGCAGCAAAAGCCATCGAACAATGTATTCCTATGGACTGCAATCTTATCGCTACTTTGGGTAGTAACATGCGGATTTTTTGCATACCAAAGTGTTTCGCCTGACCTTATCAGACCTATTACGTTCTCCACTCTTTCACAAAACCAGTCTGTTTTGTTTTGGGCTGCAGTTACTATCCTTCCACTGCTGCCATTGTGGGCATTTGCTTACATGATCAGACGTGCTCTGGAGATGCGCAATGCCGCACGCTCGATCACGACTGCTGCTGTAAAATTGCTCCAGCCTGAAAATGTTGCAGTTCAGTCAATTGCATCAGTCGGC
Source organism: uncultured Rhizobiaceae bacterium (assembly GCA_964514045.1). GTDB lineage: Bacteria > Pseudomonadota > Alphaproteobacteria > Rhizobiales > Rhizobiaceae > JAALLB01. The sequence continues at coordinate 5,767 of CAZEPF010000148.1, read as the reverse complement.
GGCGCTATCAGAAGAGAAGTTGCTGCAATTGGTAATGGCGTTGAACAAGCAATTGCCAGAGCAAACGAATTGGAATCTATGGTCCAAAGAGAGGTGTTCAGTCTTGAACGCTCTTACGGAGATTCAGAAGATCGCCTTAAAAAACTGGTGGATGAAATCACGCACGAGCGTGAAGAAGTCGTCAATCACGCCGAAAAACTACGCCAGTCTATCGAGAACACACAAACCAACTTTGTTTCAGAAATGAAGGATGCTGGCACTCAAATTGAGGAGCGTGTGAAAAGTGCTACGAGCATCGTAACTGACAGCCTGTATCAAAATAGTGAAGCAGTAACTGCTCGCTTCTCTGAACAAGGCCATGAAATCAGCAAGGTTCTTGAAGGCGCAGGATCTACAATCTCAGAAAGCCTCGTCGCTAGCAAAACAATGATTGGATCGGAAGTTGCAAAGCGGGCAAAGGAAATGTCCGATGTTATTAATATGTCGGGCAACGCGGTTGCTCAACTTCTTGATACACGCGTCGCACAAATCTCCCAGTCTGAAACTCAAATTACGGAACGTCTTGAGACAGGCCAACAGGCGTTCGACAAAATCCTTGAGAAGCGCAAAGCGGAACTTAACGATGTTCTGACTTCTGCAGGCCAAACCGTTAGTGGTTTGATTAAAGAGTCTGCAACAACATTTGCCCAACAAAGTGAAGCAGCAATTGGAACTCTATCTGCTAACAGTCAGGCTCTAGAAGCCTCAGTTTCACAACACGTAGAAAACGTAAATGCTGCTGCAAACAATGCCAGCGAACGCCTTACAAGTGCTATGGACACGAGAGCAGAAGAGTTTGAAAAGCTTGCTACCTCTTCACTTACAAATTTTGAAGACTCCCTCTCCATCCGAGCAAGCGACCTTGAAAGCGCGCTGGGTATGCGGACGGAAGCATTGGGCAAGGTTCTGGATGAACGTACCAAATCAATTGGCGATACAATCGCAAGCCGCCTTTCTGGCTTTGGCAAGCAAATGACTGGTCACGTTGATGATGCGGTTAACTTGTTGAGCGAGCAAACATCTGCTCTGCAAGCTGGTACAAAATCCGTTGGTGATTTAATCAACAAGCAAACCCATGAATTTGCTCAGACTATGCAATCGGCAGAAACATCAATTTCTGAAACGCTTGTTTCTGGTGCTAAATCATTCTCCGACACTGTAGGTGAAAAGCAGGAACAATTGGACCGCATTGTAGATGGCAATTTGAAAATGCTTGAAAATGCCGTCTCTCAAAATGCAACTCAAATTGCAAGCGGCCTGACACAGGGTATTGATCAGCTCAACAACAGTATCAGCAGCACAACTAATTCTGCCCTTTCAGACATCGAAGATAAAGTTCAGTCGTTGGGTAATAACGTCAGTACAGTTGCAAACAAACTCACAGAAACAACCCATCATTTGGGCGAAACCATAACCAGCAAGTCTGGCGAAGCGCTAGAAAACATCAATGCCGCGGCTCAATCTATTGAAGACAATATGATTACGACGACCGGCCGTATTGCTGAGGGTGCCTCATCCATAACAGCAAGCATGGAAGCAAAAACCGGCGAGACCCTTAAACGTCTTGATGATGGCCTCGCTGCAATTGATGAGAGCCTTCAACAGAAATCAGACGACATCGACATTCGCATGGCCGCTGGCAATCAGTTAATGGAACAAACGCTCGCAAACCGAACAACTGGCCTGATGGAAACGGTTGCTCAAAGCATTGCGGACGCTGGCAACGCAATCGATGTAAAAGCTGGTAAAATATCTGACCTTCTGGAAACGCGTGCTGAGAAGATCAATAACAGTTTGGGTAGTTCACTACTGGAAACCCAACGTTCCCTGGAAGAAAAAACGGGCGAATTTAATTCGATGTTGCACTCCCGTTCTACAGAACTGCAAACAATCATTGAAAATGATGCCAAGCCAATCGTTGAAAGCCTACAGACTATTGGCGATAGCGTTGCCGATAAAATCTCGAACGTTTCGAGAAATGTTTTAGGTGAAGCAAACGCACTATTCTCCAACCTTGGGGCATCAACTGAACAGATTGAGAAACTGATTGCTGACTCAGGACAAGCACTTTCAGCGCTTCAAATACAACTCAGCGAGCAAACAGCAAATTTAGGCACGACACTAAATAGTTCTGCTTCTAACCTTCAAAATGCTCAGCATCAGGCTTCTGAAACACAGCAGAACCTTCAAGCAATATCTGACAACATTGTTGGGCAAATGTCTGAAATTTCTGAACGCCTCTACAATCAAAGTGGCACACTCCAAAACGCTACTCAGTTGATCGAAGGCACACAGGCAAACTTGCAAGAAACGCTGGAAACCAAGCAAGCAACTCTTGAACAAATTGCAACAGGCCTTGTAAGTCACACATCAGAGCTCAACCAAACTATGCAGACATTTGGTAATTCTGTATCCGCCATGGTCGAAGACATTTCAGACCGCTCCAAGACAGTGGGTGGCACAGTCGCTGGTGAAATTTCAAATGCAATAGAAGATGCAACCTCGCGCTTTAATGATTCTGTCGAAGCAATGCGTGGCGCTGCTGCGACCATGCGCGATGAATTGGAAATGACACGCGAGCAAATGCGTCGCGTAGTAACAGACCAAATTGCTGCATTGCGCGAGCTGTCTGCAATTGTTGAGCGCTCAGGCAAAATGTTTGACGCAACCCCTGCTGCGGCTCCAATCACTGCACCTACACAAATGGTAGCAGCGCCAGCACCAAGAGCTGCACCACGTCCACAAACAGTGGCACGGCCCTTCCCCCCACAAACGGCAAGCGTAACACCATCGCGTCCTGCACCTGCGCCTAGAAAAGCACCAGTTGCGCAGGCACCTCTAGCTCGCCCTGCTCCTGCTCAACGCTCGACCGAACAAGGTTCAGGATGGGTCAGCGATCTTTTAAGACGTGCGTCTGAAGAGCCCGCAACACCTGTTTCCAATCCACGCTCGGCACAACACGTGGTTGAATCGTTGAACTCGCTTTCCATGGATATCGCAAACGCGATTGATCATGAAACATCGGTAGACCTTTGGGAACGCTATCAACGTGGTGAGACAAATGTTTTCACCAAACGTCTCTACACGTTGCAGGGTCAGCAAACATTTGATGAGATTCAAAGCAAATATGTAAATGACATTGATTTCAAAATGGCCGTAGACCGTTATGTCGATGATTTTGAGCAACTGCTTCAAGATGCATCCAACAATGATGCAACAGGCGTGATGGCACAAACGTACCTCACATCAGATACTGGCAAAGTGTACACAATGCTGGCACATGCGTCTGGTCGTATTGGGAATTAGGCTATCAAACCCTTGGGTTAAAACCTAATCTGCAACAATCTGAGCGAAGAAATCCGGATCAACATTACCACCCGAGATCGTCAGGGCGACGGTCTCGCCCGACCATGATTTACCTGCTTGTAATAGCCCTGCAAGTGCAACTGCACCGCCCGGCTCCACCACAAGCTTTAACTCTTTGAATGCAAACCGAACCGCAGCCAATGCTTCTTCGTCAGAAACAACCACTCCATCAGACAATAGGTTTTTGTTGATGGCAAAAGACGCTTTTCCAGGTGATGGGGTCAAAATTGCATCACACACAGAGCCTGAACTTTTATCGTTTTTTTCCAACTGACCAGATTTAAGCGAGCGTTGATAATCATCAAACCCTTGCGGCTCCACACTATGAAGATTGGCATTAGGAAAATGCTCATGAACCGCCAGCGCTACTCCCGCTGTTAAGCCGCCACCACCTGTGCATACTAATACACGATCCAAAGACATACCTTGTTCTTGGATGTCTTGGCAGACTTCCAACCCAACAGTGCCCTGCCCTGAAATAACATGAAAATGCTCATATGGATGGATGAACACACCACCTGATTTGGCCAACACATCAGCAACGCAAGCCTCTCGATCTTCAGTTTCCCGATCATAAAATACGACAAACGCACCGGAGGCTCTGGTACGATCTACCTTTAAGGTCGGCGCATCCGATGGCATCACAATCGTAGATTTTGCACCAAACAACGAAGCAGCCTTTGCTACACCTTGGGCATGGTTGCCAGAAGAGCTCGCCACAATACCGGTTGCAAGGTCATCTTCGCTCAAGCGTGAGATCGCATTATAGGCGCCACGAAACTTAAAGGAGCCTGTGCGCTGCAAACATTCTGGTTTCACGAAAACCCGTGCGCCCGTAATTTCATCGAGAATATCATTTCGCATCAGCGGCGTTCTAACCGCATGATTAGCAATCACGTCTGCTGCGCTAATAATATCGGCGTAGTTTGGAATTTCCGGCTGCATCCTGCTTATCCTAGCGTAAAAGTGTTTCCGATAGTATTTCCATGTTTGCGGGTGGTAATGCAAATCATGGCGCGATATCAAATGTAAACGAACATTCACTTGGAACATTCTCTATGGAACTTGGAATAGACGGAAAGAGCGCAATTGTATGCGCCTCCAGTAAAGGCTTGGGAAAAGGCTGCGCCATGCATCTAGCCGAGGCAGGATGCCGTGTCATCATAAATGGACGCAGTAAAGAAAGCTGCAAGCAAGCAGCAGATGAGATTGCAAAAGTTGCAAAGCATGATCCCATTATAGTTGCTGCCGATGTCAGCACGCCTGATGGTCAAGCAGCATTGCTGGAAGCATGCCCGCATCCCGATATTCTTGTAAACAATAATGGCGGACCGCCGCGACGCGATTTCAGAGAACTGGACAGAGCAGCAATTCTAGAAGGTGTTACCCAAAATATGGTCACCCCGATTGAGCTAATTCAGAGTGTTATGGACGGGATGGCAGAGCGTGGCTTTGGGCGCATCGTCAACATCACTTCATTATCGGTTTATACCGCGATTGAAGGCCTGGATCTATCCTCAGGCGCAAGAGCAGGGTTGAGTTCGTTTCTTGCTGGAATTGCACGCGGTGTTGCAGATAAGAACGTAACCATCAATCAAATCCTCCCCGGAAAGATGGCAACAGACCGCTTGACGGGCGGCATAAAAATGACTGCAAAAAATCGGGGTATTTCCTATGATGAAGCAGCTCAAAGCGAAATGAATGCCATCCCAGCAAAACGATTTGGCACAGCCGATGAATTTGGAGCTTTATGTGCATTCCTGTGTTCCAGTCACGCCGGATATATTACAGGACGAAATTTTCTGGTCGATGGTGGCCTAAACCAAAACGCATTTTAGCGTTTTCAAGAACAACAATATTGCTGATACGGATCGAACATGTCTGACAAGAAAAAAACTTATAAGCCTTCAAACGAGTTAGAAGAAGGCGCGCTATTTTACCATATGAATCCCAAGCCCGGGAAAATGGAAATCTCGGCGACCAAACCCCTTGGCAATCAACGCGATCTGGCGCTTGCATATTCTCCCGGTGTTGCAGCCCCTTGTTTGCACATCGAAGCAGAACCTGAAAGAGCAGCCGACTATACAGGACGCGCTAATCTCGTTGCGGTTATTTCCAATGGCACTGCTGTTCTAGGACTAGGCAATATCGGCCCCCTCGCCTCCAAGCCCGTGATGGAAGGCAAGGCAGTTCTTTTCAAGAAATTTGCCGATGTAAACGTATTTGATATTGAGGTTGCCGAAACAAAAGTTGAGCCATTTTGTAATGTTGTAGCTGCATTAGAACCCACCTTTGGTGGCATCAATCTTGAAGATATTAGCGCACCGGAATGTTTCTTAATCGAAGAAGAATTGCGCAAGCG
>CAZEPF010000147.1:0-7398 GCA_964514045.1 uncultured Rhizobiaceae bacterium | reverse complement strand
CACAAACGCCACGGCGTTCAAACGGTTCAATCCAAGCCAGATACGCTCTAAGCTGGTGAGGGAGGAAGCGGATATGTCTGCAAGGCGTTTTGAATTACAAGAGTTTTCTAACCGTTTGGCAAAGACCAGAAACGCGATGGAACGCGCTGGCATCGAAGTGCTGATCGTCAGCGACCCATCTAACATCAACTGGCTGACAGGGTATGATGGCTGGTCGTTTTATACCCATCAGGCCGTGCTGGTTTCGCAATACAATGACCCAATCTGGTGGGGCCGTGGCATGGATGCACTGGGTGCGAAACGCACCGTGTATATGGGGGATGAGCACATTGTGGGTTATCCTGATCATTACGTGCAAACGCCTGACCGCCATCCAATGCAGACGCTTGCAACGCTTATTCAGGAGCGTGGGTTGGATAACGCTATCATCGGCGTTGAAATGGATAATTACTATTTCTCGGCAGCCGCTTGGCAAGTGCTGAAGGCCGACCTTGGTAATGCGTCATTCAAGGATGCAACAGGCCTTGTGAACTTGCAGCGCGCGATTAAAAGCGAGCAGGAAATTATCTACATGCGACGGGCAGCGAAGATCGTAGAGGCTATGCATTCGCGGATCCTTGAACTAGCCGAGCCGGACATGAAGAAAAACGATCTGATCGCGGAAGTTTATAAAACTTCAATTCAGGGAGCAGACGGGCATTGGGGTGACTATCCTGCGATTGTGCCAATGGCACCTTCCGGTATGGACGCAACCGCTCCGCACCTGACTTGGGATGATCAGCCACTAAAGGAGGGCGAAAGCACGTTCTTTGAAATTGCAGGTGCGCATTGCAGATATCAATGTCCGCAATCCCGCACGCTGTTTTTGGGCAAACCACCCCAGAAATATCTGGATGCGGAAAGAGCCGTTCTGGATGCCACACAAGCAGGACTGGAAATGGCAAAGCCCGGCAATCTGTGTGAAGATATCGCGATTGCGTTTTACACCGAGTTGGAAAAACACGGGTTCGAAAAAGACAGCCGCACCGGATACGCAATCGGCGTTTCATATCCACCCGATTGGGGTGAGCGCACCATGTCATTTCGTCGGGGTGATAAAACCATACTTGAACCGGGTATGACGTTTCACTTCATGCCTGCACTCTGGCTGGATGATGGCGGTTTGGAAATTACCGAACCGATTTTAATCACCGAAGATGGCGTGGAATGCCTATGCAAAACGCCAAGTCAGTTGTTTGTGAAATAGTGAAGTTGAGTGAATTCAAATTTTAGAATTGTAATTGTATACAAATTGTATTTTATTGATATCCATGATGCTTGATAAAAAAGAAGAGTGCCGCAGTGAATTGATTTCGCGAATTCTTACACTGGAGATTTCGCCCGGTTCCATGTTGGATGAGGCCGAGCTTAGTTCCGAGTTCGATCTGTCTCGTACACCTTTGCGGGAAGTCTTTCAGACTTTAGCAGGCGAGGGGTATATCTCGCTTGTGCGCAATCGCGGAGCCAAGGTTTCCTCTATGAATCTTGAAAGCATGCGTAGTTTTTTTCAAACTGCTCCCATGATCTATTGTGCGGTTGGGAGGCTGGCCGCAGAGAGCGCAAAGCCGGAACAGATTAATGAACTCCAAGAAGTGCAACGGAGATTTCGTTTGTCCTGTGAGAATGGTGAGACGGCTTCTATCGCAATGCTCAATCATCGCTTTCACGAGCTAATCGGCGAAATGGCGGATAACATCTACATGGCGCCTACATTGCGGCGTTTGTTGATTGACCACACCCGCATGAGCCAGAAATTTTACAAACCTCAAAATTCTCAAGAGCGCCTTCAAGTGTGGGCCGCCTGCGATCATCATGACAAAATCATCGAAGCGATTGAAGCAAGAGACGAAGAACTAATCGTGCAGATAACGCTCGATCATTGGGAATTATCACGAAACCAAATAGAGAAGTTTACCAAGCCGGACCCGTTGGAGTTTGGTTTGGAAAAGACAGGTTAGGAAACACGGTAATGCGTTTTGAAGGCATCTACACCCCGGTGGTGACACCCTATAATGAAGATTTTTCTGTCAATCTGGATCGGTTTGTCGATGTGATTGAACATTTGATTTCATCGGGCGTTCACGGACTTATCATTGCTGGAACGACGGGCGAATATTATGCGCAGTCAACCCAAGAGCGCATCGACCTGATGAAGTTTGCCAAGGAAATCATCAAGGATCGTGTGCCGCTTATTATTGGTACGGGTGCCATGCGGACAGAAGACTCGATCATCTTTGGTGAAAACGCGCGTGAGATAAGGGCAGATGGTATTTTAGTCGCAACACCGCCTTACGCCTATCCAACAGCGCGTGAAATTGCGCTGCACGGACTGGCTATCGACCGCAAAGCAAACCTCCCTGCAATGCTGTATAATTATCCCGGCCGGATGTCGGTCAACATGGATCCTGAGACCCTGGACATGTTGGGTAAAAGCCCAAACTTCTGCGCCATCAAAGAAAGCTCCGGCGATATCAATCGGGTTCATATGCTGGCGCGTGATTATCCGCATATCCAGCTGTCATGCGGGATGGATGATCAGGCGTTGGAATTTTTTGTATGGGGTGCGCAATCTTGGGTGTGCGCGGGTTCTAACTTTGCACCGGAAGCCCATATCGCACTGTATAAAGCGTGTGTGGTTGAAGAGAATTTCATAAAGGGGCGTGCGATCATGTCTGCCATGTTGCCGCTAATGAGCGTCTTGGAACAGGGCGGTAAGTTTGTTCAATGTATCAAACACGGATTGTCCTTACGCGGCATTCCGGTAGGGCCTCCTAGAAAGCCATTACAACCCCTAAACAAAGATGACAAACGCGCTCTTGAGAAAGTAATCAGCGTGATGAACACAACCATTGAACAAATCGAAAAGGGAGATGCGGCATGAGCGATGAACTTTTGACCCGCGATGAATATGCAGCGCTTGCAGCGGATATGACCTATCCTGCCGCTCCCTTTATTGATGGAAAATTCCGCGCTGGCCGAGGCAAGAAATTCCCAACCATCAATCCGGCAACAGGAGATGCAATTGCCCAGATACATGGTGCCAATCACAAGGATGTAGACCTTGCCGTCCAAAGAGCGCGTGAGGCATTTGAACAGGGACATTGGTCGCGAATGCATCCAAGCGACCGTAAGGATGTAATGATCCGCCTGTGCAAACTCATCACCCGTAACTCTCGCGAATTAGCGGTGATGGAATGCGTGGATAGCGGTAAGCCCATCGCTGATTGTGAACAGATTGATATCCCCGAAACCATCCACTGTATTAAGTGGCATGCCGAAGCGATAGACAAAATCTACGATCAGGTGGCGCCCCAAAGTGATGACCATATCGCGATGATTTTGCGTGAACCTATTGGTGTTGTTGCGGCAGTCCTTCCGTGGAATTTCCCACTTTTGATGATGGCATGGAAAATTGGTCCTGCGTTGGCAGCAGGCAATTCTGTGATCGTAAAGCCAGCGGAACAAACATCCATGACGTCCCTGCGTTTGGCGGAACTGGCCCATGAAGCAGGTGTGCCGCGCGGTGTCTTGCAGGTACTGCCTGGTTTGGGACCAGATGTGGGCGAACCGCTTGGCCGTCATATGGATGTGGATATGGTGAGCTTTACAGGCTCCACCGAAACAGGGCGTTTATTCCTGAAATACGCAGCAGATTCCAATCTCAAAAAAGTCGTGTTGGAATGTGGTGGTAAAAACCCTGCTATAGTGCTGGATTATGCCGAAGACCTTGATCTTGTGGCAGGGCATATCGTCAATGCAGCCTTCTGGAACATGGGTGAGAACTGTTCGGCCAACTCGCGCCTGATCGTACATGAGGCGGTTAAAGAGCCTCTCATGGAGCGCATCTTGATGCGTACAAAATACTGGCGAACAGGCGACCCGCTAGATCCGGTAAATCAGCTTGGTGCGTTGATTGATAGCGACCATTGCAAGAAAGTTTCCAAATACCTGAAAGGCGGGAAGGGTGTTAAAACGCTCATCGGTGGCAAGGCAGAAGGAAACTTTGTCGAGCCGACCATCCATGATCAGGTAAAGTCGGGTGACAAGCTTGCCAAGGATGAAATCTTCGGTCCGGTTTTATCCGTCATTACGGTGAGTTCTTTCGAAGAAGCGGTGAAGATTGCCAACGAAACCGAATACGGTTTGGCTGCCAGTGTGTTTACGGCTAATACCAAAAGGGCAATCCGCGCCGCACGCGATATCCGTGCGGGTACAGTCTCGGTTAACTGCTACAGCGAAGGCGATATTGCAACGCCGTTTGGTGGCTACAAGCAATCAGGCTTTGGTGGCCGTGATAATGGCATCCATGCGCATGACCAATACACCGAGCTTAAAACCATTTGGATTGATCTGTCAGATAACGCGCCCGAGGAAAGCATTGGCTGATGAAGGTCAAGCGCCTTCCGGTTGATACAGGGGTTTCGGGATGGACTGCCGTTCTTCCCGAACCTGAGCCAGCAGTTTCGGTTGATGCAAATCTCTCAGCTGATGTTGCAATCATTGGTGCGGGCTTTACTGGTTTATCGGCCGCAAGACGCTTGTCCCAACTCGATCCAGGTCTCAAAATCGTAGTACTCGAAGCAAAACGTGTAAACGAAGGGCCGGCGGGGCGAAACTCAGGTTTCATGATTGATCTACCACATGAGCTTTCGCAGACCGACTATACATCTCAAAAAAGTCAGGCGCGTGAGCAGATATTGCTTAACCGACAAGCCATTCAATTTGCTGCAGACGTCGCAGAAGAATACGGCCTGTCAAAAGAAGCCTTTGATATTTCCGGCAAGATCAATGCTGCTGCAACAGACAAAGGCACGCGTCATAATATCAGCTATTCTAAACATCTCACTGCGCTGGGCGAGCCATACGAACTTCTTGATGCAGATCAAATGTATGCCGTGACGGGTTCTCGATTTTATCAGTCTGGAGTGCGGACACCGGGCACAGCCATGTTGCAACCCGCACTTTATATACGCGAGCTTGCATCAGGTCTTGGCAATCGCGTCACCATCTTTGAAAACAGTCCGGTAATTGAACTCACAAGACAGGGAGCAGGTTGGCTGGCCAAAACACCAGCGGGTTTGGTTACGGCTTCCAAAGTTATTCTGGCAACCAACGGCCATGCTGAGAGTTTCGGATTTTTCAAACGCCGCCTTATGCATGTGATCCTTTTTGCATCCATGAGCAGGGCGCTAAAGCCTGAAGAAGAAATAGAATTGGGCGGAGACGCTAACTGGGGCATCACGCCATCCAATTCGCGCGGCACATCTTTGAGGAAAATTACAGGTACTGGCGGCACTAGAATTTTGACCCGCAATCGCATGGTGTACAAACCCTCAATGGCAGTAAGCGAAACCCAAGTCGCGCGCATGGGGCGTGATCACGATCAGTCTTTTGCTAAGCGATTTCCAAATCTTACATCAGTGGATCAAGAATATCGCTGGGCTGGACGTTTATGTCTGAGCCTGAATGGCGTGTCCGCATTTGGTGAAATCGAGCAGGGGCTTTTTTCTGCGTGCTGCCAGAACGGCCTCGGCACGGCGCGTGGTACGCTGATGGGTATGGCTGCCGCAGAATTGGTTGCTGGCACCAACCCCAACATTGCAAAGCATTTTCTAGCAGAAGACGAACCAAAAAAATTACCCCCTTTCCCCATTGCAGAGATAGGGGCAAAAGCAGTATTGCGAATGGGTGAATTTGGAGCGCGAAAAGAATTATGAAAACATTGGATAACGGACAGGTCCATCTGGAGCTTGCAGAAATCAAACCTTTGGTAATGGGAAAGCTTTTGCAAGAAGGATGCGATCAGGAAAACGCGGATGCGCTGGCTGAGTGTATTTTACAAGCCGAACGTCATGGCGCCCATTCACATGGTCTCTTTCGTATGCCGGGTTATCTCGCCTCTTTAAGAAGTGGCAAGGTCAACGGTAAAGCACGCCCGAAACTGTCTACCCCAAAACCGTCATTGCTGGCCGTGGATGGAGATAGCGGTTACGCGCCGATTGCACATCGCACCTTGGCAGCACCTCTGGCGGACCTTGCCCGCTCGCAAGGGATTGCCATGGCAGCTATAACCAACACATTTCATTTTGCAGCCCTTTGGCAGGAGGTTGAAATGCTGGCGAATGAGGGCGTTATTGCTCTCGCCTGTACAGCGTTTAAGCCAGCACTTCCACCCGCAGGTGGTTCAAAGCCTCTTTATGGTACAAACCCGATTGCATTTGCCTGGCCACGAGAAAATGCCGAGCCTTGCGTGTTTGATCAGGCAAGCTCTTTAATGGCGCGTGGTGAAGTGATGATTGCTGCTCGCGACGGTCATAGCCTTCCGGAGGGTGCTGGCATTGATGCAGACGGCAATCCAAGCACAGACCCCAATGCAGTGCTTAAAGGCGCACTACTGCCATTTGGTGGCTATAAGGGCGCATCCCTCGCCATGATGGTAGAATTGCTGGCTGCGTCTCTGGTTGGAGAGCAATTAAGTTTTGAAGCCGCTGCACAAGACAATGGCGATGGTGGACCGCCGCGTGGGGGGGAGTTTATTCTTGCAATTGATCCCGCAGGCGGTCTCGCTTCGGCAGAAGGGCTGTTTGGTAAAATCCTTGAGCAAGAGGGAACACGTCTCCCGGGTGACGGACGGCGCGCAAAACGCCAATCTGTTGCAAATAATGGCGTTCAGATTCCAGCGAACCTTTATGAAAAGATTGCCGGATAACAGCTTGGTGCATTCGTGAATGCCTATAAGTGTCTGAAATAAAGTAATAAATAACATAAACGCTATCTGAACACGCTGTTCCGCAGTAATTCAGATGGTGAGGGCTATTGTCCATCCATCAACTGTCGCACCTCAACCCAACCCGCGTCAGTCAAAGGAGAAGACATCATGTTTACCAAGTCCCTAAAGTCAATCCTCGCTGTTGCAGCAATCGCAGGTGGCGCAGCATTTTCAATCGCTGGAAGCGCCCAAGCTGGAAACGATTTTGGCGTGTATATTGGCGGTGGCCATAGTGGCATTTATATCGGTAATGGCGGTCACTACAAACAACAGATCAGACGTCATGGCCCTCGCCATCGTGGATTTTGTGGCCCGCGTCGCGCCGTAAAGAAAGCGTGGAGAATGGGCGTCAATCGTCCTCATATCCAACGCGTTAATGGCAGAAAGATTGTCGTCACAGGTTACAGTCATGGCCATCGTGCAAAAGTAGTGTTCAAGCGTGACAGCAAGCGTTGCCGTGTGATCAGAACCCGCGGTCTGTACTAGGACTGCAACCCTCTTTCAGATAATTCAAAGGGTCGCTACTTTCCCCAACCGCTAGAGCGTATCTGGCTTGGATTGAACCGTTTGAACGCCGTGGCGTTTGTGCT
>CAZEPF010000146.1:0-7399 GCA_964514045.1 uncultured Rhizobiaceae bacterium | reverse complement strand
AAATCAAAAATCCAACCCATCAAATCGATCCAATCCAAGACAGACACGCTCTAGACGTTGATTGCACCAGTATTCTTCCTATATCCAAATAGAGAATTTCAGAACTCGTATGGCAGGAGAATTCCATGAGTATTTCAACTGGCGAAAGCCTTCCAGAAGTAAATTTCACGTTAATGGCTGACGACGGGCCAACTCAAAAAACAACAGCAGAAATCTTCGGTGGCAAGAAGGTTGTCCTGTTTGCAGTTCCAGGTGCTTTTACCCCGACCTGTAACAACAACCATTTACCAAGCTACGTCGCAAAGGCTGACGAATTGAAAGCCAAGGGCGTCGATGCAATTGCAGTGGTTTCAGTAAACGATGTATTCGTGATGAACCAATGGAAAGAAGCAAGCGGCGGTGGCGCAGACATTCATTATCTTGCAGACGGTAGCGGCGAGTTCACCAAAGCAGTTGGCATGGACCTTGATCTTGCAGGCTTTGGAATGGGCACACGCTCAAAGCGCTATGCGATGATTGTGGATAATGGTGTGGTGTCTACATTAAACGTTGAAGACAATCCCAGTGAAGCCAAAGCTTCAACCGCGGAAGCAATGCTCGAAGCATTATAGGTCTACTTATAGTCTTCCATACCGAGGCGGGCGAGTTCGTCCGCCTTTTCATTTTCAGGGTGACCCGCATGGCCTTTTACCCAATGCCAGTTGACCTTATGACGCGATACAGCTTCGTCAAGCGCTTGCCATAGTTCAGCGTTTTTAACAGGCTTCTTGGCCGCAGTTTTCCAACCGTTTTTCTTCCATCCGTGAATCCAGCCCGTGATGCCGCCTTTCACGTATTGCGAATCCGTCGTGAGATCGACTTCGCATTCTTCCTTGAGCGCGTTTAACGCTTCAAGCGCGGCGGTAAGTTCCATCCGGTTATTGGTAGTATCGGCAGCGCCACCATAAAGCTCGCGTTCGCTATCACCATAACGCATCAGCGCTCCCCATCCACCGGGGCCGGGATTGCCGGAACAAGCGCCATCCGTCCAGATTTTAACCTGTTTCATATCAAGCCCAATCCGTAATCAGAGGACGAAGAAACCGATTGATGAAACTTGAGTTTATCAATGTACTCCTGGGGTTTTTTTGGCACCACTAAAGCGCCCGGAGGCACGTTCAACCAGTCATATAGACGGGTCAGTAAAAAGCGCAGGGCCGAGCCTCTGCACAGCATTGGCAAGAGCTGTTTTTCTTCTTCGGTGAAGGTTCGAACAGTTTGGTATTGTTTCAATAAAGAACCAGCCTTGGTCACATTGAAAGACCCATCGGCCTCGAAGCACCACGCGTTTAGACAGGTCGCAACATCAAAGCCGAATATGTCATTACACGCGAAATAAAAATCAATCACACCTGATAATTCATCTTTCAGAAAGAACACATTGTCAGGGAATAAATCCGCATGGATAACGCCATTTGGAAGGTCTGTGGGCCAGCCTGCTTCCAGATAATCAAGTTCGCGCTCAATCAATTCTTTAAGTCCCGACTGCACGCTATCGGCTTGCTGTTTTGATTGATCGAATAAAGGGCGCCAGTCTTCAACGCTTAACGCATTGGGACGCGAAATTTCAAACCCATCTCCGGCGAGGTGCATTTTTGCAAGTTGTTCACCCAACTGACCGCAATGCTTCACAGCAGGTCGGCGCACAGAGTTTCCATCCAGATAACTGATGATTGCAGACGGCCTGCCAGCAAGCATACCAAGCGAGGCTCCCGATTTCATCACAATAGGTTTTGGGCATTCGATTCCATTGGCTGACAGATGGTTCATCAGTCCTAGAAAGAATGGAAGATCATCTGGGTTTACGCGTTTTTCGTAGAGCGTGAGAATGTACATGCCCGCATCTGTGGTGAGCATGTAGTTAGAATTCTCCACACCTTCGGCAATGCCTTTAAGAGAGTGCAGTGAACCAATGTCATACTGGGCAAGATAGGAGTGAAGCTCCTCATCCGGGATTTGTGTATAGACTGCCATATCAGCCGTTCACAAATGCCATGTCAGATGCGGTTAATTCGGTATCGCGCAGGTCTCTGGCAACAAGAAACTCTTCATCTTCTTTAACGGTTTCTGTTAATTCAAGCGTGAGATCAAATCGCTCACGAAATGCTTCAATAATTTCGTTGACCAGAATTTCAGGGGCCGATGCTCCCGCAGACAAGCCGACAATCTCAGCACCTTGCATCTCATCCCAAGGGATTTCACCTGCCTTTTGAACCAACATTGCCTGAGTTGAACCGGAGCGTTTTGCGACTTCTACAAGACGTTTGGAGTTAGAAGAATTTGGCGCGCCAACAATCAAAAAATGATCGGCGTTTTCCGCTGCCAGTTTCACGACTTCCTGCCTGTTAGTCGTTGCATAACAAATCGATTCAGCGGCGGGTGCTTCCAGTGCGGGAAAGCGTGATTTCAATGCGTTGATCACTTCGGCGGTGTCATCTACCGACAGTGTGGTTTGAGTTACAAACCCTAAAGCTTCCGCGTCACTTGGTTGATAGGCATTTGCCTGTTCAACATCTTCGATCAATGTCATTTCATTTTCAGCCACCTGCCCCATTGTGCCGATGACCTCAGGATGGCCCGCATGACCAATTAAAAGAACATGCCTGCCCTGTCTGATATGGCGGATTGCTTGCTTATGAACTTTGGATACTAGCGGACAGGTTGCGTCCAGATAATGCAGGTTCAGTGCTTCTGCATTTTCAGGGACCGACTTTGGCACACCATGGGCTGAGAAAATCACTGGTTGCTCGGTGGGTGGGATTTCGTCCAGTTCCTTCACAAAAATTGCGCCTTGGGCTTCAAGACCTTCGACCACATAGCGATTGTGAACGATCTCGTGGCGCACATATACAGGGGCACCGTATTTCTTGAGGGCGAGCACCACCATTTGAATGGCACGATCAACGCCAGCACAAAAGCCACGGGGGCCGCAAAGGCGCAAAGTCAGTTTTGATTTTTCACTCATCGTTATTCCCCCGACGCATATAAAGAAAATAACCCCCGACACCTAGCAGGGTCAACGCCAGACCGAACCAAGTGATCACATATTGCAAATGATTGTTTGGAAAGTCGATGATGGTCGTTCCACCGCGTGGCCAATCGTAAACTTGTTCTGTACCGCGTTGGTCCAGGATCACAGGCAGTACATTGCTGGTTTGCAAATCCATAGCAGAAGACATGGCCGAAACATTCCGCCAATAAAATTCCCGCTTGTCTGCATTGTTTTCTAGCGAACCCAAAGGGCGTTCCAACAACGGAAACCGCAAGAGGCCTTCAATTGATTGAACGCCATCAACTTGACCGTCTTTGCGCTCACTTTGGTTTTTCAAAGAGAAAGGAACAAAGCCACGATTGACGATGAGCGTTTTCCCATTTTCAAAACTTAATGGCGTATGGACGTTCCAACCCGATTGCCCACTCTTGCCCGTGGTAAAAAAATAGACCTCTTTGGAATGATCAAATGTGCCCGTTGCTTTAACAGGTTGATATTCGTGCTGCTCTTTATCAAAGCCTGCATCGGCAATCATATTTATTTCAATATTTTTTGATTCTAGACGAGCCTCAACGCGCTTGATCAATTGCTCTTTCCAGAACATGCGCTTTACCTGCCAAGTACCCAGCGCGCACAATATTGCGAACGTGACCGTCATGCACAGTAATAGGAATGCGTTGGAACGGAACATTATGTGATCTGTCCTTCTCTTGCCTTGGTGGTGTATTGCAGAGAAATCATAATGCCTTTTGCAAATCGCAATCCCCATAAGGACAAAGCAATGATGACCGGAACCCACAGGATCATTTGTACCCAGATGGGTGGACTAAGCGTTGTATGCAGGGCAAGTGCCAATGCCGTTACCACAAAGCCGATAATGAGAATGACGAATACAGCCGGGCCGTCGCCAGCATCAATAAACGCGTAATCAAGCTTGCAGGCTTGGCATCTTGGAGCGGGCTGAAGTAATCCTTGATAGAGCTTGCCCTGCCCGCATCGCGGACAACACCCCACCAACCCAACCTTAACGGGTGTGGGCGTGAGATAATTTGATGCCTGATGATCACTCATAAAAAGGTTACTGTCCTAAATGAAAAAGGCGGCACAAACGCCGCCTAATTTCTAAAATGATAGTGGCGCTTAGTGTGCCGCGATTGTTGCGCCCCAGCTTGCCCATACGTAGATGCAGCAGAACAGGAAGAGCCACACAACATCAACAAAATGCCAGTACCAGGCAGCAGCTTCAAAGCCGAAATGTTTCTCGACTGTAAAATGCCCTGCCAAGGCGCGGAACAAACAGACGATCAGGAAGATTGTTCCTACCAAAACGTGGAACCCGTGGAACCCTGTCGCCATGAAGAAGGTTGCTCCATAGATTGATTCAGAGAATTCAAATGGTGCGTGCATGTATTCGTAGACCTGAACAAAACTGAACAGGACACCCAGTACAACAGTGACAAACAACATGCCTTTAAGAGTTTTGCGATCACCTTCGATCAGTGCGTGGTGTGCCCAAGTTACCGTAGTGCCTGATAACAGAAGAATAATTGTGTTGAACAATGGCAGGTGCCAAGGGTCCAAGACTTCAATTCCCTCAGGAGGCCAAACGCCACCTGTATGTTCGACACGCGCAAATTGTGCTGCTTCACCCGGATAAATACTGGCATCAAAAAACGCCCAGAACCAAGCAACGAAGAACATTACCTCGGAAGCAATGAATAGCAGCATACCATAGCGCAAATGCATGGATACGACGCGGGTATGATGTCCCTGATGGCTTTCTTTTACCGTATCAGACCACCACGCAAACATGGTGTATAAAACGATTGCCAAACCTACGAGCATGATCGTTGGACCACCCGCAGCAAAGTTCATTCCAAAAAGAACAAACTCGCTCTCGGAAAGTGCGCGCATGTAAGCCACAGCGCCAACTGCCATAACAAGAGCACCAATGCTCCCGATCAATGGCCAAGGGCTTGGATCAATGATGTGATAATCGTGGTTTACGTTGTGACTGTCAGCCATATAAAGCTCCCAATATTAACCGGACTTCCGGATACTTAAATTCTTATAACTTTCCGTTTTCATTTTCACCAGTACGAAGTTCAGCTTGTTCGGCTGCAATTTCTTCTGGTGACGTTTCGCTTTCAAAGAAAGTGTAGGAAAGGGTGATGGTTTGTACGTTTTGTGTTTCTTTGTTTTCAATCAGATCTGGATCGACATAAAAGACAACCGGCATTTCGAGGCGTCCACCCGGTTCGATATACGTGTCAGTAAAACAAAAACACTCGACCTTATTGAAAAACATGCCCGTGGATTGCGGTGTCACGTTAAAACTTGCCATGCCAACAATCGGTTTATCGGACAGGTTTTCAGCGACATAATTCACGACCATAGTTTCGCCAAGCTTGAGTTTCACCTCACGCTGTTCAGGGCCAAATTTCCACTGAAGACTGGAAGCTGTATTTGCATCAAAGCGGACGTTGATATCGCGGTCGACAACTTTTAGGCCGTCAGTGATTTCTGCACGCTGCGTTGTTCCACCATAGCCTGTGACCTGACAGAATAGTTCGTAAAGAGGAACTGAAGCGTAGGCCAATCCGCCCATGCCTAATACCATGCCAAGACACATCGCAACGATGCGTGAATTCTCTGTTTTGTTTTCTGGCTTAATGGCTTCACTCATAATGGTCTCACCAACTCCTACAAAGGCCGTTGGAGGATGTTGGCGCCAAGCTTGGCCCAAGTACCAAAGTAAAGCAGGATGACAAACGCGATCAAAGCAACTGCAATAAAAATATTTCGCGCGCGTTGTGCACGTTTTTGCTTATCGGTCATTTCAACCGTTTCGTTTGTTAGTCTTCCCTCAGCCATTAGCCAATCACCCGCATGATGATTGCCTCAATGCCGAGACCTGCAAAGATGGCAAATAGATATACAATGGAAAAACCAAACAGCTTTTTCTCGTAGATGTATTGATTGTCCTTGCTGCCGTGCTGCCAGACTTTCCATGCCAGCCATAAAAAACGCCCGCCCAAGAGAGCTGCAAATATGCCGTAAAAAATCGAAGCAAAACCAAGCAATGTTGGCAGTATACCTGAAATAGCCAGTGCGATGCTGTAGCCGAAAATCTGATTGCGGGTCGCAGCCTCGCCCTTAACGTTTGGCATCATGGGCACAGCTGCGTTTTCGTAGTCCTGCAAACGGAACAAAGCCAAAGCCCAAAAGTGTGGGGGAGTCCACAAGAAGATGATTGCGAAAAGTACGACACTTTCCAATGTGATTGTTCCGGTCATCGCAGCCCAACCAATCATCGGAGGGAATGCACCTGCTGCACCACCAATAACAATGTTTTGAGGCGTCGAGCGCTTCAACCACATTGTGTAAATGACAGCGTAGAAAAAAATTGTGAAGGCCAGCAAAAAGGCTGACAGCCAGTTCACCATGAGGCCCAACATCATCACAGAGAATATGCTGAGGACAATGCCGAAGACCAATGCTTGTTCCGGCTGAACCTCACCCGTTGGTACGGGTCGTTTCATGGTGCGGGCCATGATCTGATCAATATCGGCATCATACCACATGTTCAGCGCGCCAGAAGCTCCGGCTCCAACCGAGATACACAGAATTGCGATAAAGCCTAAAAGCGGATTGATTGATGCAGGTGCCAGTAGCATGGCAACGAATGCCGTGAAGATCACAAGGTACATGACCCGTGGCTTCATCAAACGATAATAATCACGCGGCATTGCTGATGAGATTAGCGGCGTGTCGCTTTCGTTCTTTAATGCTTCTACTGACATACGATAAATTCCAGAAAGGGACAGACCGCCAAAAAGGCGGTCCATCAAAAATGTTACTTAATGCGTGGAAGTGTTTCCCACTGGTGGAATGGCGGCGGAGAAGGCAATTGCCATTCTAGTGTCGTCGCACCTTCACCCCATGGATTATCACCCGCAGCACGTTTGCGCATGAACGCTTCAACAATACCGATGATGAAGATCAATACTGCAAATGCTGAGATGTATGAACCAATGGATGAAACATAGTTCCAGCCCGCATACGCATCAGGATAGTCCACATAACGGCGTGGCATGCCTTGAAGACCCAAGAAATGCTGCGGCAGGAATACAATGTTCACGCCGATAAACGTCATCCAGAAATGCGTTTTTGCGATGAACGAGTTGTACATGTAGCCCGTCATCTTAGGGAACCAATAGTACCAAGCAGCAAAGATTGCGAACACAGCACCCAGCGACAAGACGTAATGGAAGTGAGCAACCACATAGTATGTGTCGTGGAATGCACGGTCGAGACCCGCATTAGCCAACTGCACGCCTGTTACGCCACCAACGGTGAACAGGAAGA
>CAZEPF010000145.1:0-7547 GCA_964514045.1 uncultured Rhizobiaceae bacterium | reverse complement strand
AAATCAAAAATCCAACCCATCAAATCGATGCAATCCAAGACAGACACGCTCTAATGTTTTGCTGACTTACTAATGGTTTGTTTGTTTGAGTAGCCGTAGCTGGCCTTAGGACCTACTTTTGACAGCGATGGCGCTTCATTGCCTGACGGAGCAATTCCTCCGAAAAGCGTTTTAACTTGCTTCTGCTTTTTGCCATTAAACAATGAAGTCAAAACACTATTAGGTTCTTGCGCATCGTTTAAGTCTGCACTACCGAACATTGTGTTGGAATCTGTGTCTTGTGATAAACTGGCTAATTCAAACCCCTGCTCTGCTCGTGGACTGGGAACAGGCACGGATGCAAGTTCGAAAGTTCCACCTTGAATATCCTCAACTGAAACATTTACGTTAAACTGCTTATCGGTTGACTGGTCTGTATTTCCATCATCATCAATTTTTGCCATCAGCATGGGCTCTTCTGGCGCTTCAAATTCTCGTTCAGGAACAAGCTCATCGAAAGGCCATGCCTTTTTCAATTCACTGATTGAATAATTTGCAACATTTACATCAATGTTGGTTTCAGTGCCCTTCACTCGATATAGGCAGCGGCGTTTGTTGCAGTTTGGACCGGCTGAAAATTGCCAAAGCTCATAGTTATCCCAATTGCCCATTGGAAAGACACCTGGAATGCTACTGCGAAAGCGCGCGTACCATAGAGGCAGACGCGAAAGAATAGGAAATTCAGCGCGACGTGATGCAATGCGCTTGGCTGTGTCATGGTTGGTGTACAAAACAGGGTAACGACCCGTTCTACGTTTGATATGCATAGCAAATATCTCTGCATCTTTGAACGATATCCACTTTTCCGGATCATCGTGCTCAATATCAATCGCCATCAATTCATCATCATCAGGTTCGGCAAAATTTAGAAAATGGTTTGCCTGAGCAATCGGATTCCCCGGGCGGCCTAAATGATAAGCCCCCCATTTCATACCTAGGCTCTTAGCGATCAGTCTTCGTGACTGGTAAAGCTGTTTCTTCAACCAATAATTTTGATACGTTTTCTTACACAATGTTTGTTTGGTGTCATTGCTGTGATTGCAAGACCACTTAGGTGGCAGGCCATCGCTACTCTTTGCGATAAAACCTGCAATTTGAGGGTTGGTAGCAACCTTTTCCCAATTGATCGGGTTTTTCTCGTAAGCATCAAGTACGATTGCTTTTGACTTATCACGCCACGGGGATCGATCACTTGCAAAAGCACTCACTTGTGCACTGATCAGAAAAAATAGCATTCCGGATAATACGGCAATTAAACCGTATCCGGAGGGATAAGAAAATGTCTTTTGGTTTGCGGTAGATTTTATCGCCATTGATCTAGCTGCCCTACGAAACGAATCATCCAATGATTTCATCAACTCATTGCCCCAACCTGACCCGCAATTATTTACGTAGTCTTAATAAATTACGCTACGTTAAGACGTGAGAATTCGGCATAAAAATGACGATGGCTATCTTTAGCCATAATATAAACCTTGCAACAAAAGCTAGAATTTGAAGCCAAAACCCAAATTCAGACCTTGGTTGTTCACTTCGACATTAGGATTTGCAGCACCTAGCGCAAAATTTTCATCTGAATAATCGTCATATCCATACTCTATTCTTGCAGTAACACCCTCAAAAATTTCTGTTTCTAAGCCTGCGCCTACTGTGAAGCCCGTTAAAGTATTTTCGTCAGTACCTGTGAGTGCAGCAGCCTCAACGGAAGTAACTGCCAAACCTGCAAAACTATAGAGTAGAGAGTTCTCAAACGCGTATCCAAGACGCGCACGTAATGAAGCGTCCCATTGTTGGTCTATAAACGTACCAGCGACATTTGCACCTGAATCCACGATACCTGCATTTAACTCAAGCCCAGTGACAATATTATTGCCAATATCCCAATTGTATCCGGTGTAAAGACCGCCGCCAAAGCTTTCGTCATCCACTTTACCTGAACCAGAAATACCGGGAGAAAACCAATTGTATTTGCCATAAGCACCTAGATAAAAGCCACCCCACTGGGAAGTATCAAGCTGTACTTCAGGTGTTTGCGGCAATACAGGCGCTTCAAACACCGGATCTGCCGCGTGAGTCGTAAGGGTGGTTGCAGCAATAAGGACTGAAGCAGAAGCGATAAACAGAGGTAAACGCATAAGGGTCTCCAACAAGATAGAACTTATGGAGAGTTTATGTGCGAATGCGGCGTTGGATCAGCGCAGTCGTGGAATTTTTGTGACCATGTAGGGGCATCACCCAGATTTGGACATTTTCATTAACGGCACTCACCCCTTATATTTGGCGTTCTAAATCCCTATATATTTGAAACAATTCCTGACCTCCATTTTACAAAATATTGATTTCATGACTGTTATTCTTTTTCTTTTTCTGGGTATCACACTGCTGGTAGTTGGCGGTGATATTCTTGTTCGCGGCGCAGTAGCCATTGCTGAACGGCTCTCAATTCCTCCACTGATTATTGGCCTCACGATTGTCTCGCTTGGCACATCGGCTCCTGAGTTATTTATTTCAGTTCAGGCGGCCTTAGGGGGATCGGGTGGTTTGGCGATCGGTAATATTATTGGCTCCAACATAGCAAACGTACTGTTGGTGCTTGGTGTTCCTGCGCTTTTCTCTGCTGCATCCTGCAAAGGCGAAGGGATCGGACGGAACATTCTCGTCATGATCGGTATTACCGTTGTCTTTATGGGAATGCTCGCTAAGGGCAGTATGGGTCTGATTGATGGGGTGATCCTTGTTGCCCTGTTATTGCTATTCCTATGGGATCAGTATCGGGCAGCAACACATGATAATAGTACTGTACAGGCTGACTATCATGATGAGGTTCCCGCATTAGAAGGCGGATTGATCAAGTCACTTATATTCGTTGCTATTGGCATGGTGATGTTACCACTTGGTGCATGGTTGACCGTGGATGCAGCACAATCAATCGCACAATTCTTGGGTGTGCCTGATGAAATCATCGGTCTAACCATCGTTGCAGTCGGCACATCCTTGCCAGAACTTTCTGCCTCACTCATGGCGGTATTTAGAGGTTCCTCAAGTGTTGCGATTGGCAATGTTGTTGGCTCTAACATTTTCAACATTGCTGCGATCATGGGCATTACCACGATCATCACGCCAGTGGCTGTTGGCAGCCATCTAATTTACGTTGATATGTGGGTTATGCTGGCAGCGTCCTTACTGCTCGCTTGGCTTGCTTATTATAAAAAGAACATCAGCCGCCGCAGTGGTATTATTATGTCGGCAGCCTATATCATCTATCTTGGAGCCGCTTTTATTAAATAGGCAAAATATGAAATCAGCATTGGTTACAGGTGGAGCACGACGTATCGGCGCGGCAATAGCAACCGACCTTGCGCGCAATGGTTTTAATGTTGCTATTCAATACGCTTCCTCAGAAGACGAAGCAGAAGGCCTTGCCGATGGGTTGCGTGAATATGGCGTTGACACGATCGCGCTAGAGGCCGACCTGCTTGTTGCTGATGAATGTGTTTCTTTATTTCAACAATGTTGTGAATCAATTGGCCCCGTTGATCTATTGGTGAACAATGCTTCCATTTTTCAAAATGACAGCGTGGAAGAGTTTAACGAAGATTTGTTTGATCGCCACTTTGGTATTCACGTCAAAGCGCCTTCAATTCTGATCCAGCAAATGGCAGCACAAGAATGTATCACTCATGGGTCAGTGGTAAATATTATTGATCAACGTGTGTGGCGGCTAAATCCAAATTTTTATAGTTACACCCTTTCGAAGTCTGCCCTTTGGACCGCCACTCAAACGCTTGCACAGGCGCTTGCTCCTAGAATTAGAGTCAATGCAATTGGGCCTGGCCCTACCCTTGCGAACGAACGCCAATCACCGGAAGACTTTGCAACGCAAGTCAGCGCTCTCCCACTAAAGATGCAGCCATCATTGGAAGCTTTTGGAGAAACCGTTCGATATCTGTATGACGCTAAATCTGTCACAGGACAGATGATTGCGCTTGACGGTGGGCAGCATCTCACTTGGGAAACGCCAGACGTTGTGGGCATCAAAGAGTGATCTATCGAAATCCGTGGCAGAATCCGGCATATTACTTAAATGAATGACACACCTGTAAAACCGCCGGATCTTTCTGCGACCACTGGGACAAGCGCCACCTTGTATTGGGAGGAGCCCGATGATGTATCGGGCAAGTCCGGTGTTGAAATTATCTCTGCCTGTGTGAAGCGACTTCCAAATTCTCCGGGCGTGTATCGTATGTTCAGCGCATCAGGTGATGTTCTTTATGTA
Organism: uncultured Rhizobiaceae bacterium; assembly: GCA_964514045.1. GTDB lineage: Bacteria > Pseudomonadota > Alphaproteobacteria > Rhizobiales > Rhizobiaceae > JAALLB01. Next base: position 3,232 of record CAZEPF010000145.1, on the reverse strand, counting down.
GGCAAAGCAAAATCGTTGAAGAAACGCGTTGCGTCCTATGCAAAAATGGGAGGCCACACAAACCGCATTGCGCGTATGATCCGCGAAACCGCCAGCATGGAGTTTGTGACCACTCACACAGAGATGGAAGCATTACTGCTTGAAGCAAATCTCATCAAACGGCTGCGACCTAAGTTCAACGTTTTACTGCGGGACGATAAGAGTTTTCCTTATATCGTGATTACGGACGACCACGGGTCTCCTGGCCTATTTAAACATCGTGGTGCACGCAGTAAAAAGCGCAGTTATTACGGCCCCTTTGCATCAGCTGGTTCGGTTAATCGCACACTGAATGCTATGCAACGCGCCTTTCTGGTGCGCACGTGTACGGATTCAGTGTTTGAAAGCAGAACGCGCCCCTGTCTTCTCCATCAGATAAAACGGTGCTCTGGCCCTTGTACGGGCGAGGTTGGCGCGGAGGAATATGCGGGGCTAGTAAAAGACGCGCGCAATTTTCTGACAGGCAAAAGCTCTAACATGCAGTCAACGCTTTCAAAGCAGATGCAACAAGCATCCGAAGAAATGGATTTTGAACGGGCTGCGATTTATCGCGATCGCCTTTCTGCTCTTTCGCATGTGCAAAGCCATCAGGGCATCAATCCAAGTTCTGTTACAGAAGCAGACGTGTTTGCCGTACAACAAAAAGGCGGCATGACATGCATTCAGGTCTTTTTCTTTCGCACCGGACAAAATTGGGGAAATCGGGCGTATTTTCCAAGAGCAGACAAAGCAATAGAATCCGGTGAAATTTTAGGTGCTTTTCTTGGCCAGTTTTATGATGACAGGCCCTGCCCTCGACTTATTTTAATTTCGGATGAAACAGGCGAAGAAGCTCTGCTTGGTGAGGCACTCTCTCTACGGGCAGAGCGCAAAGTTGAAGTTCTGGTGCCACAGCGTGGTGAAAAGCGTGAGCTGGTAGAACACGTCAAAAAGAATGCGAAAGAAGCCGTAGAACGTAAGCTGGCTGAGACATCAACCCAGTCTAAGCTTATGAAAGGCGTTGCCGAGGCATTTGGTCTTGAAGATACGCCAAACCGAATTGAGGTTTTCGACAACTCTCATATTATGGGCACCAATGCGGTTGGCGGCATGATTGTTGCCGGGCCAGAAGGGTTTGCCAAAAATCACTACCGCAAGTTTAACATCAAATCGAAAGACCTCGTACCGGGGGATGATTACGGAATGATGCGTGAGGTTATGACCCGCAGGTTTTCTCGACTTGTGAAAGAACATGGAATGCCGGAAGACCAAGAAGTGCCAGATGGTGAAATTGGCGTTTGGCCTAGCCTGTTATTGATTGATGGTGGACTGGGCCAACTCAATGCGGTCTACGAAACCATGAAAGAAATGGGGCTTGAGAATTCTGTCCCAATGGTGGGCATTGCCAAAGGCCCTGACCGTGACGCAGGGCTGGAAAAATTTTTCATCAAAGGCAAACAATCTTTCATGCTTCCAGAGCGCGATCCGGTTTTGTATTTTGTACAGCGACTTCGCGATGAGGCACACAGGTTTGCAATTGGTTCCCACCGCGTGCGCCGTAAAAAAGAAATGGTCAAAAATCCACTGGATGAAATTTCTGGTATTGGGCCCGGACGCAAACGTGCATTGCTACATCATTTCGGAACTGCAAAAGCAGTTTCACGCGCCGCACTGGCAGACCTCAAAGAAGTAGATGGCATTTCTGCACAAATGGCCCAACTGATCTATGATCATTTTCATTGACACTTGCATGGGATTACCCCACTTGAAGCAAGAATACCTATCTGTATGTAACAAGGATTATTTTGGATCATGAGTCAGATCAAGAAAGACAAGCCGGCCCTTCTTCTAAGCCTGCCTAATCTCTTGACCTATGGTCGAATTTTGGCTGTTCCATTGGTCGCGCTTTGCTTTTACCTAGAAGGCAAACTGCAATCGTCTGATTTTGCGCGGTGGTCGGCCTTGGCCATTTTCGCAGTGGCTAGTTTAACAGATTTCCTTGACGGCTACCTCGCCCGTATTTGGCATCAGACCTCTAATATTGGCCGGATGCTGGATCCAATTGCAGACAAACTCTTGGTTTCCACATGTTTGTTTCTGCTTGCAGCTGACACGGAAAAGACAATTGCCGGATGGTCACTTTGGGCAGCTATCATCATTTTATGCCGTGAGATTTTGGTGTCGGGCTTGCGTGAATATCTTGCAGAGTTGAAAGTCAGCGTTCCTGTAACATGGATTGCCAAATGGAAAACCACACTTCAAATGCTTGCTATTGGTTTTTTACTGGCTGGATCTGCCGGTGATAAAGTGTTCCCTTATACAACTGACACAGGACTGGTGTTGTTGTGGATTGCGGCACTAATTACGTTATATACTGGATATGATTATTTCCGTGCTGGACTAAAACACATCATTGAATAGGTGCTCCATTGAAACTGGTATATTTTGCTTGGTTACGTGAACGTTTAAGCATGAGTGAAGAGATTGTTGATCTGCCGGAAGGGACTCACACGGTTTCTGATCTTCTTGGATGGCTCGCATCACGCAACGAAGCATTTGCTGGCGTGTTTGAACATTCCGATATTATTCAAATCGCGATTGATCAAGAACATACACTGGACAGATCAGCCTCGATTGTTGATGCTCGTGAGATTGCATTATTTCCGCCAATGACAGGTGGTTAGGGCATGATTGAGCCGCTGGTTAAAATCCAATCTGAAGATTTTGATATTTCTAGTGAGATTGACCGGCTCACCTCTACCAATTCCAACATAGGCGCAATTGTAACTTTCACAGGGCTTTGCCGTGACGAAGGCAATCGGTTGTCTGCGCTTGAGTTAGAACACTATCCAGGCATGGCAGAGCGACAAATTCAAAGCGTAGCGCAGGAAGCGATCACGCGGTTTGAATTGGATGGTATTTCGGCAATTCATCGATTTGGAAAAATCAAGCCTGGCGATAATATTGTTCTGGTTGTGGCTGCTGCCCGCCATCGGCAAGCAGCCTTCGACGGTGCAAATTATCTCATGGACTATCTGAAAACATCGGCGCCCTTTTGGAAAAAAGAGCATCTGCTGGATGGTTCGCAAGGTACATGGGTTGATGCAAAAGATGCGGATAATACCGCTTTAGACAAATGGTCCAAAAGCTGACTTAGAGTGTGTCTGTCTTGGATTGCATCGATTTGATGGGTTGGATTTTTGATTTCAGCTAG
>CAZEPF010000144.1:0-7552 GCA_964514045.1 uncultured Rhizobiaceae bacterium | reverse complement strand
GTCCCTACCGACGCTACCGCTTTGGCTGGTGCTGGCAGCCATCATGCCCGCGAACTGGTCTCCTATTCTCATCTATTTTGGGATTACCGTTATCTTGGGGCTGATCGACTGGACCGGATTGGCAAGGGCCGTGCGGTCAAAACTCCTGGCCTTGCGCGAAGAAGATTATGTATTGGCAGCACGTTTGATGGGTGCAAGTCCGGCACGGATTATTGGTCTTCATCTAGTGCCTGGTTTCATGAGCCATTTGATAGCGTCTGCAACCATTACGATTCCAACCATGATTTTGGGTGAAACGGCACTTTCATTCCTTGGACTTGGATTGCGCTCACCAACAGTTAGCTGGGGCGTGTTGCTCAATGAGGCGCAAAATATTCAGGTAGTTGCCCTAACCCCTTGGCTGATCTTGCCGGTAGTGCCTGTGATTTTGGTAATCCTTGCCTTCAACTTTTTTGGCGACGGGCTTCGCGACGCAGCAGACCCTTACGGTTAAACAGACACGAAATTCTCAAAGCGTATTGAGGATTTCGTTTATTCTGGCGCTTGCTGCTTCCATGGAATGCTGGTTGAAGACCTTGCTTTTTGCAGCAATGCCCATTGCGTTTCGCATCTCGGTGTCACCTAGTAACTGGCGTATATTCTCGCGCATGGCAGCAACGTCGCTTTCGGGCGCAAGCAGTCCCGTCTTTCCATGCTCCACCACAAGTGGAACGCCCATGCTCTCATAGGCGATGACGGGCAGTTCTTGTGCCTGTGCCTCAAGATAGACCATGCCAATAGGCTCTTTCCAACCGGGCCAGATAAATACGTCGGATGCTTGCATCCATTTAAGCACGTCAGTTTGTTCTATCTGTCCGGTCCAGTGAATACGGTCGTGCGGTATACCTGAAAATGCTTCGCGTATGGCGGCTTCTTCCGGCCCACCACCCACAATGATTAAATTCCAATCAACATCAACAATGCCTGCCAAGACATCAGCCAGCATGTAAAAGTTCTTATCCTTTTTACCAGCTCTCATCATACCTGCCGTGATCAAAACTGGCGTTTCTGTCAGCCAATGTTCGGGTAATAAGTTTGCAGTCGTTCCGCTTAGTTTTGCAACATCTACAAATGTCGGAAACTCTCTCAATCGTTCGTCTGACCCTAAAAGCTGGGTCAGATAGGTACGATCACTGGGTTTGAAAACCAGATGAAGATCAGCTTGTTTGATGCCTGTCTGGGCTTCTTTACGCCACGCTGCCCAAGGCTCGGTTCCATCATTCTGTCCCGTCCGCGCAGCCTCAATCGTGATGTAGGGTATATCAAACGCTTTAGAGACAAGCGGACCAATCCAGTCCGGCGCCTTGCAATACGGGTGATAGGTAATCCAAACTTGCGGCCGCTCAGTGATATCGCGCGTCTTCCAGTCATTAATAATGCGCTCTGCGTCTTCAAGTGCGGTTTCTTTTTTAGAGTGAAGAATATCCAAGGAATGGCGCTTGGAATAACAAATCGTGCGGCTTGCTAGCTCGACACTATTGCCGCCCAGTTTCATCGCAGACATAAGGTTTTGCGCAATCAAACGATCGCCCGATGGAATAGGATGATCAGGGGGTTTGATCGGTGCAAAAAAGGCAATTCTTTTCAAAACGGATAGATACCCAATGGCGAAGATGAAAAACGAGATAAGACCCTAAAACATAGCGCCTAAATTGATTGTCAGCCAGTCTTGTTTCGGCGGCAAAAATCCTGATAAATACTAACAGGCTATGAGGGCCCGGGGTCACGACCCTATATAAGTATGCAGCTTTAATCAGGATATATCTACGCGTGGAACTTAACCGCCTCGAACACATCCGTATCCTGATGTACAGCCACGACACATTTGGCCTCGGTCATTTGCGACGGTGCCGAGCCATTGCCCATGCAATCGTAGAACAGTTTAAGGGCGTGTCAGTTCTCATTATTTCTGGTTCTCAGATTGCAGGTGCGTTTGATTTTCGCGCGCGTGTCGATTTCGTAAAAATTCCGTCTGTTATCAAACTCTACAATGGCGAATATGATTCCATTGGCGAATATATCGACATTGATGAAATCCTTGAAATGCGCAAACTGATCATTCAGCGCACGGCTGAGGCGTTTCAGCCGGATATCTTTATTGCTGACAAAGAGCCGATGGGCCTCAAGGGTGAACTTCTACCGACCCTTGAGATGTTCCGTAAAACCCATACCAAAACGGTTATCGGTCTTAGAGACGTTATGGATTCTCCGAAGCTTCTTTCCAAGGAATGGAAGAAGTCCGAGATGATTGAGACGATCAATCGTTACTACGACCGCATGTGGATTTACGGGCCGCGCAACTTCTGGAATCCGCTTCAAGGATTTGATCTTCCGCAAGGCATGGAAGACCGTATGGCATTCACAGGCTTTTTGGATCGCGAGAAAAATACGCTCGTTGATGCCGATGGACCGATGGTTCCTGAAAAGTATATTCTTGCAACATCCGGTGGCGGTGGCGATGGCATCACGCTGATGGAGCAAGTGCTGGCTGCCCGCGAAGCAGACCCCAGCAATGACTTTCCGATTGTCATGGTGCTTGGTCCGTTTATGCGTGGCGATAATCGTGAGCGCATCCGAATACGCGCATCCAGTCTTCCCAATATCACAGTTCTGGATTTTGAAAGCCAGATGGAAGTGCTCGTTAAAAATGCAACCGCCATTGTTGGCATGTGTGGATATAATACGTTCTGTGAAGCCATGTCTTTCAACAAGCGTGTTTTATTTGTGCCGCGTGTGACCCCTCGCGAGGAGCAATTGATCCGTGCGTCGCGTGCGCAGGAATTGGGCCTTTGTGATATGCTTCATCCGGATGAGGCGGCAATTCCATCGGCATTGGCAGCAAAGCTGAAAGCACTGCCCTATATCGACGAACCGTCAAAAGCCTTAAAGCCCGATGATATGTCAGGGCTTGAGCAGGTCTGTCAGGAAGTTGCAGAATTGTCCGCACTTATTCGACTTGATGGCTCAAGTAAACGTAAGAAACTTTCTTCTGGCGCACTATGAGTTCAAACAAACGCATCGCCCTTGTCTTGAAGGGGTATCCAAGGCTGTCCGAAACTTTCATTGCACAGGAAATTCTTGAGTTGGAACGGGCAGGCTTTGAGATCGATATTATCTCGCTGCGCCATCCAACGGACAAACATACGCATCCGGTTCATGCAGAAATTTCTGCGATCAAACACTATCTGCCTGAATATATTTATCAGGAATTATTCCGCGTCACGAAAGCAAAGCTTAAGTGCATCATGTTGCCGGGTTTCTGGAAGTCGCTTCCAGTCTTTCTAAAAGACCTGATGCGTGATCCAACACCCAACCGCATTCGCAGGTTTGGTCAGGCTATGGTTCTTGCCACAGAATACGCGCCAGATGCAGACATGATGTATGTTCATTTTCTTCATACGCCCGGATCTGTTACGCGCTATGCGTCCTTGATCAGTGGGAAGCCGTTTGCCATTTCTGCCCACGCGAAAGACATCTGGACCATTCCTGAATGGGAAATTCGCGAGAAGCTTGAAGATTGCCAATGGCTGGTGACGTGTACGCGAGGAGGGGCCGAATATCTTTCTTCCCTGTCAAAGCCGGGCACTGTGCATCTTGTCTATCACGGGTTGGATTTAGATCGCTTCCCGCCACCAAACCCTAACAATAGTAACGCTGATGGTTCGTCTGCCAAGTCTCCTGTAAAGCTGATTACTGTTGGCCGCGCAGTATCCAAAAAGGGGCTGGATAGCCTGCTTGTTTCCCTGTCCAAACTTGATGACAATTTGCACTGGCACTGGACGCATATTGGCGGTGGACCACTGCGCGATGCGCTGATTGAGCAAGCCAGTGAACTTGGCATTTCAGATCGCTGCGAGTTTCTGGGTGCCTTGCCGCAAAGCGATGTTTTAAGTGCATATGGCAAGTCTGATGTGTTTATTCTGCCAAGCAGAATTGATACGTCAGGTGACCGTGACGGTCTTCCCAACGTGATTGTTGAAGCACAAAGCCAGCAACTGCCTGTAATTTCCACCAATATATCGGGCATACCCGAGCTTATTACCGATGGTGAAAATGGCATCTTAATCGAGCCGGATGATATTCAGGCCCTAAGCGATGCCATCGCGCAACTAATCACCCATCCATCCATCCGGCAAGCAATGGGCAAAGCCGGTGACAAAAAAGTTCGCACCCAATTCAGCCATACGCAAACGATTGGTGAATTGGTCAGTCTTCTTAACACCACATTGGAGAAGTTCCGGTGAGCAAACGGGTCTTGTTCTACGTTCAACATTTGTGGGGGGTAGGGCATGTTTACCGCGCTACCCGCATTGCGCGTGCAATGGTAAAGGAAGGTCTGGACGTTCATCTGGTTTGGGGCGGGACACGGCTGCCCGGTTTTGATTTTTCCGGTTTGACGCTGCATGAACTCACACCCGTTCGCACCAGTGATGCTGCGTTTAACCAATTGCTTCATGCCGATGGAACCCAGTTTTCAAAGCAAGATGAAGAGGCCCGTAAACACCAATTGCTTGATCTCTATCGCGCGCTGAAACCCGATGTGCTGATCAGCGAAGCGTTTCCGTTTGGGCGGCGACAAATGCAATTTGAATTATTGCCACTGTTTGAACTTGCGGCCAATTCATCACCACGGCCGATGATCGTCTCTTCCATTCGCGATATCATGCAGGAAGACCGCAAGGAAAAGCGTGTGCGGGAATCCAATGATCTGGTAGAAAAGTATTTTGATCTTGTTTTGGTTCATGGCGATCCGAACCTCATCAGGATTGAAGAGACATTGCAGGGTGTCGAAGAGTTCGGCTCTAAAATTCGCTACACCGGATTGGTTACGCCAGAACGTTTTGATGATGAACCTACGCCAGGTCAACAAACCAATGTTTTGGTATCCGTAGGCGGTGGAGCGTTTGGGCGCAGACTTTTAGAGACCGCGTTACAGGCGCATTCACTTTGCAAATCGAGACAGGATAACTGGCTTGTCACAACCGGTACTGAACTCAATGATCAAGCCTTTGACAGCATTGTTTCAAATGCACCGAAGGGTGTGAAGATTGTCCGTTACATTCCAAACATGCTCGAAATGTTGAAAGCAACGCAGGTTTCTGTTTCTCATGCAGGCTACAATACGGTTGGCGATATTATGCAGGCAGGGTGTCGATCTGTTCTTTTCCCTTACACGGGAGGACGCGAAACCGAACAATTGCGGCGGGCGCAAATGCTGGATGAATTAGGTATTGTCACTTGTATTCATCCCGATGCCTTTTCTGCTGAAACCCTAGCCCAAGCGATTGATGAAACTCTGGCTCAAAAACCAAAGTCGCACTCTCTTGATCTTGATGGCGCGCGAGGTTCCGCTACGGCAATAGTCAGTGCGTTAGAAGATTTTCAAAAATAGCATATGATTTTCAGTAGTTTTACGGACCTGCTTCTTGAAAATTTTCTCAAACTACCTACACCGTAATATATCAATTTTCGGTATTTCACTTATGGTAAAAACACTAATTGGCGGAACGGGCTTGGCAGTACTTTGGCTGTTGATGTCTGGCCTGTGGGATAAACCGCTGATTTTGATTTTTGGCGCTATCTCTGTCGTGCTGTCACTTTGGATCGGTAAACGCATGGATGTTGCTGACGGTGAGCAACTGGACTATGCGATTAAACCCGTCGCGACTGTGAAGTATGTTTTCTGGCTGCTTATCGAAATTGCTAAATCCAATATTGCCGTGGCAAAGATTATTCTGTCGGGCAAGCAACCTGACAGCCAGCGTCTGTTTATGGTGCCTGTGAGTTGCAAGCATGAAATCACCCAAGTGATGTTTGCAACGTCGATTACCCTTACACCGGGTACGATCACGGTTGAAACCGAGAATGATCAGTTTGTTGTTCATGCGCTTGAATATGGTGAGGGTGATATGGAAGCACTTGCTGATATGGATGCGCGCGTTTCGGCCATTGAAACAGATAGGAGCGCTGTCTGATGTTCCTTTTTGCAACGATTGCTTTATTCATTGGAATGACGCTGGTTCTGGCCCGCCTTTTTGCAGGGCCCTCGCTGTATGACCGCGTATTGGCGGGCAATGCTTTTGGCACTTACACGGTGATGTTTATCGGTGTTCTTGGCTTCTTGATGGGCCGCCCTGATTTCCTCGACATTGCACTTCTTTACGCGCTGATCAATTTCGTTGGGACAATTGCCGTCTTGAAGTTTTTCCGCTACCGCGCAATTGGCGATACGTCTCCCACTCCTCGCGGGTCACCAACACCGCTAGGCCGCTTGTTTGATCGGGGGGGCAAGTAGTGACTGTGTTCCTTCTGATGATAGAGCTTGCAAGCTGGATTATGATTGTCTCAGGCAGCATCTTTATGGTGATCGGCGCAATAGGGGCTGTCCGGTTGCCGGACTTCTGGTCGAGACTTCATGCGGTATCCGTAACCGATACGGGCGGTGTAATTCTCTTGATTATCGGCATGTCCCTACAGGCTGGATTTTCTTTGGTAACGTTTAAGCTGGTGATGATCGGCATCTTTATTTTTATCACGGGGCCAACGGCAAGCCACGCGGTTGCAAATGCTGCGCTGGTCTCCGGTCTCTTGCCAAAGGGCAAGCTTTTGCCGGGCATGGCAGAAGATCAGGCCAAGGAAATCGGTGCTGAATTTGCTTCTGACAAAGTTGATCCAAGCGATGAGGTTGAGGGACGATAATGGATGTTCTGATAAATCTCGTATTGTTTAGCATGTTGGTGGCAACTGCTTTTGCCATATTGATGATGCGTCGCCTGTTTGCGGTTGTGATGTTGTCGGGCGTGTTCAGTCTGCTGTCAGCGCTGCTATTCGTAACGCTGGATGCTGTTGATGTTGCCTTCACCGAGGCCGCAGTGGGTGCTGGTATTTCTACGGTTCTTCTCTTGGGAACCATGGCGCTGACTAGCCGCGAAGAAAAAATGCCACGTAAATTTTCCCCTGTGCCTTTGCTGGTCGTTTTGCTGACGGGCGCGGTAATGATTTATGGCACGGTGGATATGCCAGACTTCGGGTCGGCTACGTCTCCCGCGCAAACGCATGTGGCTGCGCAATATTTGGAGCGCACACCAAAAGACACAGGCGTTCCAAACGTTGTTACCGCTATTCTCGCCAGCTATCGTGGCTATGATACATTCGGCGAGGTTGTTGTGGTGTTCACGGCAGCAGTGGGTGTGCTGATGTTGATCGGTGGTTATGTCCGTCGCCGTGAAGACGCGGAGGACGAAAGCTAATGCGTCACCATCTTATCTTGCGCGTTATCACAAAAATTCTTGTGCCACCCATTACTCTGTTTGCATTATACGTGCAGTTCCACGGCGATTTTTCTCCTGGTGGCGGTTTTCAGGCAGGCGTGATTTTTGCAGCCGGCGTTATTCTTTACGGCATAGTATTTGGCCTGCAAAAAACAAAACAGGTATTGCCGCCATCCGTTGTCGTGCAATTTGCTGCATTGGGCGTGTTGATCTATGGCGGAACAGGCGTTGTCAGTCTGTTC
>CAZEPF010000143.1:0-7591 GCA_964514045.1 uncultured Rhizobiaceae bacterium | reverse complement strand
AGCACAAACGCCACGGCGTTCAAACGGTTCAATCCAAGCCAGATACGCTCTAGTTGAAGACGCTTATGCCAAGCGATCTGTTGTTTCCCAGTTAGGATTGAACCACGGTTCTTGATTAGAGCGTGGAAGCATATCAACCCCCAGAATATGATCGGAGGCTTTTTCGCCGACCATGATGGAAGGGCCGTTGAGATTTCCGTTTGGTATGCTTGGAAAAATTGAAGAATCCGCAACCCGCAATCCTTGAACACCGATCACATTGCATTCCGGATCAACCACGGCAGTTGCATCGCTTGCGTCTCCCATTTTGCAGGTGCCGCAGGGATGATAAGCGCTTTCTGCGTGTTCACGAATGAAGTCGTCTAACTCGTCATCGCTTTGTACGTGTTCACCTGGTTGGATTTCCTTGCCCCGGAATGGGTCAAATGCGCTTTGTCCGAATATTTCACGTGCCAAACGAATGCAATGGCGGAAGTCTTGCCAGTCTTCGTCATGTGTCATGTAGTTGAATAAAATGGACGGTTTGGCTGCAGGGTCTTTTGATGTTAGGTGAACGCGCCCACGTGAGGGTGATCGCATTGGCCCTACATGGGCTTGAAACCCGTGGGTCGGCGCTGCTGCTTTGCCATCGTATCTGATTGCCACGGGCAGGAAATGAAACTGTATATCGGGATAAGATACGCCTGCTTTTGAACGCACAAAAGCGCACGCTTCAAAGTGATTGGTTGCGCCATCGCCCGTTTTAAAAAGAAGCCATTCCAACCCGATCTTTGCCTTGGAAAAGAGATTTAGTTTTGAATAAAGCGAAATCGGCTGCGTACATTCCTGCTGAATGTAAAGCTCCAAATGGTCCATCAAGTTTGCGCCTACGCCTTGGCGATCAGCGATCACATCAATGCCATGCTCACGTAGATGATCTGCAGGGCCAATGCCTGATAGCATGAGCAGTTTGGGAGAATTGAACGCAGACGCTGCTAAAATGACTTCGCGTTTGGCGCTAATAAATTCTGTCTGGTTTCCCCGTTTTATTTCCACGCCTGTTGCGCGTTTATTTTCAAACGTCACGCGCTCTGCAAGACCACGAACCAATGTGAGGTTCTGGCGTTTTAGGGCAGGCTTTAAGTATGCATTTGCCGTGGACCAGCGTCTGCCATTATGAATGGTATGCTGAAATCGCGAGAAACCCTCTTGCTTCAATCCGTTATAGTCAGGCGTGATGCCAAAGCCTGCTTGTTCTCCAGCTTCAATGAAAGCATCAAATAACGCATTGGGTGTATCGCCTTTTTTTACATGTAGCGGACCATCTACGCCACGCGAGCCGTCTTCATTGCTAGAGGAAGCTTCCATCCGCTTGAAGTATGGCAAGACGTCAGAGTAGGACCAGCCTTTTGCACCCATTTCTTCCCATGTGTTGAAGTCACCTGCGTGGCCGCGCACATAGACCATACCATTGATGGATGAAGATCCACCTGTAACCTTGCCGCGTGGGGCAGCCAATCTTCGCCCGCCGAGACCGGCTTCAGGTTCGGTTTTATATCCCCAATCATACAGACCCATGTTCATAGGATAGGAAAGGGCAGCAGGCATTTGAATAAAAGGTCCGGCATCCGTCCCGCCATATTCAATGACAATGACGGAATTTTTCCCATCTGCTGATAGGCGATCTGCCATAACAGATCCGGCGGAGCCTGATCCGATGATTACGTAATCTGCTGATAATGCGGTTTGTGCGTGTGGTGATGCTGTCATGAAACTAACTTGCTCAAAAAGTAAAAGAACTCTGTTCTAATTGCGAATCTTGTTTGTTTTTAAGGGCTTCGCTCACTTTACCTTAGGAAAACTTATCTGACATGTGATTTCTAAGTGGTCAGCCAGAATCGAATCAGTTACCGATTCGTTAATAAATTTAGATTTTTGGCATTATTGACTGTTTCTGGGGCAGCTGGTTCTGCATTTTAGGTCAAATTTATTATTCGGCTCTTGTTTGGCGTTGGTGGCCGATTTTCGGGAAAGTAAAAGTGGGCTTTGGCTGCCCTTTTTGGGGTGACGCGGGGTCTGCGCTTCTTACGGGGATCTTATGAAGAATACTGACGACACTCAAAAAATTGGGCGCAACCTCTATTTAACTGGCCTTGCGGCCAAGCGGTTTGCTGTATCCGGCCTTGCTCTGGCCACTGCATTTGCTGCAATTACACCTGCATATGCAACCATCGATAACACTGTAACGGCAACTGGTGAAGCGCCGGGCGGCGATCCGGGTGACCCAGGCGATGATATTACTGCAACCGCCGATGAAACCGTTGATGTTGCAGATGCTGCACCCGATATCGTGGTTACTAAAACTGCTGATGTAACTTCCAATGTGGGTGTGGGCGATACAATTACCTACACATACACGGTTGAAAATACGGGTAATGTGACACTAACAGCGGTTTCGCTGTCAGATGCACATGAAGGCACAGGCACCGGACCTACGCCAACACTTGGTGGTGCACCATTGACCGATAATGGTACAGCGGGCGATTCCACAGATGATGCTGCTGATAATACTTGGGATACGCTTGCACCTGGTGACTTGATTACCTGGACGGGCACCTATGTAGTCACGCAAGCTGACTTGAATAACCAAGCAGATAACGACCTCGACAACACGGTAACGGCTTCTGCAACACCGGCAGCGGGCACAATCCCGCCAGCCTCACTGACTGCGGATGAAGAAGTTGATCTTGAAGATCAAAACGCTTCTCTTGCTGTTACGAAAGTTGCGGATGATGATTCCGATGTGGTTGCTGGTCAGACCATTACCTATACCTACGTCGTAACCAACGATGGTAACGTTCCGATTACGGATGTTTCATTGGCTGATTCGGTTACTGCTGGTTCTGGTGGCAATCCGATACCTGCACTACAGTCATTGACTAATACGTCGGGCAACTCTTCTGATGATGGGCTTGATAACGTGGTCAACCTACTACAACCGGGTGACTCAGCTACCTATACAGGTACATATGTTGTTACTCAGGACGACGTTGATAATCTTCAATAGTCGGCAAAATATGTGATTGATAGAGGCCAGCTTGATGCTGGCCTTTGTCGTTTTATGGTTTACGTTTCGTCAACGTTAATTGTTATTTAACCCGACTCACGCGAAATCACGCAAAATAAACCGTGATACGTGTGATGATGCAGCGTTCTGAAATTCAAACTTTACCAAGGCGGATGGTGCAATCTGGCAGCATGCGTGTGGTATTTGTTTTGACGGGTCTCTCTATTGTCACCGTTCCTGCTCATGCAACAATTGATAATATCGTTACGGCTACAGGCACGCCTTTAGGGGGAACGCCCAACAGTGTGATTGCCACTGCGACCGAGACGGTGGATGTGGTAGATGCGGCACCGCAACTCAGTATCATCAAGAACGCAAATCTCAACGATGAAATCGTGAATGATGGATTTGCCGAGGTGGATGAGACCACCACCTATACCTACGAAGTAACCAATATTGGTAATGTGACCCTGACGAACGTGGCAGTGCAGGATACGCATGAAGGCGTTATTCTGACACCTGCTCCTTCCAATGAAACTATTTCTGCGCCGGGTCCAAACCTTTCTTCCAACGTGGGCACACCCAATGACGGGATCATTGATGTGCTCGATGTTGGAGCAACCGCAACCTTTACTGTGACGCTGACGGTGACGCAGGAGGAAGTGGATAATCAGTAGCGTTGAGTAAGCGGTAATCCTTCTAGTCTGATGTGTTCTGGCAAAAAAGAAACCCGCAAAAGCTGAAATAAATTCATCTTCATGAAGAAGATGACGGGGCAAAAGCATGATGCTTGAGCATGAAACTCGAACCAATCCGGTTATACGGATTTCACGTGGGCTGCGGCCTGCGGTTTCGTTGTTTGTGGCATGTGTTTTCTGGCTTGCGCAAATGCAGCTTGCCCATGCTGCGATTGATAATACTGCTCGTGCAGTTGGCATTTATAACGGAACCGGTGTTTTCTCTTCACCTGCAACGGCCTCTGTTCCGGTTATTCCGGCGAACCCTTTAATTGAAGTCAATAAAGCAGGTGTTCTTAATGATGATGACGGAACGCCGGGCCTGACGGCTGGTGATACCATCTCCTACACGATCACTGTTACCAACCCGGGTAATGTCAGCTTGACCGGGGTCAATGTTACGGACCCGTTGGTTTCTCTATCCTTTCAGGGTGGGGATGCTGATAATGATTTCCGCTTGGATCCAACAGAAACATGGACCTATGGTGGCAGCTATACAATTACCAATTTTGATCTTGCTACCCGCGGTGGTGGTGATGATGACATTGATAACACGGTTACGGTTCGATCAAACGAAAGTCCGGATGATACCGATTCTCAAGAAACACGAATTGATCCAAATGTCTCAATGGCCGTTAGCAAGGTTGGAACGCTAAACGACGATGATGGAACGCCGGGCCTGTCTGCAGGGGACAGTATTTCTTATGAAATTACCATCAATAATAACGGCACGGCTGATCTCACCAATGTCAATGTAACAGACGTGCTTGAGCAAAGTGGCACGTCTACACCGCTTACTACCACTTATCTCAGCGGTGATGTTGATAACGACAGCCAGATCGATTCCGGTGAGATGTGGCTCTATTCTGCAAGCTACATCATTACGCAAGCCAATATCGATGACGGTGGGAATATCGTCAACACAGCTTCTGTGTCCACGGATCAAGTGGGTCCACGCGATGGTACGGACACGCAAACGCTTGGCGGGTTTGTCGACAATTATACAATGACAAAGCTTGCCAGTTTGGTGGATGGCGACAGTGATGCGCTGGCTGACGCAGGTGAGGTTATAAATTACACATTCCGTTTCACCAATACGGGCAATCGATCGCTGGCCAATCTGCGGGTGGATGATCCACTGCCGGGATTGTCTGCGATTTTGTGCTCTAATGATCTTGATACGGATGGCGATATTGATCTGTTAGCGCCAACGCAGTCGTTGTATTGTACTGCCAGCTACACGGTGCAGGGTTCAGACATCACATCGGGCTCAGTTGATAATACGGCGACCACAAGTGCAACCCGTCTCAATGGCGTTGTTCCAGTAAGCGAAGACGATACTGCAAACGACAATTCTACCATGACACCAACGGACAGTGACTTCGAACTTAACGTCAACAAGACAGTTGCAAGCTCGCGTGAAGTGCTGCCGAATGTGGTTGAAGTTGATTATCTGATTGAAGTCACCAATCTCGCGCCTGCTACACAAACCAATATTACACTTAGCGATGATGTTTCGGCATCGGTATCTGCACCTGCAAGCATGGTGGGTGATGCGCAGATTATCTCTGTTTCAGGGTTCTCTGGAACGGGTGGAACAAACGCTGGATTTGACGGTCGTGGCAATACAGACTTGTTAAGTGGTGATGTACAATTGCTCTCTTCTGAAACCGGCCGGATTATTATTCGGGCACGATTTGACCGTCGTGCGGGTGATCTTGATCTGTCTAATACTGCGTTTGCAAGTTCAGACCAGATTCCGGGTAGTGTACCTTCTGATGATCCATCTGAAACGCCATCAAATCCGGATGATGTAAACCCAACGCCATACACATTGCCGGATGCCGATGGCGATGGATCGCCTGACGATAATGAATCTCCGGTATCAGACCGTGATGGTGACGGGATTGCAGATGCCAATGATTACGATCCGACTGGATATTTCTACTGCGAAGAAAATGGACGTATCCTGAGTGGTGGCTTGATTACGGTCACTAATCTTACAGGTGGTGGTTCGCTCACGGGTCTTGGTAGCGCGAATAATATTACCATTCTTGAAGACGGCAGCAGCGGGTTCTACCAGTTCTACGTCACGGCTGCGGGTACTTACCGTTTGTCATACACGCTTCCTGCGGGCGGTATTGCAAGCACTTCGCGACTTCCTTCTGGGGCGTTGGATGTCACATCCTTGCTACCGTCCAATCCAGGTGTGTTGGGTGGTGGAGAAGTGGGTGCAAGTGGAATCCTCAATGATTTCACGGCATCGGGTAATCCATTCCATACGGATTTTGTCATTGAAGAAAACGACCCATCTGTTTTCAACAATAACATCCCGTTGATGTTGTGTGGGTCACCAAGTGTCGTGGCAGATAAAGAGGTTGCTTCCGGTCCTGATCTTCAACCCGATAGTTCGAATACGATTACCTATCGTCTGACCGCGCTTAATAATGGTTCATCTCGCCTTGATAATGTCTCCCTTAGCGATGATCTTGCGACTGTATTTGGCGCTGGTAATTTCGCAATCGTCAATACTACGATTGAAGCTGCACCGGGTGGATTTGGAGCAACGATTGATCCGTTCTTTGATGGTGAAGGTAATACGCAAGTCCTCACTACGGGCGGTAATCTGGAAGCTGGTGAACAGGTGTCTGTGTTGCTTGCCTTGAGCATTACTTCGCCTGCGGGGACTTACACAAATACGGTTTCTGCTGGAGGTGAAAATCCATTAACGGGTGTGGCCGTGCCTGATGATGATGCGTCGGTTGGTGTAACGTTCAATGCTATACTACCAACTACAGGTGTGGTTGCTACCAAGACAACACCCGTTGCCAGTGCGCCATTGGGTGGGATTGTTCCATACACAATCACCTATCAAAATACAGGCAATGTTGCGCTGAGTAATGTGGATTTTGTCGATATGTTGCCACGTGGGTTCACGTATGTTCTAGGCAGTGCCACGATCAATGGTACGTCGGTGGAGCCCACTATTCGTGACTTTAACCTGATTTGGTCAGGTCAGGATATTGCTATAGGTGCAACGGTAACATTGGAACTGCGTTTGATTGTGGGTGCGGGTGTTACCGGAACCGAGTTTAGCAATACGACCTGGGTTTCAAATCCGGGTGATGGATCGCTTATCTCCAATCGAGCGCGTGCAACTATCCGTCTTGAGGTAGAGCCTGTGTTCCAGTGTAGTCAGGTTATTGGTCGTGTGTTTGATGACCTTGACCGCGATGGATATCACGATACGGGCGAACCGGGATTGGGTGGCGTACGTCTTGCGTCGGTCAAAGGTCTTTTGATTACGACGGATCAGTATGGCCGTTATCACATTACATGTGACGCAATTCCAAATGAACAGATCGGCTCGAACTATATTCTGAAACTGGACGAGCGCACCCTGCCTACCGGCTATCGTCTCACAAGTGAAAACCCGCGCGTTGTGCGACTTACGCGTGGCAAATTGAGCAAGCTGAACTTTGCAGTTGCCAATTTGCGGGTTGTGTCTCTGGCGCTGGGTGATGCGTCATTCAAATCAGGGGCAACCAGCATGACGCCAAATTCATTGAAAGATGTGGCAAGGATACTGCCTCTGCTTGATCAGGAAGCATCAGTTCTGAAGATCAGTTACAAGGCAGGTAATGCCAGCCCACAACTTGAAGATCGTCGATTAAAAGCCACACGCGCATTGATTGAACGCGCATGGGCTTCCAGAGATCGTGAACATGACCTTACGATTGAAATTGACGAAAACTAGAGCGTATCTGTCTTGGATTGAACCGTTTGAACGCCGTGGCGTTTGTGCTCC
>CAZEPF010000142.1:7271-7621 GCA_964514045.1 uncultured Rhizobiaceae bacterium | reverse complement strand
CACAAACGCCACGGCGTTCAAACGGTTCAATCCAAGCCAGATACGCTCTAGCACAAAAAAAGGCCGACACTCATAGGAGCGCCGGCCCTAATACATTCAAAGACTATGTCTTAGTCGAGTGTAGCAAGTGTTTTCCAAGAACCACCTTCGATGGTTGAGACAAACACTTCATCAGCTGCAACATGATCATCAGCAGACATTTTCACTTTTGTTCCAGCGATCTTGTCGTCGAATGATAGTGATTCCATGCCTTTTTGGAAGCTTGCATGTGTCAGATCTTTACCCGCAGCTTCAAGACCACGGACAAGCAATTCAGCAGCACTGCGTCCAAGAAGAGCGCCCGAGCCAGG
>CAZEPF010000142.1:0-7261 GCA_964514045.1 uncultured Rhizobiaceae bacterium | reverse complement strand
GGAATTTTTCGCCTGTTGCTTCTGTGTATGATTTTACCCATGCACCAACTTCAGGGTCGCCAATACGTGCTTCAAGATCCTGCCAGCCTGAGCCTGCAAAAAAGCCTTCTGTAATGCCACCAGGAACCTTAGCGATAGCTGTGTGGAATGATGCTGAAGAACCTAGGAACTTCATATCTGCAAGGCCCATTTTCTTGGCAGTACCAAGAAGCGTGATGACCTGACGTACACCAAGAGCAACTGTCACAAGATTACAGTTTGCTTCTTTCATTTTGCCTAGAGCACCTGTGAAATCAGTCTCATCTGGCTTGTGCGTTGATTCTGCACCCCAGCTCATGCCGTTTTTCTCGGCGGCGTCTTTTGCACCTTCCTGAATTTCCTTACCAAAGTCGGAAGGAATGTACATGGAACATACTACAGATGAACCATGATTATCCTTCATGTAAGGAACACCGCGTATCATCTGATCATAGTAAGAAGACGTACCAGCATAATGAAGTGCTAGCGGTTCTTGGATCATCTGGCGTGCAGCCGTGAGGGGAGAGACATTTGGGATACCTTTAGGGTCCTGAATTCTGAACGCTGCAATGTTCATTGGTGTACCCAATGAAAGCAGCATCGCAAATACTTTGTCTCGGTTCACAAGCTTGTTTACAGCCTGAACAGCTTTAGGAGCCTGATACCCATGGTCTTCTGTGATGTAAGTGATCTTACGACCATGCACGCCACCTTTGGCATTGATCTCTTCGAAATAAAGGTTTGCAGCCTTTACTGCAGGCACAGAAAATGCAGCAAAAATACCAGATAGGTCATGGTGCCCACCAATTTTTACTTCAGTGTCTGATACACCTTGTGTTGTGTCAGCCATAGCAGGACTAAGTGCTAGGCCAATCGTGGCGGCTGTCGCCATCAATAGTTTTTTCATATTCTTCCTCCGTTTGTGACCGCTTTTGCGGACATTTAAAATATTCTTTTTGCCGATGATCGTTCAATACATTGAATCAATCAAACCCTTATGTTTCTCTTCAACAAAACTACGCTTGAGTTTCATCGTAGGAGTTAACTCATCATCCTCGGCCGTAAGTAAAACATCAATAAGGCGAAAATCCTTGATCTGCTCAACACGGGCAAACTCTTTGTTCACCTTAGCAACTTCCTTGCCAATTAGCTCAACAACCTCAGGCGCTGCGCACAGGGAAGCAAAGTTAGAGAATGGCACAAGATTGTCCTGCGCAAACTTCTCGACGTTTTCCTGGTCAATCATCACAAGACAAGTGAGGTATTTGCGTTGGTCACCAATAACGACTGCATCAGAAATATACGTTGAAAACTTCATCGCACTTTCTAGTTCGGCGGGAGTGATGTTTTTTCCGCCAGCAGTGATGATGATGTCTTTAATGCGACCCGTAATCCGGAAGAAGCCACTATTGTCTTCATAGCCAACATCACCTGTGTGCAACCAGCCATCGTCACTAATGGTCTCAGCGGTCTTCTCGGGCTTATTCCAATAACCCTTGAACACGTGTGGGCCTCTGACAAGAATTTCCTGATCAGCGCCAATTTTCATTTCGCCACCTGGCACCACAGTGCCGATCGTGCCAACCTTATTTTCTTCCACGGTATTGATGGTTGCAACGCCGGAAGTTTCGGTCATGCCAAAACCTTCAACCAAAGGAACGCCAACAGCCCAGAACCATTCAATCATTTCGGGTGAAATCGGTGCTGCACCTGTGCCGCTGCGGTGAAGACGGTCCATACCCATCATGCGGCGAAGGTTGGCAAGCACCATAATATCCCAGAATTTATATTTAAGATTTACGCCTGTTGGTACATCCTCATGTTCAAGCAAATATTTCGCGCGTTGCTGACCTGCTGCAATCGCCTTATCATAGGACCAGCGTCCGATAGGGGTTGCTTCTTTGCGCATGATTTCAATGCGTGAGTAAATCTTCTCCCAAACGCGCGGAACCGCAAAGAATACATGAGGGGAAACCTCTTGCAGATTCTCAAAGACTGTTTCTGTACTCTCAGCAAAGTTGACCGTACAGCCAACCGCCAATTGGGTTTCTGTAGAAAACAGACGTTCAACAACGTGGCAGAGAGGGAGGAAGCATAACTGCTCGTCGCTCTCATTGCTGACGATCTTTTGATAAACTGAGTTGATCTGAAACATAATATTTGAATGGCTGATCATGGCTCCCTTTGGCTTGCCTGTCGTTCCAGACGTATAGATCAGCATCCGAATATCTTCGGACTTGGTTTTATCGATGGAATTATCGAACCAGTCAGGTTTTTTCTCGGCTTGTGCTTTACCCAGTTCATAGAGGTCTTCAAGGAAGATAACGGTCTCATCTTCAAACTCTCGAAGGCCGTCACGGTCCATAACTACAACCTTTTTCAGGCTTGGCATCCGACCTTTAATCTCAAGATACTTGTCTAGCTGTTCGTCATTCTCGACAACAAGAATTGTCGTGCCAGAATCATTAACGAGATACTCAAGCTGGCTTGCTGAATCAGTTGTATAAACTCCTGACGGGATTGCCCCTGCACAAGTCGCAGCCATATCGAAATATAGCCACTCTTTATTGTCTTCTGACAGAATAGAAACCACTTCACCACGTTTAAGGCCAAGCTTCTTCATCCCATAGGCGATAAGACGCGCATTCGTATAATACTCGGCCCAGCTATAGGCTTGCCAGATACCAAAATCCTTTTCGCGGTGTGCGGTGCGCTCACCATACTTCTTACATTGCTGGCGAAAGAGTTTCGGCATTGTATCGCAGCCAAGATGCGAAACGTAGTCGATTTCGGTTGCCCCATCGAGGCCAGTTACGTGCTGGTTCATCAGCCTTACCTCCAAGTCTTCTTACGTTTCCAGCGTTTCTGCCCACGCTGGGTATCTCCGGTCTTGCCGAGATAAAATTCTTGAATGTCTTCGGATGCCATGAGCTTGTCAGCGGTATCGTCCATCACAATCCGGCCGATTTCCATCACATATCCATAGTCCGCAGTTTTCAATGCGATATGCGCGTTCTGCTCAACCAACACCATGGTCACGCCTTGCTCTTTGTTCAGGCGGCGAATGATGCCAAAGATTTCCTGAACAAGAAGCGGCGACAAGCCAAGCGACGGTTCATCAAGCAAGAGAACTTGCGGGCGCGCCATAAGGCCACGACCAATCGCCAACATTTGCTGCTGACCACCTGAGAGAAAGCCCGCGGGTTGATCACGGCGTTCCTTCAGAATTGGGAAATAGGAAAACACCAATTCTATATCATCGCTGATCTCAGAATCTGACCGCGTGAATGCTCCCATTACTAGGTTTTCATAGACTGAAAGAAACGGAAAGACTTCACGCCCTTCTGGTACATGCGCGACACCACGCTTTACGATGACATCGGGTTGTGCACCTTGTATTTCCTTGCCACCTAACATGATTTGACCCTTCTTGGGATCAAGCACGCCAGAGATAGTTTTTAGAAGTGTAGTTTTACCCGCGCCATTCGCACCAAGAATGGTTGTGATTTTTCCTTCATGCACATCGATTGAAACACCACGAAGGGCCATCACGGCACCGTAGAAGGTTTCCACGTTCAGGACTTCAAGAAGTGCTTTAGAGGCAGGTTGTTTTTGTGCTTCGGCCATCATGCTTGCTCCTGCACGTCTTCGCCCAGATAAGCTGCAATCACTCTTGGATTGGATTGAACCTCTTGCGGTGTTCCCATCGCAATCGGTTTGCCTTCATCCATTGCCAACACACGGTCTGACACTTGATTAACAAGGGACATGTCATGTTCGACCATCAAAATCGTAAGCCCCATGTCCTTTTTCATGTCTTCGATCCAGTAGGCAACATCTTGGGTTTCCTCAACAGAAAGACCAGATGCAGGTTCATCCAACATAAGTATGCGAGGACCACAGGCAAGCGCGCGTCCAATTTCGCAGATTTTACGAACACCGTATGGTAGGCCAGCAACCATTTTGTTGCGATAGGCATGCAAATCAAGGAAATCGATGATCTGTTCAACAGAGTCGCGATGGTCAATCTCATCCTGCTTCACACGAGGCGAAAAAAAGACGTTTTCAATAAATGAAGTAGTGCGCTTTGTATGTCGCCCTACAAGCAGGTTCTGCAACACGGTAGAATGGTCGAACAGTTCGATGTTCTGGAACGTGCGGCCAATACCAAGGGGGGCTATTTGTTCAGGCTTGAATCCGGAAATTTCCTTGCCTTCAAATTTTATCGACCCTTTAGTGAGTTCGTAAAAACACGAGATCAGGTTAAATACAGTAGATTTACCCGCACCGTTTGGTCCAACGATTGTAAACACTTCGCCGGGTTGAACTTCAAATGAAATACCATCAACGGCCTTCACACCACCAAAGTATTTGGCGACATCTTTAACTTCTAGCAAACTCATTTCATGCGCTCCGTTTTCAGGTAGCTGCGATGGCGTTTGAACATGTCCTTACGAGCAAGCGGGAAAAGTTCAAACCAGACTCGAGTTTTAACCCACATGCCGTAAATGCCTTGTGGCTCAAACAACATGATCAGGACCAGAATGGTTGCAAAAATACCCGTATCAAGTCCAGGAATTGCTTGCTGGGTAAACAGTTCGCGGATCATGGTTACAACCTGCGGTACAAATCCAACAACAATCGCGCCAAAAAAAGCACCGTGGATGGAACCCATGCCGCCGATTACAATTTGCAATAACAACTGGATGGAGATCAAAATCAGGAAGGCTTCGTAGTTGAAGAAGCCCAGGAAGTGCGCCAGCAATCCGCCTGCTATACCTGTGATGAAACACGAAATGCCAAACGAGATCGTTTTGAACTTTGCGACATTTATGCCCATGGCGCGCGCTGAAATTTCAGAATCGCGGATAGCTACAAAGGCGCGACCTGTCGATGAACGCAGCAGATTTGCATATCCAAACGTCACTAATATCGTTACTGCAAGGCAAAACCAGTAAAACAAATCAGGTGTTGAATACCGTTCAATTTCCACTCCAAAGAATTGAATTGGATTGACAAACACACCTTCAATTCCGCCAGTATAGTCATGGAGCAGAATGATAATGTCTTCCGCAATCACACCCATAGCAAGTGTTGCAATTGCCAGATAAATGCCAGACATGCGCAGGGCAGGGATCGCGACAATTGCACCGACCACGCCCGCAAACAAACCTGCCAACGGCAGTGAGATGATAATCGGAACGCCCTTCATTTGAAGGAAGACTTCCATATAGGCACCACATGCGAGAAACGCTGCATGGCCCAAACTTGCCTGTCCTGTATGACCGGCCAGAACCATCAGTCCCATGCCGGCAATTGACCAGATCAGGACCGAGATCAATTCGCCAAGCAAATATTCGCTAAGCAGGAACGGCATCACGATGGCGATTAACACCAGCGCCAGATATAATAAGAACGTTGACCGGTCTTCAAATAACCGGATGTCTTGCATGTAATCTGTTTTGAAATGGATTTTCATGACTACGCCTTCTTGGCCTGAATTTGACTGAACAGACCGTTAGGGCGGAAAACCAAGACCAGCAACATTACGGCATAAGGTGCAATCTGGCTGTAACCTGCAGGGAAATACCGACCTGCAAAAGGCTCCATAATGCCAATGATCAAACCACCGATAAGCGCGCCAGGTAGACTGCCAAACCCACCAATTACGGCGGCAGCAAATGCTTTAATACCAAGTAAGCCCAACGCCGGATCAATGGCGCCACGCGCTGCAAACATGACACCTGCAATGGTTGCGATGCCACCAGCCAGCGCCCAGACCAGACTGTGAACCTGCTGAACAGGAACGCCCATATAATAAGCAGCCAACTGGTTTTGGGATGAAGCCTGCATGGCAACCCCCATTTTGGTTTTCTGAAAGAAGAAATAAAGCGCGATCACCAATGCAAATGTGACGAGAATGACAAACACCTCATCCATAGAAAGGGATAGCCCAAGATAGCGTACAACCTGACCTGCAAATGGCGTTTCAAGGTTTAGCGGTTCGTGCCCCCATATAAAGCCAGCGATAAAGCGTAGGATGAAGCCGATCGCGATTGTGAGAATAACCACAGCAAATTGTGGTTGGCCGAATAATTTGCGAACGACCAGTGCTTGCATGCCGTAGCTAAATCCGGCCATTACAATGGTCGCTAATACGACACCCACTAAAAAGGGCAGGGCCCAATACTCTGCATTGACAAATTGTAGGGTTAAAAACGCACCGACCATCATCATATCGCCTTGGGCGAAATTGACCGATTCCGTAGCTTTGTAGATTAACACAAACCCCAGCGCGACAAGGCCATACACACAGCCATTGGCAATGCCGCCAATCAGCAATTGTACTACTTCCAAAATCTTCCTCCCGGTTACATGCCGTAACCAATTAAAAAGATAGGATAGAAAAATTTGTGTGTCTATACGGGATGTAGATTATCTATGCGTGGCAAAATAGCAGTGATATTTTGTTCGCGAAAAAACAAAATTAAAGAGTCAACCGAAGGTGTACTCAATCGATCCATTGAGGTGTTGGCTCGCCTGCCTCTTCTTCAGTAATTTCCAATGTATCATGAGGTTTTCAGTTTGCTTCCAGTGCTGAACGAATATTTTCAGCAACTGCCTTCAATTCAGAATCTGAAGCGTTAGGAATAGCTTGGAAGGTTACATCTTTCTCAACTAGGTATTGTCTTGACGTGATATCTGTATTCTTTTGCATTGGAACCAAATGCGCATAGGCATGAGGAATGTCTCCTCCGGTAAAAAGGAAACCTACCCGTCGGACTTTGTAGAGTTTCTTCTGCACGGTTGCGATCTTCTGAGCTAATTTAATAATCTTAGTCGCAAGTTCGAGCGGTAGATCATCAAAGTATTCATAATGCATACGTGGAATGATTTGAACGTGGCCTGTTCGGATCGGACCGATGTCAAGAAACGCAACTAGATAGTCGTCTTCAAATATGGCGTGAACAGGAACTTCGCCTGTTGCAAATTTGCAGAATAGGCATTTACTATCGGAAGCTAATGAAGACACTTTTCAAGTCGTAGATTGAGGTGCAAATATTATTACCAGCATGTAACTACTTTTTCGCTTAGTCAAATCAGTAGCAGCTAACTGGGCCAACAAAACGGATTGTTCTGGCTTCGGCACGGAAACAGCATATCCGACTCTAGCCATTATGCCTATTACAAATGGTGCCCCCACACGGACTCGAACCGCGGACCTACTGATTACAAATCAGTT
>CAZEPF010000141.1:0-7676 GCA_964514045.1 uncultured Rhizobiaceae bacterium | reverse complement strand
TGAAAATAAAAACTAAAATCAATAAGTTCTTTTAATGTTCTTATTTTTTGTTCTGGTGCGTCTCGCTTGAGTCTGTTTGTTCTCTAGCGATAGAGCAGGTATTCAATGAAAATCGCTTTCACTTTCAAATTTATGGAATAAGTGTTTGAACTTGCATTCCTTCAGGGTTTAACCGAAAACCCGTGAAACGAAATCGGAGTTTATAATGTTCAGACGTTTGAAAGATTGTCACAACGTTCAGGAAATGCGCCTATTGGCAAAGCAAAGGCTGCCGGGTCCGATTTTCCATTACATTGATGGGGCGGCGGATGATGAACTGACTTACAAGCGTAACACTGAAGCGTTTGATGATTGTGATCTGGTTCCTAATGTCTTGGCAGGTGTTGATGAAGTTGACATGAGTGTTGAGGTAATGGGCCAGAAACTGGACATGCCGATCTACTGTGCACCAACCGCTTTGCAGCGTTTGTTTCACCATGATGGGGAACGTGCGGTTGCACGTGCTGCAAAGAAATATGGCACGATGTTTGGTGTCTCGTCTTTGGCGACAGTTTCCGTAGAAGAGATTACGGAAATCACAGACGGGCCTAAAATGTTTCAGTTTTACTTTCATAAGGATCGCGGCCTGAATGATGCATTGTTGCAGCGTGCTAAGGAAGCAAAGTTTCAGGTGATGGCGCTAACGGTCGATACGATCACAGGGGGGAATCGCGAGCGTGATTTGCACACTGGCTTTACTTCGCCGCCAAAACTGACGCTTGAAAGCATGATGAGTTTTGCATCTCATCCGATGTGGGCGTGGAACTTTTTCACAAAGCCTAAATTCGATATGCCTCATCTTTCAAGCCATGTGTCTGAAGGCACCAATCTTGCGCTTTCTGTGGGGGATTACTTTTCCAAAATGCTGGATCAGTCGATGAATTGGAAAGACGCTGAGAAGCTATGCCGTGACTGGGACGGTCAGTTTGCGCTGAAAGGGATTATGAGCGTGGAAGATGCAAAACGTGCAGTCGATATCGGGTGTACGGGTATTATGGTTTCAAACCATGGGGGCCGTCAATTAGATGGTTCACGTGCGCCATTCGATCAGTTGGCCGAGATTTGCGATGCGGTCGGCGATAAGATTGATGTGGTTTGTGAAGGTGGAATTCAACGTGGCACACATGTGCTTAAAGCACTCTCTGTTGGTGCCAAAGCATGTTCTGGTGGCCGCCTTTATCTTTACAGTCTTGCGGCTGCGGGGCAGGCGGGCGTTGAAAAGACGCTTGGCAATCTTCGTACAGAGATTGAGCGCGATATGAAACTTATGGGTGTGAAGAGTGTAAGTGAATTAAGCCGTGAAAACCTGCGCTGGCGTTCTAATCCCGGCTTCAAAATCTGATTCAATGTATCTTGTTTAAGTTATTGAATATAGAGCAATTATTCTGAGGTGTTTGGCTTGGTCATTAGCTCTTTGAGCTGTTGATTAAGCCATCCTTTGGCAATCCAGTGCCCGCCTTTATGGATATCGAGTGTCACGGATTTTCCGGTTTCGCACTCTTGCCAGTTCATTCGTTTGAACTTTTGGGAAGTCTCCCATTCGGTTGTAATGAGGGCTTCATGGTTGCAGTTATTTGTACGGGTCCATAGGTGAACGGGACCGCTTTCATCTTGGTTTGGTCCGTACGGATAATCCATAACCGTATCCTTCAATCCGTGAACGTGACGGATTTCGACCGGACCTGTGGCGCATTCTTCTGTCTGGTCGTAAAGCGTTCCTGAGATGCTGAGTAAGGTGGATATCTGGGTTCCGGCTTCACAGGCAAACCGCCATGCCATGGATGCGCCCCATGAATAGCCTGATGCAAGAATTTTTGAGGTGTCGATGGGATATCGTTTGGCAGCATCAGCCAAGACTTGTTTTGCAAATACTGTATCTCTTGATCCTGGTCGCCAGAAATCCCAACTTTTTCCAAGGCCGTTTGGAGCAATAAGTAACACGCCATGTTTACGGGTCGCGCCTCCCACATGTTTATGATTGATCGGCACTAGCCCTTGTCGACCCCAGCCGTGAAAATAGAGCATGGTGGGCAGCGGTGACGTGCCATCCCAATTATCCGGAACCAAGATGTGATAACTGCGTTCGCCCAATTGAATTGCATCTGTCGCGTGCGCAACAGGAAGTGTGATGAGTGTAGTAAAGGCAGCTAAGATATAGACGATGATTGGATGATATTTCATCATCTGAGTTTGCCTGTCGCTGTCAGCAATTTCCAGCGCTAAAGGCTCGGCTCACGTTGAAGTGTGCGGCTTTGATTGAATCTGTGTTGTGAGCAGTGCAGTGATGACAAAAATCACAGATCCTAATAAAAAATATGCGCCGGGGAAGTCGTAGGGTGCACCCTCTGCAGTGAAATAAGAGAAGCTTGCAGCAGAGATAGCAGGGCCAGCAATTGCAGATAGACCTCCAAGTGCCGTCAATGAACCTTGTAAATGACCTTGTTGTTCTGGTTCTACAAATTGGGATGCTATCGCTTGTAGGGCGGGAGCAGCGCATCCAGCGCCCAATGCGTATAAGGGTATTCCAAGATACCCAACCCAAGGGTGAGTATTGATTGCTAGGATGAGGAACATGCATGCACATAGCAACATTCCTGTATAGGCAGTCTTCTTCTCACCCAGTGCTGCCACTGTGGGGCGCACAAGAAAGCCTTGAACAACAAAATACGATACGCCGACAATGGCCAGTGAAATTCCAGCTTCTTGTAGGTTCCAGCCATATTGATGTTGGGTGAAAATCACCCAAATTGTTTCCATGCCGCGTTGCGCAATGTTGAGGAGTAGAAGTACGCATCCCAATAATAGGAGTGTTCTACTCGATGAAATTAAAGCCAGTGTGCCAAAGGGGTTTGCATAGTTAATGCTTCTCTTGCTTCGTTTTTCTGGTGGTAGAGTTTCTTTCAGGAAGAAGAAGCCTAGAACAAAATTCAGGAATGAGAGGCCCGCTGCAAAGTAGAATGGCATTCTTGTATCAATTGAGCCAAAAAAGCCGCCCACCATTGGGCCAATAATGAAGCCGATGCCGAATGCAGCGCCCAACATGCCAAATCCGGCGGCGCGGTCTTCTTGTTTCATGGTGTCGGTAATGTAAGCGCTGGCAATGGAGTAGGTTGCTCCAAAAACACCACCCAATGCACGGCCTAAGAATACCCATATGATGCTTGGCGCAAATGCCAAGAGCAACGTATCAAGGCCAAGACCAAGCAGCGCAAACAGCATGACAGATCGTCTGCCATAACGATCTGATAACGCACCCATAAGGGGGGCAAATACAAACTGCATGAGAGAAAATACAACCGCTGTCGCGCCATAAACCGCAGCGGTGTAGGAAATATCGCCGGTAGTGAGTTCATCAACCAGTGTTGGAAGGATAGGCCACATCATGCCGACCCCCATCATGTTGATCATGATGGACATCAGTACAATCCATAGACTTGGGTCTATTGATCTCATGAATATGGTCCGTTTGCTTGCAAGAGGTTAGCTATCTTTCTTGCCTGAGATTGGCGCCGAGTATGAGAGGTCCAAATCCCAAGGGAAATATATCCAAGTATCTTGCGAGACTTCGGTAACATATGTGTCGACGTTGGGTTTGCCAGACGGTTTAGAGTATACGGTCGCAATGTGCGCGTTGGGCAGCATTTCACGCACTTTTTTGGCAGTCGCACCTGTATCAGCAAGATCATCTATAACGAGCACCATCTCACCGCCGTTTGTCTCGTTTATAATGTCTTCTGAAATCCCTTTTAGTACGACGAGATTACCTTGATCCTTATACTCATGGTAAGAAGCGATGCAGACGGTTTCGATATTTCTAACGCCAAGTTCACGGGCAATGATGGCGGCAGGAACCAAGCCACCTCTGGTGATCGAGACAATTGCCTTCCATTCACCTTTCTCTTCGCTGATACCCGCCAAGCGCCAAGCCAGTGCTTTACTGTCGCGGTGAAATTGATCCCAGGAAACAGGATATGCTTTTTGTGATGCGTCGCCCATGTGGTATGCCTTGCTTACGAATAAATAGCTTAAATTAACGATTATGCAGAATTGGATATAAGCGCAACATGATTACTCCAAATTATGTGAAGATATTGGCCCAATATAATACTTGGCAAAATCAAAACTTGTATAAAGCTGCTGATAATTTGTCTGATGACCAAAGGAAAGAGGATCGAGGTGCGTTTTTTGGCTCTATCCACGAAACGCTGTGTCATCTGCTTTGGGGAGACCAAATCTGGATGAGCAGATTTGCTGATAAACCTGCACCTGCAGCACCATCAATCTTGGAATCGAAAAGTATGGTCGAGGATTGGCCAAATCTTCATTCCCAGCGTACCAGTTTTGATATTCTTATTGAGAACTGGGCAGATACGGTTTCGCAACAGTTTTTGGATGGTGAGTTATCTTGGTTTTCAGGCGCGGTAGGTAAGGAAGTTACAAAGCCTACGGGTATGCTGGTTGTGCATATGTTTAATCATCAAACCCATCACCGCGGACAAGTCCATGCCATGCTTACACAGGCAGGTTGTTCTCCTGATGATACCGATTTGTTTATTTTGAAAGAGAAAAGCTAAATAAATGAAATACTTAACTTATCGCGCGTTGTTAACTTCTTGTGACACCAAATCGTAGTTGTTTTTATTTTCCTCACCAAGATTGGTGACGCCACCTACGATTGCGAGACCAACCAAAGACGCGATCAATGCATATTCAATAGACGTTGCCCCGTCGGTTGATTTTATAAAGCGCTTTTTCATGATGGTCTCTGCCTAATGATGGTTTTTGCTACTCTATATGTGCAGGATTGATAAACCCTTAAAACCACAGGTGATTGACCACTAAAACACTGACAATGTATAGATCAAATTATAGAAGTTATTTGAGAATATTATTTGGTAGAACTGTTGCGAAGCATGTCATCGACGGCACTTCTTGCACGGGAGATATGGTCTGATTCTCGACCGCGCACCACGATTTGTGTCCAAAAACGCTCTCCATCAAATTTGGGGTAAGACCCAATTGATGTCTGTGGATGTGCTTTTTGAATTTCCCCTAGGGCATCTCCAATAGTGCCTTCACCCAATGGGCATTCGATCATTTCTGACAGCATTTTGCTACCGCCTTCCAGGGTAGCCAACACGTTGTCCAGCATGGCTTGAAATACAGATGGTACGCCTGCCATTACGTAAACATTTGCCAGTTTGAAACCAGGCGCTTTAGAAACCGGATTGTCGATTAAGTCAGCGCCATCAGGAATACGGGCCATTCGCTGTCGGGCAGGGGTGAACTCCATGTCTCTTTCTGCGTAATGCTCGGAGAGAATTTTCATTGCCCGCGGGTCGTGTTCAATATTTACGTCAAATGATTTTGCGATTGCGTCTGCCGTAATGTCATCATGGGTGGGACCAATGCCACCAGATGTAAACACATAGTCATAGCGTTCACGCAGCGCATTTAGGGCCGCAACAATTTCTGCTTGTTCATCAGCAACAATTCGCACTTCTTTCAGGTCAATGCCTTGTTGTGTGAGAGCGTTTGCTAAATGACCAATGTTTTTGTCGCGCGTTTTCCCGGACAATAATTCATCGCCAATGGCAAGAGCCGCGGCGGTGACAATTTTGGGTGAGATATCCGTCATAGAATAGAACGCTTAGTTCTTTTAAGTGTGGTGCGGGCACCGGGACTTGAACCCGGACGGCCAGCCGGCCGAGGGATTTTAAGTCCCTTGCGTCTACCAATTCCGCCATGCCCGCTAATTATGATTTGGCTGTAAGTGAGCTATCTGAGGATGCCGAAACAATCAAGCAGGAAAACTCGATCATCGTATTAAACCAAGCTCATAGCGAGAGTTACGCAGAATTTTTAACTTCCTCATACCCATCTAACGCGCGTTGGCGTGCTTGTTTATGGTCCACGAGTGGTTTTGGATAGTCTTTGCCAAGTTCAATGCCTGCTGCTTGCAATACCTCCTGAGGCGCTTCATGTGGAGCGTGGATATGTTTATTGGGCATTTTGGATAGTTCGGGACACCATTTTCTTACATAGTCGCCATTAGGGTCAAATTTTGGCCCTTGGGTCAGTGGATTGAATATTCTGAAATAGGGAGATGCATCAGCGCCACTGCCTGCAATCCACTGCCAACTTGTTGTATTATTGGGAAGGTCAGCATCTAATAGCGTATCCCAAAACCACTCCTCGCCATGTTTCCAGTGCATTTGAAGGTGTTTGACGAGAAAACTACCAACCAGCATCCGGATGCGATTGTGCATGTAGCCTGTGTGCCAAAGTTCCCGCATTCCTGCATCGACCATCGGATACCCCGTCTTGCCCGATTGCCATGCTTCAAGGTGCTGTGCGTTGTCCTGCCATGGGTAGGCATCAAACGCAGGTTTCCAATTTTTTGTTGGTATGGTGGGGAAGTGATAAAGGAGATGGTTTGCAAAATCGCGCCAAGCAATTTCTGCCATGAACTTATCTAGGTCGTTTGCAAGCTTCTCGTTTTTACTGCTTAAAAATCGAGCAGCTTTGCACATTTGGCGAGGCGATATTTCACCAAAGTGAATATGCGGTGATAATCTAGAGACGTTTTCAAGGTCTGGCCTGTTTCGCAATTCGCCATAGCCTTCGATACCCTCATCTAAAAACTCTTCAAACCGTTGATGCGCTCCTGTTTCTCCTGGTGACCATAAATTATCCCATTCTTGCGCCCAATTTGGATTTTTGGGTAATAAATCAAGCGCTTCTAAGGATAGTCCCAATCCGTTGATATCTGCTATGGATGCTTCGGGTGTATTGATTGGCTCTGGAAACCCTTTGTTTTTTATAGATTTCCAGAAGGGGGTATAAACTTTGTAAGGACCGCCAGAACCCGTCTCAATTTCCCACGGTTCATAGATCACGCTTCCCGTAAAGCTTTGAACGTCATAACCATCGTCTTTGAGTTTAGATTTGATATCCTTATCGCGTTCGATTGAATGCGGTTCGTATATTCGGTTCCAATACACACCCTTTGCGTCAGTTTGCGCGAGAAGTTTCTTCAATATGTCAGCTGGTTTGCCTTTTTCGATCACAAGGCCGCCAAGCGACTTAGAAAGGCTCTTCAGTGAATGATGCAACCACCACTTTGAGGCGCCACCAATTTCGCGATCAGTTTCATCGAAAATATAAAGCGGGATGACATCACCCTGTTCCACCGCCTTTGAAAGGGCAGGGTTATCAGAAATTCTGAGATCGTTACGAAACCAGCATATAAGCGTCATTTAGAGTGCCTCGATTTATATGTGCGTACTTCAATCGATATGGAGCATGATCATAAAAAATCATCTATTATCAGCAAGTAAGTTCAGCTTTGCAGGAGTTTTTTATGTCCATCCAACGATTTCATACAAACCAAAGAATGAGCCAGGCGGTTGTGCATGGTGAGACCATCTATTTGGCTGGGCAGGTTGCGGATGGAGAAACGGTAGCTGTGCAAACTCGATTGATTTTAGATAAGATTGATACGCTTCTATCTGAAACAGGCAGTAGTAAGGATCAAATACTGTCTGCAACGATCTGGCTGTCGGATATTTCAAATTTTGCTGAAATGAACGCTGTTTGGGATGATTGGATTTCAGAAGGAAACGCCCCGGCACGGG
>CAZEPF010000140.1:0-7723 GCA_964514045.1 uncultured Rhizobiaceae bacterium | reverse complement strand
GCACAAACGCCACGGCGTTCAAACGGTTCAATCCAAGCCAGATACGCTCTAAACGGCTGCCTTCATGGCTTCTTCGAGGTAGATGGTGCGCAGTTTGGAAACCACGCTTCCAGGCTTGCCCTCGCCAATTGTGTTGCCGTTGATCTCTACAACCGGACAAACAAATGCTGATGCGGAGGTAAAGAAAGCCTCTGAGGCCTCTGCCGCTTCTTCCTTTGTGTACGGGCGTTCTTCAACTTCCATTTGTAGAAGTTCCGCACAGCGTTGAACCGCTTTACGAGTAATGCCATGCAGGATGGAATTTGAAAGATGGCGGGTCACAAGCTTACCGTCTTTCGTCACAATCCACGTGTTGTTTGATGTGCCCTCATTGATGAAGCCATCTTCTTCCATCCACGCATCATCTACGCCTGCATTCTTTGCCATCATCTTTGCCATGGAAGGATAGAGAAGCTGCGTTGTTTTGATATCACGGCGACCCCAACGTTGATCAGGAACCGTAATCACGCGCGCGCCTGTTTCATACATAGGATTAGCAAGCGGGTCTTTTGCCTGGGTAAACAAAACAAGGGACGCAGGCGTGCCTGCTGCTGGAAATGCAAAATCACGATCTGCAACACCGCGAGAAACCTGAAGGTAAATCATGCCTGTGGTGAGATCATTTTCGGCAATTAGTTTCTGGTGAATGCTTAAAAGATCATCCATCCATTGCGGCGCATCCATGTCCAGTTCATTGAGGGAGCGTTGCAGGCGCTCCATATGTGCAGGAAAATCAATCAGCTTGCCTTCAAGGACTGTCGTCACTTCATAGACGGCATCCGCCATCAGGAAGCCACGATCAAAGATGGATACTTTTGCGTCTTCTTCTGGAAGAAATTCACCATTTACGAATACAGTTCTGGACATGCTACATTACCCCCATAATTCTGGATCAGGTTGAAATACCGTTGATCCTTCATATCGCAACCCGTGCGCCCTGTCCTCAGCGAGAAGAAGTGGACCATCCAAATCCACAAAACTGGCACCCTGTGCCACAAGGGTTGCCGGAGCCATGCCAAGTGATGATCCCACCATACAGCCAACAAAAATCGTAAAGCCCATCTCTTTGGCCATGGTTTTCATTTTCAAGGCCTCGGTCAGGCCGCCTGTTTTATCAAGCTTGATGTTGATCACATCATACTTGCCTTTCAGGTCTTTAAGACCATCAGATGTATGACAGGATTCATCCGCACAAATGGGAAGCTTGATCCCGCTACCAATGAGCGCGCTA
Organism: uncultured Rhizobiaceae bacterium; assembly: GCA_964514045.1. GTDB lineage: Bacteria > Pseudomonadota > Alphaproteobacteria > Rhizobiales > Rhizobiaceae > JAALLB01. Next base: position 6,453 of record CAZEPF010000140.1, on the reverse strand, counting down.
TCATCGGCTTCCGGCAGCGGTTGTTCGATCAGGGCAACGCCGATTTTTTCCAGCGATGGCTGTAATTCCAAAAGGGTAGGGATTTCCCATCCCTCATTTGCATCCACCATAATAGTTGAATTGGGCGCCCCTTCGCGCACCGCTTCAAGACGGGGAATATCTTTGGGCGTGCCAAGCTTGAGTTTAAGAAGCGGGCGGTGAGCATTGGCAACCGCACTTTCGCGCATCTTGTCCGGCTCTTCCAGCGATAGCGTATAGGCGGTGGTTAGTTCACGTGGTTCCACCAATCCGGCGAGTTTCCAAACAGGCGTTCCGGTCTGTTTTGCCTCCAGGTCCCAAAACGCACAATCAACTGCGTTTCGTGCGGCACCTGCTGGCATGGTGGCTTGTAATGTTTCACGGGTGACATCATCAGGCAGGGCGGCGATTTGCTCGATCACGCTTTCAACGCTTTCCCCATACCGTCCATAAGGAACGCATTCGCCCTGTCCGGTGTGTGTGCCATCCGATATCTCGACCCGCACCACATGAGCGTGGGTCTTTGTGCCTCTGGAAATTGTGAATGCGTTTGCGAGGGCAAAACTCTCGCTATAGCTTTTGATTGTAATCCCCAACGCCGTCATTCTCCCGTAAAATGGCATCGACTGCCTCAAACATTTCTACTTTACGGGCATCAGAGACCGGGCTTTCAACCACGACCACAAGTTTGGGTTCATTTGATGAGGCTCTCACAAGTCCCCATGTTCCGTCTTCTGCAACCACCCGTACGCCGTTGACGGTTACAAGATCACGAATGGATTGACCAGCAACTTTCTCACCCTTTGCCTTCATGTCCTCAAAGCGTTTTACAACCGTATCGACCACATCATATTTACTCTCGTCGGAACAATAGGGTGACATCGAGGGTGAACCATAGGTCACGGGCAGGGCGCGACGAAGGTCTGCCATGGTTTTATCCGGATTCCGTTCCAGCATTTCGCAGACCGCCAGAGCTGTGACGATCCCGTCATCATAGCCTTTGCCGATCGGTGCATTGAAGAAGAAATGGCCGGATTTTTCAAACCCTGCAATAGCGCCAATTTCGTTGACGCGGCGCTTGATGTAGGAGTGACCCGTTTTCCAGTAATCGGTTTCCGCCCCTTGCGATTGTAAAACAGGGTCGGTTAAAAACAACCCGGTTGATTTTACATCTGCAACAAATTTGGAGTTTGGATGTACCGCAGAAATATCGCGGGCAAGCATCACGCCAACCTTATCAGCAAAAATCTCTTCGCCTTCATTATCAACCACACCACACCGGTCTCCATCGCCATCAAAACCAAGCGCTACATCGGCACCTGTTTCCAACACTTTGTCGCGCATTTTGTGCAGCATTTCCATGTCTTCAGGATTGGGATTGTAATTGGGGAAGGAATGATCAAGTTCGGTATCCATATGGATGACTTCGATGCCGCATTTTTCCAAGACGTCAGGTGCAAAGGCACCAGCAGTTCCATTGCCACAAGCTGCAATAGCGCGGATTTTTCTGGTATAGGGTTTGCGATCTGAGTGCGCCGCAATATAGCGTTCCGCAAAACCCTCTATAAATTCGTATGATCCGCCGGATTTCAGTTTCCACTCGCCATTCAAGACGATATCACGCAAGCGTCCCATTTCGTCCGGCCCAAACGTAAGAGGACGGTCACAGCCCATTTTCACACCTGTCCAGCCATTATCATTATGTGAGGCGGTGACCATTGCCACTGATGGTACGTCCAATTCAAACTGGGCAAAATACGCGACTGGCGAAAGTGCCAATCCAATATCTTTCACGTTTGCACCTGCTGCCATTAACCCGCTGATCAGCGAATGCTTGATTGACATGGAGTAACTGCGAAAATCATGTCCGGTAACGATATCAGGGCCAGCACCCAGTTCCTGTATCAGGGTTCCCAATCCCATCCCAAGCGCCTGAATGCCCATGAGGTTAAGTTCTGGAAGCTTGTCTGATTCCGGATGTCCAAACCACCAGCGAGCGTCATACTCACGAAAGCCGGTAGGCTTTACGAGTGGTGTATTTTCAAATTCATGCGTATTGGGTGTGGCGGAAGGTTTGGGTTTTGGGAACATAAGGGGTCTCGGCTAGGCTGATATTGGGGATGGTCAAATACTCAGGATTCATTGTGTGAATCACCGCTCATTACCATAGCCAGCTTAACAGAACCACACTTCCTATTGAGTGAGGACAAGTTCTCCATTGCGCACTTGAAAGCCTTTCAACTGTCCAAGAAAGCTCATGCCCAATAAAACATCATCCAGTGATTTATCCGGCAATACAGCAGCGCGCACATTCTTGACGGATACCCGTCCGATTTCGATGCGATCAATCATGGTGCTTGCAGCTTTCACCTGACCGTTTGCCGTATTAACGGTGTATTTGAAGTCAGCTGGCATCAGGCTTATGCCCAATCGTCTTGCTGTGGATTTGTTGATGGCAACGCTGGTCGCGCCCGTATCAACCAATACACTGACTCTGCGGCCATTCATCTTTGCCTTGGCAACAAAATGCCCCTGACGGTCTGCTTTAACTTTAGCATTTCGCCCCGCATAGGTTTCTCTAGTGGCAACAGTTCTTGTTTGAGGGGAAGGCTTCACAACTTTCTGAGAAGTAATGTTTGAACTGGTTCGCACAGGAGCTTCTTTGGATCGCTCATACAAGCTTCCCGTGACCAATGCTGCCGTTACAACAACGCCTGCCATTCCAACCGTATACTGCCACATGTTTAAAACCCTTCCGTTTAGTTTTTTATCGGTAAAAATCACTAACTTCAGGATAATTTAGCCGCTTTGCGATCATAAGTTTTTGATCGACTTGTAGAATTGGTTAAGCAATTGTTACGGTTCGTCATGCACAGTGCGCAAGAACGCTCAGGCTTTAACAAATCGGGCATGAAGCAAACAGACATAGAGGGTGTGGGAATTGAAATCACTTCGAACGCTTTTGAGCATATTTGCTGTGATGGCACCGATTGAGGCATATGCAGATTGGCGCAGTGACATCGGTGTATTTCGGGTCGGAATTGTAACCGGAGACGCGACATCGCAAGTAACGGATGCAGCAGAGCCATTCCGTCTGGCCTTAGTGGAAGCATTGGAAATGGAAGTTGAGTTCTTCCGTGGTCGAACTCCGCAAGCATTGATCAATGCTCTAAAGGCTGATCGCATCGAATACGCAGTTTTATCTGCGTCCTCCTATGCGCTTGCCTGGACGGTTTGTGAATGTGTCGAACCGCTTGTCACACCGCGTTCGGTTGACAGTTCGGACGGGTATCACCTCGTCGTAATTGCCAATGCCAACGGTCCCAAACAAGTGTCCGAGATCACAGCTCCATCGCTTGCGTCTGTCTTGCCAGACAATAGTATTGAGCAAGGGTTTGCAAACTGGTCCTTACAAAAAGACGGCGTGGACATACGTTCGGATGCGATGCTTCGTGGTGAATCAAGTGAAGAAACTCTGGATGGTTTTGCGAATGGCGACTATCCCGCAATTATTGGCTGGAGCACGTTATCCGGTTTGCAGGATCAGGGATTTAGTCAGGGCACTCTGACACGTCTTGCTCAAATACAAGGCGGATCAAACGCATATTCGGTGATCTGGAAATCAAAACAACTGCCTCATCGCGCACATACCGTGCGCAAAAAACTGCCAGGTGAAGCCAAAACGATTTTACGTAATTTTATGAGTTCGCTCTATGAGCGTAATCCGGTTGCCTATGATATTGTGGAACCCCATCATGCGGGTGGATTTGTGGCGGCGCGACATTCAAGATATCAACCGTTGGTTGAGTATCTGAAATCTGTTGCACCTGTTATTGATGGTCCGGTGGTGGGAACGCCAGATCAGACGCAAGAGTTGCAAAAAGAAAACCCGCCTGAGTGAGGCGGGTTTAACGAGTTTTTCAATTTGCTGAAAATCTAACAGTCCGAGCAAATCTGGTTGTTCGACTGGCGTGGGCGTAAGAACATTTCTTCGCTTAGCTCAATTGAAGCACCATCAAAGGTCAGTCCACCATTCTTGTAGTTTACAAACTTAAAGGCTGGTGCATGATCTGTTTTTACAGATGCAGCAATCAAGAACGAGTCAGGTGTTCTAATACTTGAAGGCACTGTATATGCAGATCCGGTAGCAGGGCCAGACGCGCCACCATATTCATCAGACCATGCAACAGTTGCCGTACCGCTTGCATCAATATCAACGCCTACGATCACGATTTCAACCTGATCGCTGTAAGGGTACATAATGCGGTCTGAGACCTCATAGATAGTATCCAGAAACGCTTTATCAAATTGACCGGATTGACGAGTAATCAAGTCAGCAACGGTGCTTGAAATTCGAGCAACCTTACGATCAACAGCAACCGCCAATGAGATTTCCAGTGTTCCTAAAAATAGCAAAACCAAAATCGGTGCGATGATTGCAAACTCAAGTGCCGCAACGCCCTTATTGTCAGATTTAAAGCGGCGAAGAAGTCCGCGTTTCCGTATCTTTGGTGTCGGAGTTTGTCTTTCTTCAGACATGGCTACTCCTCCTGTTTTTATATCTAAATGGCTCATTTGTACGGCTCCGTTCTGGTTACCGCTGTGACACGCATGAGGGCATATTTTCCACCCGGCGTATGAAGCAATGGTGCAGAGAAGTTTGTGTAAACAGGCCACTTATATGAAGCAGTTACCTGCATGATGATATCAGCATCTGGCGAATCAAACCCATCGGCAGGGAAGTTGCCCGAGCCATCCGGTTCTGGTGGATCGCCAAGATCATCAAAACGAGCTGCCACTTGCACATCGGTGCGAATGTTACTGCAGTCGAATAGAAACTTCACTTCATTACAAAGCGCAGTTCTGAACTGTGCATTGGAAGTGGTTTCATTCAATTGTCCCGTACGGAACAATCGAGTGGTGTCATCCACTGCGGTTTCTAAATATTGCCCTGCAAAAAAGTACAGTGACGTCTCAATGATTGCGAAAATCAGTAGAAAGAACGGCCCTGCGATAAGTGCGAACTCAACTGCAGTCGCACCCTCTTCGTCTTTATTGAACCTACGCACCTTACGGGGAAGTAGTTTCATGATTTTTGTTTTATATCCAGTCATGGTTCCGGCACATTTGTTATTATTGTCTGATCTAGTTGTATCACTTCCGTCTTTAAGAATTCTTGACGGATAGAACGAATTTCATGCAATTGATTAACGAAGCATTAATCAAAAAAAGCGGGCTCTGTTTGCCCGCTTAAATAAGATCAGCTTGTTATCTCACTTGAGTTCCAAGGAGCTGCAAAAGCCCGGAATATAGAATTGGAACGGATGAAACTCTAGTTTGAGTTGGCTTCAGATAACTGGTTACGCGCTTGAATTTGGCCAGAAGCAAAATTGAAAGCCTCGTTATTATCACCAATTGTCAGCGTTGGTTCGCACACGGGCGCACACGCAAGTGTCTCGCGGCTGTCTCTGCGATAAATTCTTACCGTATTGGTTTCACTGGCGCGAACAACAACAGTTTGATCAACGACCGAATCTCCATTTGTGTCGAGTACAATAAGATTGGTGACACCAAACGAGCGTCCGGTGAGGATCAATGTTTGATCATCCTCGATGGTTGCATCAACAATAGCCGGGTTACCAATAATAATGGTTGAGGCCGGGCGGGATACGCGAAACACTTTTGCTTGGTCGACCGTAACAATAACGGATTGATTAGAAGCATGGGTTCCGTTTGCTGCATATACCGGTGAAAATGATGTTGCAAAAACTGACGTTAGCAACGCGGCACCTAGCAATAGCTTTTTCATAACAAACTCCAATTAGATTATTCGCAGTATCAATCTTTTTGGTGAATGAATAATTAACCCGCATTCAATCAGTTCAGATAAAGCACTATTTTAGAACTACTCTTTATATATAGGGGAATTTCCTGTTGCGGCGATGGCGGCCAAGATCGTGTTCAGCAGTGTCTGGTTTGGTAGTTGAGCCTGTAAAAATTAAGGGTTTGTTTTCCCTATCTCACCCAAACGTAAATTCATACTTGAGTAACCATCACAGTTAAGAGGTTTTAAATTCCTCTGGGGTAGTTTGTTTTCAGATCAGAACAACTGATCGAAATAAACAGTGAAAAACACTTTAGAGTTCAAGGAGCATTATTATGAAACTCGTAGCACGCTTTGTAAAAGACGAATCAGGCGCAACAGCAATCGAATACGGCCTAATCGCAGCACTTATTTCTGTTGCAATCATCGGTGGCGCACGTTCACTAGGTACAAACATCGGTGGTACATTCACTGACGTTGCTGGCAACATTTAATCGTTGCATACAGTTTACAGATTTGGGCCGTCGGTTTTTCCGGCGGCCTTTTTCTTTGGGCAGACTAGAGCGTATCTGGCTTGGATTGAACCGTTTGAACGCCGTGGCGTTTGTGCT
>CAZEPF010000139.1:252-7735 GCA_964514045.1 uncultured Rhizobiaceae bacterium | reverse complement strand
AGCACAAACGCCACGGCGTTCAAACGGTTCAATCCAAGCCAGATACGCTCTAATTATAACAGATATGAAAAAGGGCTTCCTGTAGAGAAGCCCTTTTGAATAATTAGCTGGTAGAAGCCTTTTTCTTTTTCTTAGCCTTCTTGGTGGTTTTTTTCTTAGAAGTCGTTTTCTTTTTTGCTGTGTCTTTCTTCTTCACAGTCTTTTTCTTATCCGTCTTCTTTGTATCAGCCGTTTTTTTGGTATCTGAACTTGTCTTTTTAGCTGTCGTTTTTTTCTTGTCAGCTTTCTTAGTCTTAGCGGTCTCTTTTGGAGCCGAAGACGACGACGATGATGATGATGAAGAAGAAGTTGCTGTTTTAGTGCTGTCGTCAGAAGCTTTTTTAGCTGTAGACTTTTTCTTGGTTGTCTTTTTTGCAGTTGTTTTTGTTGAGCTGCCATTTCCTGGTTTTGCTCGACAGAACGCTTTGACCTTTACGCCATCTGATCTTGTAAAGCCCCCCACATAAGAACAGCTGTCATTGGTGTCGCAAATGGATTTGGTAAGTCCTTTACACACGGATTGTGCAGACGCTTGCGTGGTTGGGTATATAAAGGCGGATATTGATAAGCCCAAAGCAAATACCAGAGCTTTGGCCAGTGAGATGAATTTAAACATAGATTGCCCCTTGTAAAATTACGGTTGTGTAATTCGAAGTCAGATTTTTAATCTGTGAAATTGGATTGGTTAGAAGGTAAGGAGCAAAAAACTTGCTTATGGGGTCAAGACACAATGCCCTGACCCCATCACGAATGCTCCAAAACACTTATGGTAAGATCAGCCTACTTGTAGACAGATTCTTTGTTGAAGTGTTTTGTCAGTAGGTAATATACGACGGCGCGATATTTGGATCGATTTGATCGGCCATATTGTTCCATCACTTTGTCCAGTGCTTCATCCAAAGCAGGCGAGTCAGACAGACCCAGCTTCTTGATAAGGAAGTTGTTCTTCACAGTGTCTAGTTCTGCTTGGTCTGAGCCTGAAACAGTTGAAGCGTCTGCATTGTATATTGACGGTCCGCAGCCAATCACAACTTTACGAAGCAAGTCGGCATCGGCAGTAACGCCACACTTTTCTTGTAGATCCGCAGTATATTTTGAAATGAGTTCATCACGTTTTGACAAAGGTCTTCCCCCTATTATGTCCGGTTAGACGTTTAAGATACCTATTTATCGCACGGTTTGTCATATTATAAAAACAAATTATACAAATATATAATATTAGAATTATCGATATAATGACTTAAAATTACGTTTCTATTAGCTGGTAGCGTTGTCTCTTTACGATAGTGCATCTGTTTGATTAACGGCTGATAACCATGAATCGCGTATATGATTTGTGCGTTTGAACATTGGTAAAAAAACCGCCCCCGTGAAATGATCACGAGGGCGATTGTATTTCTTACTGGCTGTATTGCTTACTCAGCAGGTACAGCGCCAGGTACGTTATCATCTGTCGCAGTGATAGACTGAACGCCAGCTTTTTCTCGACGACCATCATTATAGATCGCTTTGATAAGGGCAAAGCACATCAGGACCATCACGATCGAGAACGGTAAGGCACCGATCACCATGGCAGTTTGAATGGCGCTTGTGCCACCGGAGATCAGAAGACCTCCCACAACCAATGCAAGCGCCGCACCCCAGAACAGGATGTGTGGGCGAGCCTTTGGTCCTTCGTCACCTGCAGCGTTAATGGTGTTCACAATTAACACTGCCGAGTCCGCTGATGTGACAAGGAATGTCATCAACAGAACCACGATGAGCAAGGCCATCGCCCAGGCCAGCCACTGACCGATTGGCGCAAGCATGAACTCGGTCATTGCGAAAATCTTGTCGCCATTTGCTGCGTCGAGGATTACCCCTCCAGCGCCGCCGTTAAGCTCAAGGTCAACCGCTGTACCGCCTGCCCAAGCAAACCATACGAAGCACATCAAGGATGGTACAATCATCGCACCCAACACGAACTCACGAATGGACCTGCCGCGTGAAATACGTGCCAAGAACAAGCCGACGAATGGCGCAAACGCAATCCACCAAGCCCAGTAGAATACAGGCCACCAGCCTTGCCATTGTGCTAGCAAGAAGCTTTCGCTGCCTTCCACACCATCGGATGTGTACACGTTGAAACTAAGTGCCGGCAGTGCAATCAGGTAGTCGTAAATGCCTACGAAGAATGCAGTTGCTCCAAAGAATGTTGCACCAAAGATGATAAAGAAGCCCAACAGGACAATCGATAGCACCATATTGATATTCGAGAGCCACTTAATGCCTTTACCAACACCGGAAAGGGCGGAAAGGGTAGATGCTCCCATGATTACCAAGAGTGCAACAACAATACCCATTGTGGTTGCTGAACCATCTTCTAGTGCAAGGCCGCCAATTCCAATTCTGGTAAGACCGGCAACAAACTGTTCAACACCAAACCCTAGAGTTTGAGCAACGCCAAGGATGGTAGCTACAACTGCAACAATATCGATAATATGACCAAGGTTTCCTGACAAAGACTTGCCAAATAGAGGTGTGAGTGATGATCGGATTGTCAGCGGTAGGCCACGACGATAGCTAAAGAATGCGAGCGCTAAACCAGCTACTGCATAACAAGCCCAAGCACCAAGTCCCCAATGCAGGAAAGACCAGACATAGGCTTCACGAATATTGTCCTCGCCAAGGGCAGTTGTTGCGCCTTGAATAACTGACGGGTTATTTTTGAAATGAGCGATGGGTTCGGCGACGGCCCATGTCAACATGCCCACACCGATACCGGCGCCGAACATCATGGAGAACCACGAGAAGTTTGAGAACTCAGGTTTTTCACCATCACGCCCTAGGTTTAAGCCGCCCGCTGTTGGCCAGATGGCCAATCCAAGGCAGACAATGATGAAAAACGCTACGGTCCAAATGTACCAGGCTGCAAAGTTTGCAAGGATGGTAGAATTCCAAGCGCCTAGTACTTTCCCTGACCATTCTGGCCAAACAATAGCCCAGACAACCAAGATACTGATGATGATCTTGGATATGACAGTTACGTTCATGCTGAACCCGTTATAAAACCCCTTGTCGGCGGTTTTAATTGGGAGTTCTGATAGTGGTGGTTTTAATGACATTTTGTTTCCTCCTAAAAAGAGACTACTACGCATTTTTTGAATGGCAATGACCAAGACTATTTGTTCGCAATTTTTGTTTTGAGCGTTCACTGCACGAAATAAGTATTGCTAAGGCTCGATTACGTAAGGTCAATATTGTTATTTTTCTGGATGTTGACACTTAAATTTCTTGCATGGACCTGCGCTTTTACCCAATTCAATATTCCAAGCCAAAACCTTGCGTGTATCATCGAGGTAGGGCCGCTTACAGGGCGTGACCGTGTGTCCCCTAATAAGTGCGTTGCCTCTCTATAGCTCTGCCATTAGTCTGAAGAAAACCACTTGGAGAAAATTATGAAACCTGTTTTGAAATCTATTGGTCTTGCTTTTACAATTACTGCTGCAACAAGCTTTGCCCATGCTGAAACACGCATCACGTATAAGTCTGCAAAATCAACTTCATCGTATTATCAAATGGGCGTGCAAATCTCCGAGGCGATGAAAGCTGGCAGCGATGGCGACATCATCGTTACGGTTGAAGAAAGCCAAGGGTCTGTTCAAAATGTAATGGAAACAAAAGCGCGCGGTGGAGATTATGTATTTACTACACCGCCTGTTCTGGTGAAACTTGCAAAGGCCGGAAAGGCCATGTTCGAAGGCAAGAGCGATCCGAAATTTGATGAAATCCGCGCGCTCTTCCCAATCCCTTCTTTAACAATGCATTTTGTTATGTCTGACAAGAGTGGCGTTAAAGACTTTGCTGGTATGGAAGGCAAAACAATTCTTTTGGGTAAAGGCTCATTTGGTGCGCGTGAAGGCGAAAAGTATCTGAAATTGTTTGGCCTAGAAGGAAAGGTGACATTGGCAGAAGTCGAACTTTCCAATGCTGTGCCAGCGTTGAAAAATGGCCAGATTGATGGGTTTGTCACTGCGGGTTCCTGGCCTGCTCCTAACGTAATTGAAGCTGCTGCCTCAACGGGTGTGAATGTCATTTCTCTAAGTGATGATCAGATCAAACAATCCAAGCGTGCAAAACTGGTAATTCCTGCTGGCACATACACAGGCCAGGATGCAGACATCACAACAACATCCTTGCCAGTTGCCGCTTTTACAACCACTGCTATGAGCGATGACGCAGCATACGCTTTGACCAAAACCTATTGGGAGCAAAAGAGTGAGATGGGCAAAGGCGCGCCATGGTGGAATGGTGTCGATAAGGGGTTGATGTCTAACATTACAGGTAAAATTCACCCTGGTGCAGTTCGTTATTATCAAGAAGCTGGCTTCGAGCTAACTGACGCGCAGAAGTAAGTTTTTGCAAATTTTGGTCTGGCGGGTACTCTTGCCAGACCATACCAACAGAATTGTAATTCGATGATTATTGGCGATACTGCGAAAGCACCCGTATGGCGCATTACAATGCTTGGCCTCGCCATCATTACAGTGGTGTTTCATATAGGGCTGATTTTTTCCGGTCTCGTGCCTAACCTCGTCAGTAGACCGGTGCATCTGGCATTGGCTTTGCCTTGGATATTCCTGTTTGCACAAGGTGGATATTTTCAAAGAGTAAGTGGAGCAGTTATTGCTGCGTTTGGAATTGCCGCCTGTTTTTGGGTGGCTTTCAACCACGACGTGCTTTCGGATCAGTATGGGTTTCTTGAAGGCGAGTTCCAGAAAGGCATTGCCATAATACTTTTAGCAGTGGTGCTGGAAGCTGCGCGCAGAGCGATTGGTTGGCCTTTGCCTGTCGTTGCTGCACTAGCACTTTGTTATGGTTTGTTTGGCCAGTTTATTCCCGGTGAGTTTGGTCATTCTGGTACACCGCTCCCCAGTTTTTTGGGAACACTAACCATTGCTGAGGGCGGTATCTGGGGCAGCCTTACAGGTGTGTCTGTCAATGTGGTGGCGATTTTTGTGATATTCGGCGCTGTTCTTAATGCAGGTGAAGCGGGGCAGGGCTTTATGAACGTCGCTGCTGCAGCTGCGGGGCGATTAAAAGGCGGTGCGGCAAAAGTATCTGTTTTATCGTCTGCATTGTTTGGCTCAATCTCCGGTTCGGCATCTGCCAATGTTGCATCAACGGGCGCAATCACACTGCCTGCTATGACAAAGCTGGGATATCCAAAACGATTGGCTGCAGCTGTTGAGGCGGTTGCATCTTCAGGTGGTCAAATCATGCCACCGTTGATGGGGGCGGGTGCTTTTGTAATGGTAGAACTTACCAGAGTTCCTTACACACAAATCATGGCTGCTGCATTCTTGCCTGCACTACTATATTTCTTTGCTGTTTGGATTGGTATTAACGCCTATGCCCGCCATTATGATTTAGCCGGAATATCTGACGAGGACCGCCCGTCACTTAAAAGCGTGATGATCACGTCTGCTTTTTTTCTGGTGCCGTTTCTTGTGCTGCTACATGGCATGTTCATCACTGGATACACGCCACAATATTCTGCGTGTTTGGCGATCCTTGCCGGCTATGTGATGTTGTTCTTCAACGCAAAAGGCACATTCGATGTTCAACAAATCTTGCTTCGCCTAGAGAGCGCATTTCTAAATGCAGCACGGCAGGTCTCCGTGATTGCCTCGATCATCATCTGTGCTTCAATCATCATCGGGGTTTTATCTATCACTGGATTGGGTGTGAAAATCACATCGCTTATATTGTCGGGTTCAGGCGGGTTGCTATGGCCGTCATTGTTGCTGACGGCAATTGCCTGCCTCATCCTTGGCATGGAAGTTCCAACAACAGCTGCTTACGTGATTTGCGTATCAGTTGCAGGGCCTGCGTTAATCCAACAAGGGTTAGAGCCGTTACAAGCGCATTTATTTGTGTTCTGGTTTGCGTTGTTATCGACGATTACGCCACCCGTATGCGGCGCGGTGTTTATCGCAGCGGGCATGATCGGTGAAAACTGGCTCAAGGTAGCACTGTCAGCAATGGCGTTGGGTGTTGGCCTGTATATTATTCCGCTTGCAATGGTCGCTAACCCCGAGATCATTTCACTAGGGGATGCGCCTGTTGCTGCAGTTCTTGCAGCACTGAAAACCGGACTGGGCCTTGCTCTGATTTCTTATGCATTGATTGGATTTACGAACCCGCTTCACAGAATATCTGCTGCACTTGGTGGGTTTGTGATCATCTTCATATAAGAATTACCGCTGGTTGAACTTAAGACTCTCATGAAGCCTATTGAACCTAAACGCTGTGCTATTGCGTAGTTTTTTACAGAGAAACTTTTTTACACGCGCGTTCACTTGATGGTGAGTATGGGTTGGCAAAAATTATTGCCACTACCATGTCTCCAAAACTCATCGGAGGCCTATTTGAAATGATGAAGTCACTAAAATGTCTAACGCTACTCACAGCGCTACTGGGTGGGACACTCTCAACGGCATATGCTGAAACTGAAAAACTTACGGTAGCTGGTGGTTGTTTTTGGTGTGTGGAGTCGGATTTTGAGGCTGTTAAAGGGGTAACTGAAGTTATTTCTGGTTACACGGGTGGAACGGTTCAAAACCCTACTTACAAGCAAGTAACACGCGGTGGTACAGGCCACTACGAGGCGGTGCAGATTTACTTCAATCCTGAACAGGTTTCGCGAGAGAAATTACTATCGTTGTTTATTCGCTCTGTTGATCCAACCGATGCAGGTGGACAGTTTTGCGATCGTGGTGAGAGTTATCGAACAGCAATCTTTGTGAGTAATGATGCTGAGAAGCAGATTGCTTTAACTGTGAAGGCAGATGCAGAAACGGCACTTGGGCAGAAGGTTGTGACGCCGATTTTGTCTACCGGCACATTTTATCAGGCAGAAGCCAATCACCAAAACTACTATAAAGGCACTAAGTCGATTTGGACGCGCTTTGGTTTGATAAAACAGTCGGAAGCCTACAAACGGTATCGCAAATCCTGTGGGCGGGATGCTCGTGTATTGGAATTATGGGGACAAGAAGCTCCGTTTGCAAAGGCCTTTTGATGGTTGAAAATGAGCTAATCTAAAACGCTCGTTATGTGGGTTTGTCGTGAATGCTCACAGGTTTCTGATGAAATCGTGATTTGTCATATGACGATTTACGTTCGAACGTATGGCCAACTCAAATAGATGTCGTACTTGGTTTTATGATGCATTTTGAAAATTCTGGTGTGCTGCCAATCTATGTCAGATTGGACTGCCGCCCGTATTATACACGGCACATGAAAGGCCCTTGAGCATGTTGGTAATCGCTAATTCAAAACTGCCTTTTTTGTTAAGTGTAATCTTAGTGACACTATCCAGCTTTTGGTTGGGAACAGCTCAAGTGAAAGCTGCAGGTGAGTTGCCTGACTATGTAGTCGAGCAGTTTGGCAAGCCTCCAGC
>CAZEPF010000139.1:0-242 GCA_964514045.1 uncultured Rhizobiaceae bacterium | reverse complement strand
ATGGTGCAATTTCTGATACACTTAAAGCCGATGTGCAGAAGGCACTTGTCGATAGCGTTGTTCAATCAGTTTGGGATGATGAACACCAATTGGCTCTGGACAAAATTGCCAAGTCTGGTGATCCGCGTCTTGTGTGGATCATTGCGGATATGATGCGCTTTATGTCCGGTCGTGAGTTGAGTGAAGATCTGGCGACCGCGGCATATACATTGTTCAATAAAGACCTGCCTAATGGTAATCAC
>CAZEPF010000138.1:0-7794 GCA_964514045.1 uncultured Rhizobiaceae bacterium | reverse complement strand
AAATCAAAAATCCAACCCATCAAATCGATGCAATCCAAGACAGACACGCTCTAAAGTTTGCGCAAAGCAACGCGCTCGACCAAGTGGTTCTTGCCTTTTTTCAAAACAAGATCAGCACGCGGGCGCGTGGGCCGGATGTTTTCGTCCAGATTAACCAGATTGATATTGGTCCAAAGACCTTGCGCAACTTCTAATGCTTCATCGGGAAGAACTTGTGAATAGCGATGGAAATAAGACCCTGCATCGCGAAATGCTGTATCGCGTAATTCCATAAACCGATGAATATACCAGCGCTCGATATCAACAGGGTCCGCATCGATATAAATCGCAAAATCGAAATAGTCCGATACCAAAGGAACAGAGTCACCCTCAAGCGGGATATCCCTTGATTGAAGAACGTTGATCCCTTCAAAAATCAAAATATCGGGACGGTCCACCACAGTGTGCTGGTCCGGCAATACATCATAGATAAAATGCGAATACGATGGCGCCATCACCTTTTCTTCGCCAGCTTTAATCGAAGATAAAAAGCGCAAGACCTCCGCAACATCATAGCTTTCGGGAAAGCCTTTTTTGTCCATAATGCCCTCTTTCATCAATTGGGCATTGGGTTTCAAAAATCCATCAGTCGTCACAAGGTCCACCTTCGGACTGTTAGGCCAACGCGCAAGCAGTTCTTTCAAAACGCGCGCGGTTGTTGATTTTCCAACAGCAACCGGACCTGCAACGCCAATAATAAAAGGCGTTTTATTACCCGCAAACTGCAAAAAATTCTGGCGCTGTTTATAGAGTTCCTGTGCAGCTTCAACATGGGAGTAGAGCAATCTGGAAATCGACAGATATACCCGCTCAACCTCTTCTAGTGAAATTGGATCGTGCATGGAACGCAGACGATTAACTTCACTTTCGCTCAATGTAAGCGGTGTGTCTGCGCGGAACTCTGACCAATCGTCTGCTGAGAAAAACCGGTAGGGCGAGATATAACCCTCCTGCTCGGTGAGTTTTGCATCACCCCAAAAACCGTTTTTTTCAGAAGAGCTCATCGCATCATCCTTTACGCGAGGCTTTTTCTTCGTGGCCGGATCGAGCTGTTCTTGATTCCAGTTCTGCCATCACATCGCAAAGTTCTACGCCTTCAGATTTCAGCATGACCAATAGATGATAGAGAACGTCTGCGGTTTCTTTGGTGAGTTCGGCTTTGTCGTTGGCGATTGCCGCAATCACAGCCTCTACCGCTTCCTCACCAAATTTTTTCGCGCATTTTTGCGTGCCTTTTTCAAGCAATGAGGCCGTGTAAGATTCGCTTGTCGGCTCATCAGCACGCTTAGAAATAATCGCGTTTAGCGTATCAAGAGTATAGTTAGTCATGGATCAATTCCGTCTTCAGACGTGCATTCTTACCGGAATGCCAGCTTCTTGCATATGGGTCTTGGCTTGCGCAATCGTGTATGTGCCAAAATGGAAAATGGAAGCTGCAAGCACCGCACTTGCATGACCTTCCGTGACACCTTCAACCAGATGATCGAGCGTTCCAACACCACCGGATGCAATCACAGGAACCGGCACTGCATCAGCAATCGCGCGGGTGAGGGGCAGGTTATATCCAGCCTTTGTACCATCGCGATCCATTGAGGTAAGCAGGATTTCACCTGCTCCTTTAGAGACGACCAATCGGGCAAATTCCACGGCATTTATGCCCGTTTCCTTGCGCCCACCATGGGTAAAAATTTCCCAGCGATCTTCTTCATCACCTTGGGAGACTTTCTTTGCATCAATCGCTACCACGATACACTGATTGCCAAACTTATCTGCCGCGCGCGCAACAAAGTCAGGATCGTTAACGACGGTTGTGTTAATCGAAACTTTATCAGCCCCTGCCAACAGTAATTTGCGAATGTCTTCTACGGCTCTCACACCCCCACCGACCGTTAGTGGCATGAAACATTGTTCAGCCGTGCGAGCGATCATATCAAATGTTGCGTCCCGCTCCTCGGATGAAGCGGTAATGTCCAGAAAAGTTAGCTCATCAGCACCCGCTGCATCATAGGCAATTGCTGCCTGAACAGGGTCACCTGCATCAATCAGGTCAACAAAATTCACGCCTTTTACAACGCGCCCGTCTTTTACATCAAGACAGGGAATGATGCGAACTTTGAGGGTCATCCCAAAACCTCCAAAGCCTCTTTTGCGTCCAGCCGTCCGTCATATAATGCACGGCCTGTGATTGCGCCTTCCAGTTTGGCACAGTCGGGTGAGGCCAGTTTTTTCACATCTTCAATTGAAGCCAAACCGCCCGAAGCAATAACCGGAATTGAAACTGCATGTGCAAGTTCAACGGTAGACTCCCAATTGATGCCCGTTAGAATTCCATCCCGGTCAATGTCTGTGTAAATGATCGCCGAGACACCCGCGCCTTCGAATTTCTTGGCCAATTCTATTACGCCAAGTTCAGAAGCCTCGGCCCAGCCCTCAACTGCGACCTTGCCACCTTTGGCATCAATGCCCACGGCCACATGGCCAGAAAACTTTTTACAGGCTTCGATTACAAGATCAGGATCACGAACGGCAACAGTTCCCAGAATAACCCGCTCAATGCCTTTGGTCAGCCAGTTTTCAATATGGTCAAGTGTGCGGATGCCTCCACCCAATTGAACTGGGTTTTTTGTATGGGAGAGTATCTTCTCAACTGCCGACCCATTGACGCTTTCACCTTCAAATGCGCCGTTAAGATCAACCACATGCAACCATTTGAACCCCTGGTCTTCAAACGCTTTTGCCTGTGCCCCCGGATCTTTGTTGTATACCGTTGCCTGATCCATATCGCCAAGCTTCAAGCGAACGCATTGGCCGTCCTTCAAGTCAATCGCTGGGAATAATATCTTATTGCTCATGGCTTCCACTTTAGAAAATTACCGATTAGTGCCAGCCCCAAGCGTTGGCTTTTTTCGGGATGAAACTGCGTACCGATCATATTATCCCGCGCAACAATGGCCGTAACCTCGCCCCCATACTGTGTGGTGGCAATGCGCTGATTCATATTCTTACATTCCAAATGATAGGAGTGAACGAAATAGGCATGAAGACCATCGTCACCTGTCTCAATATCAGCAAGCAGTGGATGCGGCTTTGATACTTGCAGCGTGTTCCAGCCGATTTGCGGGATTTTCAAATTTTTATCATCGGGGCTCATGGCGGTAACGGATCCGGCAATCCAGCCAAGTCCATCAGTCGTGGTTTTTTCAAGGCCACGATCCGCCATCAATTGCATTCCAACACAAATGCCAAAGAAGGGTGTTCCGCTTTGAATTACCGAGATTTCCAATGCCTCTACCATGCCTTCAACCGAATCCAGCCCTGTGCGGCAATCCGCATAGGCGCCAACACCGGGCAGTACAATCCGGTCTGCTTTTGCGACTGTTTCAGGATCACTGGTTAATTCGACATTTGCGTTTATGCCCGCTTCTGAAGCAGCTCTTTCAAACGCTTTTTGGACAGACCGAAGATTACCCGATCCATAATCAACAATGGCAATTTTCATAAATCTACTCCGGGAACAGTCCGCCTGGTTTTGAAACGATCGGGCGGGGAGACGTATCGGGTCGTGATGTTTGAGTGATCCAATTCCGGTTGGGTTCAAACAATTCAGCGTGATCTGTAATAAACCGGATTTCCGCATCTTCCAGAGTAGAGGCTTCCGACACGCCCGCAAAGCGCCAACCCTTGCGCTCTAGTTTGCGGCGTATCAATTCATTGCCCTCAAGCAAAAGATAAAAACCGGGAATAGCCGATAGGTACAGAACCGGCACACCCGGCATCCAAACTGCCAAAAGCGCAATCGCCAATGCCACCACTGCGTAGGTGAGTAATTCAAGCCAAAGCCGATGATAGGCCAACCAGAAAGGGGGAAAGATCAAAGCCAAAGGTGCTTTCGCATCGCTTACCAGTCTAAAACTGATCGCGGGTTCCCTGCCGTCTTCAACCGGCGGTAAATATGCGGAATAAATGGCCATGGCGACTGTCTAAACGGGAACTACCCACCAAACAAGAAGTTTTGCCGTTAAAGCGAGCCTTTGGTCGATGGAATTCGATCTGCCTGTCGCGGATCTATCTCAATTGCAGAACGCAATGCACGTGCAACTGCCTTGAAGCAAGTTTCCGCAATGTGATGATTATTATCCCCATAGTGATTGGTCACGTGCAGCGTGATGCCTGAATGCTGCGAGAATGCCTGAAAGAATTCACGGAATAATTCCGTATCAAAATCACCGACTTTAGGAGACGAAAAATTTACGTCCCAAACCAAAAAAGGCCTGCCCGACACATCAAGTGCTGCACGGGTGAGGGTCTCGTCCATAGCGAGGTCAATTGAGGAATATCGGGTAATGCCTTTGCGATCACCCAATGCTTTTGCAATCGCCTGACCCAGAACAATGCCTGTATCTTCTGTTGTGTGATGGGCATCAATATGATGGTCACCATCCGCACGAATTATCATATCAATCAGAGAATGACGCGATAGTTGATCCAACATATGATCGAGAAAACCTGCTCCGGTTTTCACATCATACTCGCCTGTTCCATCAAGATTTACCTCTACAGAAATATCTGTTTCAGCAGTTTTTCGGGAAATTTTTGCCTTGCGCATTGCACTTACTCTACAATCAAAATGCGTTCCATGAAGGCTATATCACCGCAATCTTACGAAAGCCATAACGCGTTCATTAACCAAAAAACGGAATTTGAATATTTGAAACGGCGTCAACAGTTCCTACATCTGGCTCACGAACAAAAGAGATTTTGCACATGTCAAAATTACCATCCATGCACGCTACTACCATTATTACCGTCCGTAAGAACGGAAAAGTGGTGATCGCCGGAGACGGACAAGTAAGCCTTGGCCAAACCGTCATTAAAGGGAATGCCCGCAAGGTACGCCGGATTGGCAAAAACAACGATGTAATTACAGGCTTTGCTGGTGCAACGGCTGACGCATTTACGTTGTTAGACCGCCTTGAAAAGAAACTGGAACAATATCCCAATCAGTTGATGCGCGCTTGTGTCGAACTCGCCAAAGACTGGCGGACGGATAAATATTTACGCAATCTCGAAGCAATGATGCTGGTTGCAGACAAGGACGTCTCTTTGTGCATAACGGGTAATGGTGATGTTCTCGAACCCGAACACGGCATTATGGCGATTGGTTCCGGTGGAAATTTTGCCCTGTCTGCCGCACTGGCTTTACACGACAGTGATAAATCAGCCGAAGAGATTGCCGCAAAGGCACTCGAAATTGCTGCACAAATCTGTGTCTACACCAATGGCAACACCGTAGTTGAAACGCTCGAAGAGAGCGCCTGAACCCGTACTGGATTTTAGTTTATGACGAATTTTTCCCCGCGCGAGATTGTATCCGAACTTGATCGCTTCATCATTGGTCAGAAAGACGCAAAGCGTGCAGTGGCTATTGCATTGCGCAACCGCTGGCGCCGCCAACAGCTTGAAGGCTCGATGCGTGAAGAGGTGATGCCGAAAAACATTCTGATGATCGGGCCCACAGGCGTCGGTAAAACAGAAATCGCGCGTCGGCTGGCTAAAATGGCAGGTGCACCATTTATCAAAGTCGAAGCAACCAAGTTTACAGAGGTTGGTTATGTGGGCCGTGATGTAGAGCAGATCATTCGTGATCTGGTTGAGGTCGGCATCAATCTTGTGCGCGAGAAAAAACGCGAGGCTGTTAAAGCCAAAGCCCATCTTGCCGCAGAAGAACGCGTATTGGATGCGCTGGTCGGTGATTCTTCATCACCTGCAACACGAGACACATTTCGTAAGAAATTACGCGATGGCGAGCTTGATAACAAAGAGATTGAAATCGAGGTAGCGGATAATTCCAACCCGATGGGCGGAATGGAAATTCCTGGAATGCCCGGCGCCAATGTTGGTGTTCTCAACATCAACGATATGTTTGGGAAAGCGTTTGGAGGGAAAACCAAAAAGCGCAAAATGTCTGTTTCTGAATCATACGAATCCCTGATTGCCGATGAATCAGACAAACTCCTGGATGATGAACAGATTGTTATTGAAGCCATCGAATCGGTAGAAAATAACGGAATCGTCTTTCTGGATGAGGTCGACAAAATCGCAGTGAACGACCAGCGCGGAGCGTCCGGTGTATCGCGTGAAGGCGTACAGCGTGATCTTCTGCCACTGGTTGAAGGTACCATCGTTTCAACCAAACACGGACAGGTGAAAACCGATCATATTCTGTTTGTGGCATCAGGGGCTTTTCATGTGTCAAAACCCTCAGACCTGCTACCAGAATTACAAGGCCGTCTTCCTATCCGGGTGGAATTACGCGCGCTTGAAAAGGAAGACTTCCAGCGTATTCTCACAGAACCGGAAGCAAGCCTTATCAAGCAATATATTGCACTGATGAAAACAGAAGGCATCGACCTTGAGTTTACCGATGATGCGATTGATGCACTTGCGGATATTGCGGTCGAGTTAAATTCCAATATTGAGAATATTGGTGCACGGCGGTTGCAAACTGTCATGGAAAAAGTGCTTGATGAGATTTCCTATACGGCGCCAGACCTTAATGGCGAGGCGTTTAAAGTGGATGCGGATTACGTGAAAGAGCAGCTTGGCGATCTTTCCAGAAATCTCGATCTCAGCCGTTATATTCTCTAGGATAGTTACTTCAATCAAACCTTATTGATGGGTCGGGCAGCGCAAAGCATCTCGACTCACTTTGTCAATTATGGCATTCCCTTTGGGTAATTGAATATAATAAGGGACTGGCGGGATGGTCATAAAACATTTGGTAGTAGCACTTGCTGCCGCTTTTATCGTGCTGGCACCATTTGAAGCCTATGCAGTCACAAAAGTTCCGCCCGGAAATCGCTCCGCGACCCAGCCCAGAATTCCATCAGGCTCTGTTTCCAGAACACGTGCCACCAATGGTAGCTTTCAAGGCAAGTATGAGAAAATCCGTGATCTCATTGCTTCTGATCAAAAGCTAAAGGGTAAAATTAAATCAGCGGCCAAGCGTTTTGGGATTGCGCCTATTCACATCGTTGGCGCTCTTGTGGGCGAACACACTTACAATGTGGATGCGCTTGATAGATTGCAAACCTATTATGTGAAAGCGATCAACTACTTCAAATCTGATGTGAAATTCGCCTATGGCAATGAGACCGTCACGAAATTTGTGAAGCGCCCAGAATTTACAGCCTGTACCAGTAAAAAAGATTCTTATGATGTGTGGGCGTGTCGCGAGGATATCTGGCAGGCAAAGTTCAGAGGCAAAACAAAAGACGGCACGGCTTGGCCGAACAACCGGTTTGGAAGCGTATTTTTTCAACCGTTTTATGCGGGCCAAACATTTGGCCTAGGTCAGATCAATCCTCTTACTGCACTTCGTGTAACCGACATGGTTTCGCGTGTTACAGGAAAGCGCAAACTGTCCGCTCGTAAAGCCAATGAGGTTTACAAAACCATTATGGAGCCGGACACAACGCTGATCTATATGGCGGCGGTTTTGAAAGTATCAATTGATGCTTATCGCACGATTGGCGGGTTTGATATTTCAAATAACCCTGGCATCACCTCAACACTTTATAATCTGGGTGATGTTCGCAACCGCGCGCGAAAAGCTCGGGCGCGCGGCGGAATGCCATCAGAAAACTATTACGGTTGGCTGATCAATGAAAAGCGCTCTGAACTGGAAGCAATTATTCGATAGGCTAGAGCGTGTCTGTCTTGGATTGCATCGATTTGATGGGTTGGATTTTTGAT
>CAZEPF010000137.1:0-8098 GCA_964514045.1 uncultured Rhizobiaceae bacterium | reverse complement strand
CGCCTAGACACTAGAATTCAACCTTTCAAACTCACTCGAAAACAAACGCTCGTTGATCAGCTGATGTATGATCCACAAATTATTGAGGCGGCAGAAGCACAATCCAAAATTGACGGCGTGCCTTTGCAAGTGATCATGAAAAAAGCGGAACGCTACGCAAAAGAAATAGTGCCGTCTTTCTCTCCCCTTGCCTATTTTGGCTTTGGAACGAAAGTTGCCAAGCTGATTTCAGAGTTTGTCTATCGTGTTCGTTTAGGCTTCATCAATGATGAAAAACTCCGCGCAATAGGTCCAAACTCATCGGTAGTGTTCGTCATGAACCATCGCTCCAATATGGATTACGTACTGGTAACCTATTTGGCTTCAACCAGAACCACATTGTCATACGCAGTTGGAGAATGGGCGCGAATACGTGGCCTCCAAGGCCTGATTCAAGCCATGGGCGCTTACTTTATCAGGCGCTCATCGCGTAATGATCTCTACCGTAAAGTCTTGTCGCGGTATGTGAGTATGGCAACGCGCGAAGGTGTAACACAGGCTGTATTCCCAGAGGGCGGGCTTTCAAGAGATGGGAAACTTCAGCCGTTAAAACTTGGCCTGCTAAGTTATATGTTGAGCGATTACCGGCAAAATGACGGGCGTGACATTGTTTTTGTGCCCGTAGGCATCAACTATGACCGCTCACTTGAAGATCGTATTTTAACATCACGTATTGAGCATGAAGCAACAGGGCGTAACTTCAACGTAAGCATATCACGCTCTCTAAAGTTTATAGGCACCATGCTCGGTCGAAGATTAAATGGAACTCTATATCGTTTGGGCTATGCTTGCGTAAGTTTTGGAAATCCGATTTCCATGCGCGATTGGTTGACCCGTAATAAAATCAGCTTCGATGGCAAATCGCCAGAAGAACGCAATGAAGTAATTGGCTCATTGGGTAAAGAACTTCTTGCACGTGTCGGAGACGTAATTCCTGTCCTTCCTGTCTCACTTGTAGCCAGCGTATTCATCCGCAACACCGATGCCGAATTAGGAGAGTTGGGAATTAAATCCGAGGTTTTTGAGTTAATCGAAAAGCTACAGAAAGATGGACATCATGTTCATGTGCCAAGAGCCGATCTTGACTACGCCGTTGGAACTGGCATCCGGATGTTGACCATGCGCCATGTATTGACTGTCGATGAAGCGGGTAAACATCGCTTGAACCCGAAAGAACATGTTTTGTGCGAATATTACGCAAACTCAATTAAGCATCTCCTCACTTAACTTATACAGCTTAGCAGCTTACTCAGCCACGACTGTATACGTGTAAGAAGAGCCATTATCACTCGATAAGTCACTAGGTTTTTCAAGCAATGAAAACGTAATCCGATACTTGCCCGGCTTGTCGCCAGCGATGTAAACGACCTGCATAACGGAACCTCCAACGGTCTTGGCCGCACGCTCATTGAACATGGAAGTCTCAACTGAAAGAAATGGTTTCTCGTTCACCAAAGGTGTCAGAACCATATTGCCTGTTGCACCTTCCGGAATCATTTCCGAAACGCCGCCGATGATCTGATCGACATTTGGATTGAGAAGTTCATCGCCATCAGTGTCTTGAATAATCAATCCGCCATTAAAACGCGCGAGAGACTCAGGGATTTTATATCCCCCCTCTTTTAGTTGGCGCGATGAAATTACCCCTGCTCCAGATATCCCTTTTTTCTCTAGCCCTTCATTGGTCTTGTATAGAATTAGAGACATGGGTAGCGTGTTACTGGCAACGCCAACAATGTTGCGAACAGGTACACGCTGCCAATTGTGGTTTCTTTGATCATGAGGAATATTCGTCGGGTAAATCTGAGGCCTAGGTTCGGTCAAAAACTCCACAGTGCCCTGCCCTTTGGAAATAACATCGCCAGCGCCATCAACAAATCGCACTTCAACGCGACCTACTTTTCCACGCGAAACAAAAGCCTTGTTACGCCCAATGTGAATAATCTTGATTCCAGTTGCACGAATAGGATCAAAGGCAGAACCAGGTGCTGGTGATACCAGCTTGCTGGCATCCAGCCCGCCTTTACCATTAGCGGTAATGACAAACGTACGATCGTTCTTCCCTTCTTTAATGCTCATACCAAGAACACCTGCAGGAAGTCCCTGTTGAGGCGTGCCCGTCGTTAACAGGATTGCACGATCATCCAGTGGAACGGCAGGGTCTCTTTGAAAGCCTTCAACAAGTTCAATCTCAAGCGCGCCACCTGCAGGGATACCATATCCTTCAACGGCGGGGTCCATATAGTCCAAGCCTTGAACAATTTCCGATTGAAGATGAATGTTCAATCCGCTCCTGATATCGCGAACAATGCCATTGGGGTGAATTGGCGCTGATGTTACTGCACTCACAATACCATCTGCTCTAGCCTCAGGCAGAACTGCAAGAAGCCCAATTACAGACGCGAATAAGACTTTCCTCAAGGATTGAAACTCCATGTACCAATTGCTTCCTTTTCATAATCGGCAGGTTTTGTGGACATCTGCAGATAATCCATCGCAGCCCACCGCTTCGCAAGACTGTCATAATGCGGAGATAAAAAATTTCCGCTTTGTCCGGTTGATTGAATGTAAAGCGATTTATCAAGATCATTCAAATCATAGATTCCACGAAAGGCAGCACCATGTCGATTGAGATAAGGTTTATCAAACTGAAATTTAGTTTGACCACGACGCAGCGTATACGGGCCACCAGATGAACGAACTGAGATATTGAAGTAAGAAGCAAGGGCGCCAACCTGACCAAAGGGGCGATGCTCAAAGTGAGCCATATGTGCAGCACCATACTCCCAAGAACGCCAATCTTCCCCATACTCGGCCTTAAGTTCTTTAATCGCTGCATCAAAAGACTTTTCAAGAATATCCGCGCAGCTTTCTGTAGCAGCAGTAGTTTTATCATCACACCAGTCACGTGAACCTGAGCGTTCTAATACTCCGATGATGCGCGTTAAGCGACCTCGCTCAAACTTGTTGAATAAATCACCCAAGTCATCCTTAAACAGATTGATGTTCAAATGCCTGAACCATGCGAGCATGATGATGGGTTCCGGCTGTTCAGCTTCCATTTTCCCGTTCCATTCACCAAGCTGTTCGCGCAACTCCTGTATGTCGCCCACACCGGCCGGCATAATCCGATTAGCGAGATCACGCAGCTTAATCATGGCCGGTGAATGCGTGTCAGCTATAATTTCTTTTGACACACTCATTGTGTGCTCCGAATTGCGTTTCACAACGAGGTTTTCCGCGCGCTCCTGACGGAAATGCTCTGCCCAATCATACGTAATGTGCTCTTTGAAATCCTTCGGCAGGAAGTTTGCATTCGCCGTTGCCAACGCGCCTTCAGTCGGGTTGATCACAGCCAGCATCTGCCAATCAGGCACATACCCGTTCCATTGATACTCATCCAGCCAACCAGGCACTGGCGCACGGCCATTGATTGTATTTTCAGGCTTTCGGCGCGGTGAACGTGCTTTCGCGACAAGTCCAATATTGCCACTCGTATCTGCCACCACCACCGATTGCATCGGCGAAATGCCATACTTGCCACCTGCAATAAATTCACGAACGGTTTTCGCGCGGTTGTTGATGAACAGCAAATCAAGCGTGGTGTCATCTGATGCTAATCCGGGCCATTTCAAAGCAAGCCCATATCCGTCTGGTAAAACGTCACCAATCCCTTTGTACCCGTCTGGCAGAAGTACACCATTATTGGTGTAACGGATGTTCAGGGCTTCTGATTGTCCTTTGCCATATCGAATTTCAGTTTCTGTAATGCTTAAATCAGCAGAACCGTTGGCGGTTTTGTAAGTGCCAGCGTTCTCGTCAATCTTTTCAAGGAACAAATCCTGAGCATCAAGATTTGTTGTGGTAAGCCCCCAAGCAAGAGTGTCATTGCGGCCTGCAATCACAAAAGGGACACCAGGTATCGTGCCACCAATTACATTGCGGCGATTTCCCTCTTCTTCCCACGATAGATGGGCAAGATAAAACGTTGACGGTGCGGTGAAGCCCAGATGTGGATCATTGGCTAGGATCGGTTTACCGCTCTCAGTTCGACTACCCGAAATCACCCAATTGTTCGACGCACTCTGCCCTGTTGGCCAATCCATATTGTGACTGTTACTGGCAGCTTGCTGCGGCGCAGCCGATGGCTGCATCACTTTTGCTGCTTTTTCCTCAAATCCATATAGCTTTTTTAAATCAGGCAATCTGCTTGGATTATCCTTTGGACCATAGGGATTAAGGTCTTCGATCTCTGCGGACGAAAACCCCTTCAACGCCAAGGAAAGACGGGTGATCTCATGATCCATGTTACCCGATAGCGTTAACCCCATTACCTTGATCACAAGAACAGACTGCCATGGCTCCCACTGCTCAGGCTTATGGCCAAGAATCAGAAACTCTGCACCCAATGCAGGCTCCAGCATTTTTGTTTTGCGCGTCACATACGCATTCACACCTTCTGCATATGCCTGTAACGCTGACTGGGTGTCTGGCTGCAATTTCTCAAATGACTTCCGCGACGCATCAGCCATTCCAAGCGTTCTGAGAAATCGGTCAGAGCCAAGGGTCGCTTCACCAAACATTTCAGATAAACGCCCCTGTCCCGCCATCCGCAAGACTTCCATCTGCCACAAACGGTCACGCGCATGAATAAATCCCATAACCTTTGAAGCATCATCAAAACTATCGGCAGTAATGTGAGGAACCGCGTCTCGATCAAACACCGCAGATACCGGAGACGACAGTCCGGCCAAGTTCATTTCAGCACTATTGGGCGGTAATGTTTGCCTCAAAACGATAAACGCCAACAATCCAATCAGCCCTACAATAAGTCCGGCGCCGAGTAAGAGGCGAATACCCCATTTGAAAAGAAGTCGCATTGGTTTAATACATCCATGAACATTAAAACGAGTCTGCAAGACGTTAGACAGGAAGGACATAGGATGGCAAGTGTAGCTTTTATTGGACTGGGGGTAATGGGCTATCCAATGGCAGGGCATCTTGCAAATGCTGGCCATGATGTAACTGTCTACAACCGCACAGCCACCAAAGCAGAAAAATGGGTTAGCGAGTTTGGCGGCAAAAGCGCCCCCACCCCTAAGGAGGCAGCAATTGATTGTGAATTTGTCTTTGCCTGTGTTGGCAATGACGAGGATTTACGCAGCATTACGCTTGGTGAAGATGGCGCATTTCAATCCATGGCTGACAATTCTGTATTCATCGACCATACAACCGCATCAGCAGCAATCGCACGAGAACTTGGCGAAGAAGCAGCAAAATTGAAATTCGATTTTCTAGACGCTCCTGTTTCTGGTGGGCAAGCAGGTGCGGAAAATGGTGTTTTGACAGTTATGATCGGTGGCGATGAAGAAGTTTATGACCGTACCAAACCTGTGATCGATGCGTTCGCACGAATGACAGGTCTCATGGGGCCTGTTGGTAGTGGCCAACTCACCAAAATGGTAAACCAGATTTGTATCGCAGGTCTCGTTCAAGGTTTGTCCGAAGGCGTTCACTTCGCACAAAATGCTGGTCTCAACGTTGAGGAAGTAATGGGCGTAATTTCAAAAGGTGCTGCCCAATCCTGGCAAATGGAAAACCGTTGGGAAACGATGGACAAAGGCGAATACGAACACGGGTTCGCTGTGGACTGGATGCGCAAGGATTTATCGATATGCCTGAACGAAGCACGCGCAAACGGCTCTAATCTTCCGGTCACTGCCGTAGTAGATCAATTCTATTCCGAAGTTCAGAAAATGGGTGGCAATCGTTGGGACACATCGAGCCTACTCGCCCGTTTGAAAAATTCCGGCTAGTAAAAATCAAGGCTTACGCTTTATCGACCTTCACATAGTTTAGAGGCAAATGGGTCGTATCCTTGATGCGTTCCATAGCAAATGCACTTGAAACATTTTCAATCGCAATATTGGAAACAAGCTTTTTATAAAACAAATCATAAGCAGTGATGTCAGGTACTGCTACTTTCAGCAGATAATCAATATCACCACTCATCCGGTAAAAGCCGATCACTTCGGGAAACTGCGTGATAACCTCGGCAAAGCGTTTTAACCATTCATCATTGTGTTGATCAGTCTTGATCGAAACAAACACCGTAACGCCAGCGTTCACCTTCTCAGGGTCTAATATGGCAACCCGTTTACGGATTACTTTGTCTTCTTCAAGTTTTTGAATACGTCGCCAACAAGGCGTGGTTGAAAGCCCGACCTTGCGCGCAATATCAGCTACCGGAAGTGTTGCATCCTCCTGCAAAATAGCAAGAATTGCCCTATCAGTCTTATCCATCATATTCCCCGCGAAATCCACATATCCAAGAATTATATTCCAAATAGCCGGAAATTACAAAACTACATTCTCAATTTAATTGTTGAACAAACTTAGAGTAGGACAAAATTCTGATTCACATATAGCGTTGAATCAAATCCTTTAGCTCAGGCAATAACTCGCTGGAAAACCAAGGGTTTTTCTTAATCCAACTGTTATTCCGCCATGAGGGATGCGGAAGAGGAATATAAACCGGCTTGGTATGAAGTTTAGAAATTGCTTTCCATTCAGAAACGGTCTCTGTCAAAGTGCGCTTCGCCGACTTACCGAGATAATGTTTCTGCGCATACATCCCAATCAATAAAACAAGTTCCACCTGAGGCATAGCGAGAGTAACCCGCTCCTGCCAAAGTGCTGGACATTCTTTTCTAGGCGGCAGGTCGCCACCCTTGGCATCTAAGCCTGGAAAACAAAACCCCATCGGCGTAATTGCTAACTTGTTAGGATCATAAAACACATCCTCATCAATTCCCATCCACTCCCTCAAACGAACCCCTGAAGGATCCGTGAAGGGACGACCAGATGCGTGAACGCGTGTTCCAGGTGCCTGACCAATAATGCGAACTTTTGCCTTAGACGATAGAATGGCAACAGGTCTTGGCTCGTGGGGTAATGGAGCACCTAAAGGATCATCAATACACTTGCGACAGCTTGCTATTTCTTGAGAAAGTTTTTCCGTCATCAGGGTTTACAGTTTAACGCTGTCACGCGATGAAACATCTGCAAACCATCGCTTGAAACTCTCATACCCTGTTTCCGGAATGCTAAGTTTTGCAGGTTTGAAAAACTGAACAGCAACAATGCATGTAATATCAGCCACTGAAAACTGATTGCCTGCAAGAAACTCGTAGTTGGAAAACTGCTGATCTAAAACATCCAGAAATTCCACAGCAAGCTTTTGGTTTTTAAGTCCCCAAGCTTCAATCTGCTCGCCCTCCAAAACCGCTGCTCCGGGGTGCAAATGCCGAAAAGATTGGGCAACTTTGAAGAAGAAATTAAGTTCAGCGCGCCTGTTCCACATTTCAACCGTGGCACGCTCAAGCGGTGTAGCGCCAAATAAATTAGGCTCGGGATGCAGTTCTTCCAAGTACCGGCAAATCGCGATCGTCTCGGCAATGACCGTACCATCATCAAGTTCCAGAAACGGAACCGTTTGCAGTGGGTTTTTAGAAGTAATCTCTGGCATGCGGTGTTCCAGCGAGTTAAGATCGAGCTGCAGCGTATCGATCTCCAGCCCTTTTTCTTTTAAGAAGATTTGCACTCGCCTTGGGTTGGGCGCACGTCCACCATCATATAATTTCATAAAATTCTCCTCTACCAATCAAAGACGGATGCAAGAAATCCCCTGGAATGTTCCTGACGGGCTTTTCGTCGCCAATCTGCAGGATTTTGAAAATCCCCTGCCCAAATCCCTGACTTACCAGTTCTAGCTGTAGTTTCAGCCTCTTCATAGTCACCGAAAGAGATAGCCCATCCATCCAGCACCATTTGGCGGTTGATTTCTAAATCACCCAGATAACAAACCGCCAAAAGACGTTCGTATTTATCATATTCCCAACCGTCACACGTCAGCGATTGCGAACGGGTCATGGTTTGCAGGTGTCGTCTTGATTGTTTTCCACAGTCAAAAACCCCACCCTCTTTCCTCATGCAGGTCTGCGTGTATTCGGGTGCATCAATCCCAAACAGTCTAATTTCCTGGCCATTCAGCACCAAA
>CAZEPF010000136.1:2862-8153 GCA_964514045.1 uncultured Rhizobiaceae bacterium | reverse complement strand
GTGGGGGAATATCTTGGCACAACGGGCGCAAGGCTAAAGGCAGATGATTGCCTGACCGCTGGGATTGGAGACATTTTCATTCCCGCTCATTCGCTGACGCAACTCATTCAGACGCTGGAAAAAACAGGTGACCTTACCGCTCTGAAATCATTTGAAGGTGAGCCGGAACGCGGCACACTGGAAGACAACCTTCCCAAGATCAATCAGTATTTTACTGATGGCTCAGCTGCAGACATTATCCAAAAGCTTGAAGCCTCCAATGGTGAATGGGAGCAGCAGGCTGCCAAACTCATTCGACGCGGATGTCCTATCTCGATTGCCTGCGCAGTTGATATTGTTCGTCAATCACGATTGCTTACTTCCATTCAGGAT
The DNA here is from genome assembly GCA_964514045.1 of uncultured Rhizobiaceae bacterium. Lineage (GTDB taxonomy): Bacteria > Pseudomonadota > Alphaproteobacteria > Rhizobiales > Rhizobiaceae > JAALLB01. The sequence goes on along the minus strand of CAZEPF010000136.1, from coordinate 7,781 downwards.
ATTCTGGCGCTTGAATATCGCTTCACCTATCGTTCCATGTCACATGGCGATTTTATCGAAGGCATTCGCGCACAAATCATTGATAAGGACAGAAAGCCAAACTGGAAAATTATGACACTTGAGGCCCTAACACCATCTGACATCACCATGATGAAGGATGAATTGGGAAAACACGAACTAACATTCTGAGACATCAGAAGCGGGAGGAAAAAATGGCCACTATTGGTTTTATAGGACTTGGAAACATGGGCCTTCCCATGGCAGTGAACCTCGTGAACGCGGGGCATGAAGTCTTGGGCTTTGACGCAATACCCGATGCGCTTCACGCAGCCGGAGAACAAGGTGTCATCACTTGCGGTTCTGCAATTGATGCCGCACAGGAAGCAGAAATTATCGTCACCATGTTGCCTAATGGCGAGATTGTTCATTCTGTACTGTCAGAAATAATTCCCGCTTGCCAATCCGGTGCATTGATCATTGACTGTTCAACCATTGATGTCGATAGCGCAAAGAGCGCTCATGCACTTACAAGCGAAGCAGGGCTGGGGCTGATTGATTGTCCAGTATCCGGTGGCATTACAGGCGCAGCAGCAGGAACGCTTACCTTTATGATCGGCGGCTCAGAGGAAAATTGCACACGCGCAGAACCCTATCTTGATATCATGGGTGGACGGCAAGTGCGCTGCGGCGAAGGCGGTGCCGGACAAGCTGCAAAAATCTGCAATAACATGCTTCTTTCAATCTCGATGATCGGTACATGCGAAGCATTTTCTCTGGGTCAGAAATTGGGGTTGGAGCCACAAGCTTTGTTTGATGTGATGTCCACTTCATCCGGCTCATGCTGGTCCATAAACACCTATTGCCCGGTTCCCGGCGTTGGCCCACAATCCCCATCGGACAATGACTACAAACCCGGATTTGCTTCATCACTGATGATCAAAGACGCAACGCTTGCTCAGGAAGCAGCCTCTAGTACAGGTCAGGCAACTCCACTTGGTGGATATGCACTGGAGTTATACAAACAATTTGCCGCTGACGCGCCCGAAGACCTCGACTTCTCAGGCATCATCACATGGCTCGAAACCAAAGCAAGAGGATAATCCGACATGAGCGAACTTGTACTTGCCGAGAAAAAAGAAAACGTAGGCCTGATTACGATCAACCGTCCTGACGCATTGAACGCCGTTAATTATGAAGTGATGGATGGCATTATTGCCAATACCAAGAACTTCGATGATGATCCTGAAATTGGCTGCATCGTTATCACAGGCGCTGGCAAAGCATTTATTGCAGGCGCTGACATTAAGGAAATGCACGAGCAATCCTACATGGACATGTATCTGGCAGACCGCCAATCCCAATGGGAAAGTTTTGCCAATACCCGAACACCCATCATCGCCGCCGTTAACGGATTTGCGCTTGGTGGCGGATGTGAACTTGCCATGATGTGTGACATCATTCTGGCTTCGGACAAAGCAAAGTTTGGCCAACCGGAAATCAAACTGGGTGTTATTCCAGGCTGGGGCGGTTCACAGCGCCTGACAAAGGCCGTGGGTAAATCCAAAGCGATGGACCTTATTTTAACCGGCCGCATGATGGACGCAGAAGAAGCAGAGCGTTCTGGTCTCGTTTCCCGCATTGTCCCTGCTGACGAGCTTATGGCAGACGCAATGAAAACCGCAGGCGAAATTGCCAGCTTCTCCAAACCATCCGTAATGATTGCGAAGGAAGCAGTAAACCGTGCGTTTGAAACTACCCTCAATGAGGGTCTGCGATTTGAGCGCCGCGTATTTTATTCGCTCTTTGCGACCGAAGATCAAAAAGAAGGCATGGCTGCATTTTCAGAAAAACGCGCCCCTAAATTTAAAGACAGATAATCAGGTCAGTTTTATCCGGCCTTGTAATTAGCCGGAATAAAACAACAAGGAGACCCACATGCAAGACGTACTCAGCGAATTGGAAGCACGCCGCGCGCAAGCCAAATTGGGCGGTGGCCAGCGCCGCATTGATGCCCAACACGCGAAAGGCAAACTCACCGCACGTGAACGCATCGAACTTTTCCTCGATGAGGGAAGCTTTGAAGAGTACGACATGTTCGTTACCCACCGCTGTACAGAATTTGGCATGGGAGAAACCAAAATCCCCGGCGATGGCGTGATCACCGGATGGGGCACGGTCAATGGCCGAATGGTCTATCTCTACTCACAAGACTTCACAGTCTTTGGTGGTTCCCTTTCAGAAACTCATGCCAAAAAAATCATCAAGATCATGGAAATGGCCATGAAAAATGGCGCGCCTGTTATCGGCATGAATGATTCAGGCGGCGCGCGTATTCAGGAAGGCGTTGCCTCACTTGGTGGCTATGCGGACGTATTCCAGATGAACACGCTTGCCTCTGGCGTGGTCCCACAAATCTCCATGATCATGGGACCGTGCGCAGGCGGTGCAGTTTACTCCCCTGCCATGACAGACTTCATCTTCATGGTGCGTGATACGTCTTACATGTACGTAACCGGACCGGACGTTGTAAAAACCGTAACGAACGAAATCGTCACCCACGAGGAACTGGGCGGCGCATCCACTCACACAAAGAAAAGCTCTGTCGCAGATGATGCGTTTGACAATGACGTGGAAGCACTTGCTGCCCTGCGTCGGTTCATAGATTTCCTGCCACTGAACAATCGCGAGAAGCCACCCACGCGTCCGTTCTTCACACCAATTGAAAAACCGGATACATCGCTTGATACACTTATTCCGGATAATCCGAACAAGCCTTACGATATCAAAGAGCTTATCTATAAAATCTCGGATGAAGCAGATTTCTTCGAAACCCAACCGGATTTTGCCGCCAATATTGTTACAGGCTTTATCCGCATGGAAGGCTCAACCGTAGGCGTGGTTGCAAACCAACCGCTTGTATTGGCTGGCGTGTTGGACATTAACGCTTCACGCAAGGCAGCACGCTTTGTCCGCTTTTGCGATTGCTTCAACATTCCCATTCTGACACTTGTGGACGTACCGGGCTTTCTGCCCGGTACTGCACAAGAGTATGGCGGCGTGATCAAACACGGCGCAAAACTGCTCTTTGCCTATGGTGAAGCAACAGTTCCAAAAGTAACGCTCATCACCCGCAAAGCCTACGGTGGAGCCTATGATGTGATGGCCTCAAAACACTTACGCGGTGACGTCAACTACGCATGGCCATCGGCCGAAATCGCCGTGATGGGCGCAAAAGGTGCCACCGAAATTCTCTACCGCTCGGAATTAGACGACCCAGAAAAAATCGCAGAGCGCACCAAGGAATATGAAGACCGTTTTGCCAATCCGTTTGTAGCAGCGGAAATGGGGTTCATTGATGATGTGATCATTCCGCGAAACACACGCCGCCGTCTTGCACGCGCCTTTGCATCCCTGCGCAACAAGGATCTTCATAATCCTTGGAAAAAACACGACAACATTCCGCTGTGAGTTCGATATGCGATCTTTTTTAAAAATCAGAAAAACTATTCTAACAGCCCTTTTCACCAGCACATTGTTGGTGAGCGGTCAGGCCCATGCGCAATTGGAATCACGCCCGACCCCCATGTGGGCCGGCATTGAGAAAACCGCAGCCGACATTGAAAACGACAAGAAGCTTGTGGCCCAAGCACTTGAACTCACCAATGGTGACAAACAAGCTGCCGCAACCACAATGGTGCAATTGGGTTGGCAAAAAATTGGTAGCGGCGATCCAAATGGCGCAGTGAGATATTTCAATCAGGCTTGGCTTATCAAGCCGGACTTCGGCCATATTTTCTGGGGGTTTGCGGTTGCAGGACACATTCGCGGTGATGACCTAGAAAAAATCGAAGGCTGGTTTGATACAGCTTTTAAGACAATCAAGAATAGCCCACGCATTTTATCTGATCGCGGGCGTGTACTTGAAGAACGCAAGCAACCGGAAAAAGCACAGACCTGGTTTGAGCAGGCTCTCGCAATTGATGAGAACTACCTTCCCGCCCATGTGGGCATGGTGAAAATTGCACGCGCGCTCAAAGATAAAGAGCTGGAAGACAAACACAAAAAACGCCACGACGAAATCGTGAAAAAGGCAGATGAATAATGTTCAAAAAGATACTCATAGCCAACCGTGGCGAGATCGCCTGTCGTGTCATCAAGACAGCAAAGAAAATGGGCATTGCAACCGTTGCGGTTTATTCAGATGCTGACCGCGATGCGCTTCACGTAAAAATGGCAGATGAAGCCATTCATATCGGACCACCACCCGCTGCTGAATCGTATATCGTGATTGAAAAAATCATGGCGGCCATAAAGGAGAGCGGCGCAGAAGCTGTTCATCCTGGATACGGTTTCCTGTCTGAAAACCCAAAGTTTGCGCAAGCCCTTGAGAAAGCAAAGATCGCATTCATCGGGCCGCCTGTTGGCGCGATTGAAGCGATGGGCGACAAGATCACTTCCAAGAAACTAGCCGCAGAAGCAGGCGTGTCAACCGTACCGGGCCATATGGGCCTGATCGAAGACGCAGACGAAGCATGCAAGATTTCCAACGAGATCGGCTATCCGGTTATGATCAAAGCCTCTGCTGGTGGCGGCGGCAAGGGTATGCGGATTGCATGGAACGACGAAGACGCCCGTGAAGGGTTTCAATCCTCCAAGAACGAGGCCAAAAATTCATTTGGAGATGACCGCATCTTCATCGAGAAATTTGTGACTCAGCCGCGCCACATCGAAATTCAGGTGCTTGGTGATACCCATGGCAACTGTATCTATTTAGGCGAACGCGAATGTTCTATCCAACGCCGTAACCAGAAAGTCATCGAAGAAGCACCTTCCCCATTTCTGGATGAAGCCACCAGAAAAGCAATGGGCGAACAGGCTGTAGCCCTGTCTAAGGCGGTAGATTATGCGTCCGCAGGTAC
>CAZEPF010000136.1:0-2852 GCA_964514045.1 uncultured Rhizobiaceae bacterium | reverse complement strand
GAATACCCGCCTACAGGTGGAGCATCCCGTCACCGAACTCATCACTGGTATTGATCTGGTGGAGCAGATGATTCGCATCGCAAACGGCGAAGAACTAACGATCAAACAAAAAGACATCAAACTTAATGGATGGGCGATTGAATCACGCCTCTATGCTGAAGACCCTTACCGCAATTTCCTTCCTTCTATCGGCCGCTTAACCCGCTACCGCCCACCGCAAGAAGGGGTATTTCCCATCTCTATGGCAGCACAAGGTGAGGCAACTAGCCAAAGCGCCAATCAGCCAACGAGCGACGACGCGGATGCGTCAGCGAACATCATTATAAGAAACGACACGGGCGTATTTGATGGAGGAGAAATCTCCATGTTCTACGATCCAATGATTGCAAAACTCTGCACATGGGGCCCTGACCGCCCGTCCGCTATTGCTGCAATGCGTGAAGCCTTGGATTCCTTTGAGGTTGAAGGTATTGGCCACAATCTACCGTTTCTCTCAGCCGTTATGGACCATGAGAAATTCTGCTCAGGAAATATGACCACAGCTTTCATCGCAGAAGAATATCCGGATGGATTTGAGGGCGTCACCATTCAAGAGGGCGACTCTACAAAGATTGCTGCCGCTGCATCTGTTCTGAACATGATCTCAGAATTACGCCGTACGCGCTTGACAGGCGCACTTGCCAACCACAAACGCACGGTCAGCAAAACATGGGTGGTTGTCATTGATGGGCAGCACATCCCATTGAAGATGAAAAAGCTTCGCAATGAAGGTGCAACTATAAAAATCGGCAATGAAAAAATCGAGGTCGAGACCGTTTGGCGACCCGGCGATAGTCTTGCCACTGTGAAAGTTGGTAATGATTTATTGAGTCTGAAAACAGACCCCACGAATACGGGCTTTCGCATTCGCTGGCGCGGCGCCGACATGGATGTGAAAGTTCTCACAGAACAACAGGCCAAATATCTCGCCATGATGCCGGAAAAAATCGCGCCAGATACTTCAAACCTGCTGCTGTGCCCAATGCCCGGTCTGGTGGTTTCCATCGCAGCCAATGAAGGCGACGAAGTGCAGGAGGGCCAACCACTTGCCACCATCGAAGCAATGAAAATGGAAAACATTCTTCGCGCCGAAAAGAAATGCATAATCTCCAAGATCAACGCCAAAGCTGGCGACAGCCTCGCACTCGACGATGTGATCATGGAGTTTGAATAGCAAGAAAATAAGAATTTATTCCTTGCATTAGAGTTCGCTATTTGTTCTTATTCTGAGTCCGAAAGGATGAAAGAAAATGGAACCTATACGCGTACTGGCAGACCCCTCTCCAGCCTCACAACAGATACAATCGCCGCCTGATCTTTCCAAGATCAAGGTCAATTACCTATTTCTTGATATGAATTCCTACTTTGCATCGGTAGCCCAACAGGAAGAGCCAAATTTGCGTGGGAGGCCTGTTGGCATTGTTACCGTCGATAAAGCAGGTGCGTGCTGTATCGCTGCAAGTTACGAAGCAAAAGCCCATGGCATCGGTGTCGGCACCCGCAAGGCGGAAGCGCTTGAACTCTGCCCTGAAATTGTATTCAGAGAAGCAAAGCATGATGTCTATGTCGATTATCACCACCAGATTATAGAGGCCATTGAAAAGGTTCATCCGATTCAAAAAGCGCACTCCGTAGATGAATTTTCAATCCAGTTGCTGGGTTCCGCCCGCACATTAACAACAGCAATGGACCTTAGTGAAACAATGCGGCGCAGTATTGCCAAACGCGTTGGACCCGCCATGCGATGCTCCATCGGCCTTGGCTCCAGTAAACTGCTTGCAAAAATGGCAGGTGAGATGAAAAAACCTGATGGTCTGGAATGGCTCACGCCAGAAGTCATGCCACATAAACTGTCTAACTTTTCACTGGGTGCCCTTCCGGGCATTGGCAAACGCATGGAGCGACGACTGATTGAAGCTGGTATCTCCACGATTGAACAAGTTTACGAACTTCAGCCCAAACATGCGCGCAAACTCTGGAATAGTGTAAACGGGGAACGCTTCATTCTTGCCCTCCAGGGCCACGACATTCCAGATCCCGAAACCAAACCGCACTCCCTTGGTCACGGGCAGATATTATCAAGTAGAAACCGCAATCCAGAAGGCGCCAGATTGGTGGCACGCAGACTTTTGATCAAGGCAGCAACACGCTTACGCCGTGGTGGATATTTTGCCGATAGCCTTTACGTATCAGGCAAATGCGAGATAGGCGGCAAGTCATCGCGCAAAGTTTCCATTCGCGCCACGCAAGACAGTTTCGAACTGCTTCATACGTTCAGTAATATCTGGCCACTCTTAAATCTCAGAAAACCAGAATCCGTTGGCATTATGTTGGGTGGGCTTATGGATCAAAACCAACATACCGCAGACCTGTTTGAAGTGCGTGAGACCTCAGGCCAAAGCACCGCACGCGAAAAATTATGCGCAACGGCAGACATGTTGAACCAGAAATTTGGCCAGGACACGATCATCTATGGAGAACGCCCGCGTGAAATTACAAAATACACAGGCGCAAAAATCGCGTTCGGACGCATCCCTGGTAAGGAAGAATTTCGCGATTAAAGAGGTAAAGCCTACTCGTCCATTTCACGAATACGCATGGGCATGGAGTCAATTTCTGCAAACAAGTCCCCTGCAGAAACCGGACGATCCGAAGTGAGTTTAACGCCACCGTCTTTACCAATCAGAACAAACAAAAATCCATCAGGATTATACTGTTGACGTAAGGAAGAATTTGCCGAAGGGTCCGCATCGCTTACCAATTCAATATCACGTTCTTCAACACCAGACTGGTTGTTTTGGAGAGCCTGTATT
>CAZEPF010000135.1:0-8209 GCA_964514045.1 uncultured Rhizobiaceae bacterium | reverse complement strand
GCACAAACGCCACGGCGTTCAAACGGTTCAATCCAAGCCAGATACGCTCTAGCTCGAATTCGAGAGTTTTATTCTCAATAAGACATAAACACGCTCTTGGCTGATCTGCTAACGGAGCACTCACAGTGCTGCGTGTTCACTTTGTGTGTCAAAATACACAGAATCGCCTCAAATCAGGTTTTATATCTAAAATTGTAGCGAATAATTCAAACGTAAAACAATAATTTCGTTGCACACTGACAGGCGTCAAACAGGAGAGAAACCATGGCTATTGGTTACAATTACAAAACTACTGATTCAAACACACGTTTGTCTGATCGTAAATTTGTACGTGTCTCTTCTAAAACACAACGTTCACGTGGAAACGCATCGCGCACATTTGTTCCATTCTCTGGATTTGATGGTCAACAATTGGCTGGAACCGGAGCATTGGTCTGGGAAGGCGAATTGCTGCAAGAGCGCAAGCACTAAGCCACGCTTACGCATTGACGACCTTCAATACTTCCAACAAGAACACATCCAAATCATCCGTATGATGATCTATATGAGTTGCCGTAGAGCCTACATGCTCCCACGTCTCAGCTGCATATTTTGAATCAGCACGCGGGGTGATGAGAACCGTTACCATCCCGTTTGCTTTTGCGGGTTCTAGATTGCGTGGTAAATCTTCAAACATGGCAGAGCGTTTAGGGTCGACTTTATGATCGGTGAGAAACTTGGCAAACGGGTCTGCATGGGGTTTCGGCTCGAAATCCGATGCTACAATATCAAACATTCCGTCAAACAGGTTCGGGTCGATATCCATCGCCGATAGTGTATTGGTGGCGTGAGCAACTGACCCGTTTGTATAGATTAGTTTTCGCCCCGGAAGGTTCGTCAGCATTACGCCTAGTTCAGGATTTTTAGGTAGAGGCGTATAATCGATGTTATGCACCACATCTAAAAACCCATGAGGATCAATCCCGTGGGTTTCCATCAACCCACGCAGGGTTGTTCCGTAATCACGATACAGGTCTTTTTGAAGTTTGCGCGCTTCCACGCGATCAAGGCCTGTGAGATCGGACACATAACCCGTCATTAGTACATCTATCTGGCTGAACAGATCACAATGTCTCGGGTAGAGCGTATTATCTAAATCAAACACCCAAGTATCAATTTCGGTAAATTCCTGCATGGCGTGTCTTTCATGTTTGCTTGACGGCAACGCGAAGCTAAGGCACCACGCACCAATGGAACTTTGGATACTCATAACAGTCGCGTCAGCGTTTTTTCAAAACATACGTTCGGCTATCCAGAAGTTTCTCAAGGATAAAATCAGCACAACGTCTGCGACTTTTGTTAGATTTGGATTTGGGGTTCCATTCGCATTTGTCTACTGGATAATTCTTTACCTCTATACAGGACAGATAATTCCCGAAGTTTCAGACCGTTTCTGGCTATGGGCAAGCATTGCAGCGGTGGCACAAATCCTTGCAACAGCATTGCTATTACAAACATTTTCCCTACGCAATTTTACGGTTGGCACAGCTTACTCACGCACTGAGCCTGCGCAGACAGCCCTCTTTGCGCTGGTTTTGTTTGGAGAGACACTCCCCCTTGGCGGAATTTTTGCGATCCTTGTAAGTATTGTAGGGGTGATATTAATCTCGGTAGCAAGAACAGCAATCACCGCAAAAACACTGATTACGTCTCTCGTGAGCCGCGTTGCTATTTTAGGGTTAAGCTCTGGAACATTGTTTGGTCTGGCAGCCGTCGGATATCGCGAGGCCAGCCTTTCTGTTTCCCATGACCTACCCTTCATGCAAGCGGCAACAACCCTATGTTACGCAATCACGCTACAAACCATCATTATGCTGATGTGGATCATTGCTAAAAACCGTGATGAGTTACCCAAAATTATCTGCGCTTGGAAACCGGCGCTTCTGGTGGGGTTTGCGGGCGCAACCGCATCGTTTGGATGGTTTACGGCCTTCTCGCTTCAACAAGCAGCTCTGGTAAAGGTCGTCGCTCAAATCGAGATGCTGTTTACATTTGCATCGTCGGTTTTCTTCTTCCGCGAGCGCATCAATACAACAGAAATCATCGGCTGCATTCTGATCACAACCGGCATTGTTTTGCTTGTCCTAATTTAGACGTAAGTATTAGGCCTTGATCAGCGTTCCCGCACCGTGTTCGGTAAAGAGTTCAAGCAAAACCGCATGGGGTTTTTTGCCGTTAACGATTACGACCCCTTCAACGCCTTCGTCTTCATCGCCGAGTGCATCAATACAGGTTTCGACCTTGGGGATCATACCACCACTGATCGTGCCATCATCAATAAAACCGCGCGCTTGTTTGATGGAAAGTTCCTTGATCAGGTTACTGTCTGAATCCAAAACACCTTCAACATCTGTCAGAAATAAAAGTCGTTTGGCATCGAGCGCATGGGCAAGTGCGCCTGCAAAAGTATCCGCATTAACATTGTAGGTCTTACCATCCTTGCCAAAACACACAGGTGCAACAACTGGAATAAGCCCTGCTTCGATCACCAGATCAAGCACCGTAGAATCCACTTCGCGCGGCTCACCCACGAAGCCTAGATCAATGATGCGTTCAATATTGGAATTTGGGTCGACCTTGGTTTTTCTGGCCTTTTCGACCATCACCATATTGCCATCCTTGCCGCACAAGCCAATGGAGCGCGCACCTTCTGCGTTGATGGATGCAACAATTTGCTTATTGATTGAACCAGCCAGAACCATCTCAACAACTTCAATCGTTTGTTGATCGGTAACGCGCAATCCGTCTTTAAACTCAGATTGAATACCGAGACGATCAAGCATTTCACCAATTTGCGGACCACCGCCATGGACAACAACCGGATGCAGGCCAGATTGTTTTAATAGCGCAATGTCGCGACAAAAGGCCTGGCCCAAAGCCGCGTCGCCCATTGCATTACCACCGTATTTCACAACGACCGTACGTCCCGCATAGCGCTGCATATAGGGCAGTGCCTGGGATAGAATTTCGGCTTCGTGTAAGCCTTGTTCGGCGGATGGCTCAGTCATGGGGACCTCTTTTACTTCCTGATAGGTTCGATGTTTTTCACTTAAACAGCGAAAGTGCAATCGTAAAAAACTCGCAACTACTTAGATCAGTGTACCGATAGCGGCTCTGAGTTCTGCAATTCCCTTATTCTTCTCAGAAGACGTCGCCAGCAATTCAGGAAATGCTGCCGCACGTTTCACAATCTTGGCTGCCGTATCAATCTTTAATTGTTCAAGAGCTGGCGCTTTGATCTTGTCAGATTTAGTTAGCACAATTTGATAGGAGACGGCTGCTTTATCGAGAAGATCAAGAACGTCCTCGTCGTTTTTTTTGATGCCGTGGCGACTGTCGATCAAAACGAATACACGGCGCAAGGTCGTGCGCCCTCGCAGATAGCTGAAGACCAGACGCGTCCATGCTTCCACCTGAGATTTAGGTGCCTTTGCAAAACCATAGCCCGGCATATCCACAATTGCAATTTCAGGAATATCGCCCGAGTTTTCGGGAATGAAGTAGTTTAACTCTTGCGTACGACCCGGCGTGTTCGATGTTCGTGCCAAACCCTTTTGATTGACCAGCGCGTTGATCAGGGACGATTTACCCACATTGGAACGCCCTGCAAAAGAAACCTCAAGTGGGCCTTCCGGCGGCAGAAATTTCATTGACGGAACGCCCTTGATGAAATCCCATTTGCCCGCAAACAAAAGCCGCCCTTTTTCAAGAGCGGCGCTGTCGATGTCCTGATCATCCGTCATCGGGTCAGGTTTCCTTACTTTTCCTGGTGAACATGCCCTTGAGGTTATCCACTAACTCGATCTTGGTGCCATGACGCTTCATGATCAAGCCCTGCTGAATGATCGAGAGCGTGTTGTTCCATGCCCAATAAATGACAAGACCAGCGGGAAATGTTGCCAACATGAACGTGAACACAACCGGCATCCACTTAAAGATCATCGCCTGTGTTGGGTCCGGCGGCGCAGGGTTCATCTGCATCTGAACAAACATGGTAACACCCATAATGATCGGCCAAATGCCCAACAGCATGATCGCTGGTAATATTGTTGCTGGTTCCCATGGCAACAGACCAAACAGGTTCCAGATGGAAGACGGGTCCGGTGCAGCCAAATCCTGAATCCATCCGAAGAATGGCGCCTGACGCATTTCGATTGTGACGTATAAAACCTTGTAAAGCGCGAAGAATACCGGAATCTGGATCAACATTGGCCAACAACCCGCTGCCGGATTGATCTTTTCGCGCTTATACAATTCCATCATTTCTTGCTGCTGCTTCATGCGATCATCGCCAAAGCGCTCGCGGATTTGCAACATTTCAGGCTGTACTTTTTTCATCTTTGCCATAGAGGCGTAAGACATGTTCGCCAACGGCAGGAAGATTGCCTTGATGATCACGGTCGCACACAAAATGGCAACGCCAAAATTACCAAAGATACCGAAGAGCCAGTTTAACAACCAGAACAGAGGCTTTGTGATAAAGTGGAACCAGCCCCAGTCGATCATCAATTCGAATTTGAGAATGCCAAGTTCTTCTTCGTATTTGTCAAACAGTGCAGATTTTTTTGCCCCTGCAAAGAAACGCTGGGTAATTTCCGCATTACCACTTGGGGCAATAGAAACTACTTCGCCGATAAAGTCTGACTGATATTGCGCAGCACCCTTGTCGAAATAAGCAAAGCGAGGTTTGAACGACGTTGTTGGAATAAGTGCGGTTGCCCAATATTTATCCGTGATCCCGATCCAGCCAGCATCAACCCTTGGATTATCAATCTGACGCGCTTCTTCAACGTCGGAATAATCAACCTCTTGGAGGCCTTCCTCGCCAAAGACGCCGATCAGTCCTTCGTGCAAGACAAAGATGTTTTCTGTTTCCGGCGTACCGAAACGAACAATCCGGCCATAGGGCGTGATTTGAATTTCATCCGATGTGGTATTGGCAATACTATCGGTGATCGTGAACATGTAGTTCTCATCAAGCGCAATCATACGCTCGAAACGAATGCCGTTTTCATTGGTCCAATCAAGCGTAACAGACCCGTTGCCAGAAAGCGTTGTATCAGACGCATTCCACACCGTGCCAGGCCCCGGCAATTCACCAAGGTCTGCGTTTTTGGTGTAACCAAATTCTGCGAAGTAAGCGTTCTTAGTGCCTGTTGGATGCAGCAATTCGATCAGCGGGCTGCTGTCATCAATGGTTTCGTGGTACTGATTAAGCTTCAATTCATCAAAGCGCGCACCCCGAAGATTGATCGAGCCGGATACGAGTTCAGAAGAAATCTCGATGCGAGGGGCTTGGGTCTGCGCTGTCTCTTGCTCTGATGGCGCGTCCTGATTTGCTGGCGTTTGCGACCCTTGGGACTGAGGCACCGTTGCGGCATCCTCATTTTGCTTTCCAGCCTGTTGCGCAGCTTCACGCTGTTGTGCGATCTCGGAAATGCGGCGCTCTTCTTCTACGCGCGGCGCGATGTATAAATAGTTCCAACCAATCAAGACCAGAATGGAAAGAGCGATCGCCAGGATCGTATTGCGATTATTGTCATCCATTGGAATGAAATCCTGTTATCTGCGTTTTGCAGTCTGTTGCTGAGAGCCTTTTGCCCCGTTCCGGTGAATATGGTCAAGTGCTGTTGAGAACTCGTGTCCAAGTGCCGCAAACTCTGCGCTAAGCGCCGAACGCTTTGCGATCACCACTATGTCCATGTTTGCGCCCTTGTGATCTCGCAAAACCTGACCTGATACTTCTCTTAAGCGCCGCTTAATTCTGTTGCGAACAACGGCATTTCCGATGCGTTTCGTAACCGTGTACCCAACGCGTGAAACCGATTGCCCAGCACCTGCCTTCAGCGCCTGAACCGTAAAGAATTTTCCAGAAAACCTGCGGCCTGATCTTAAACGCAAAAAATCCGCCCGTTTTCTGAGCGGAGATGTTTGCTTTGATTGCGAAAGATCAACGTGCGGATGATTTGACAAGGTACAAGGTCACCCGATTAGACCACTTAAGCTGAAAGACGCTTACGGCCTTTAGCGCGACGAGCAGCAAGTACCCGACGGCCACCTTTTGTAGCCATGCGTGAGCGGAAACCATGACGACGCTTGCGAACAAGACGGCTTGGCTGAAAGGTACGTTTCATATCTGTTCACCACGCATTTTCGGCTACGTGGCCCTTTATTTTATAGTGTCTAGGTCGGAATATGGTTTTCAAGAAAACGCCCATGAAGAGCAATATTTCTCAGGATACAGGGCGTTTGGCTAACTGTACACCAATCCAAGTTAGCTGGCTTATAGATTTACTTGGTTTTCAAGTCAAGAAATGGTGCTAAAAATCGTGCCGGAAAAACGAACTGCCTGTTCAAGTCACGAACACGTAAAAGTTAACTCTGCTCATGGCAATCAGACACAATTTCATATATCGATTTCGATATATTATTGAGAGTACAAAACGCCAGTTAAAGGTGCCATCGGAATGAATACTTCTGAAGAAGATACCAACCAAAACGAAAAGCCTGCCGGCCCTATCCGCCGCTTTCTTCCGCTTATTGTGATCGGGTGTCTTCTTATTGGTGGATACGTTGCAGGTCTGCACGAATATCTGTCTCTCAATAATCTGATTAAACAGCGTGAAGCTCTGAATACTTTCGTGTCGGAAAACTTTGTCTCCTCCATTCTTATTTATATGGCGGTTTATATCTGTCTGGTTGCGGTCTCCTTTCCCGGCGGGGCGCCGTTGAGCGTGACATCAGGACTGGTGTTTGGATGGTTTGCAGGCGGGCTGGCAACCGTAATCGCTGCCACGATAGGTGCAACAATCATCTTTATGATTGCCAGAAGCTCTCTTGGGTCCATGTTGGAAAACCGAGCAGGATCGCTTTTAGGCAAGATGGTTGATGGCTTCCAGAAAGATGCATTCCAATATCTTCTCACACTCAGGCTTGTGCCAGCATTCCCGTTTTGGGCGGTGAATATTGTGCCGGGGCTTTTGAATATGAAGGCTGCTCCCTACATGATTGCAACGTTTCTCGGCATTATACCTGGCACGTTTGCGTTCACTTATCTGGGACAAGGTCTGGATAGTATCATTGCTGAACAGGAACAGGCCAATCCGGGATGTGCGGATGCGGGAACGTGCTCGATTGAAATTGGTTCTCTCGTAACCCCTCAATTGATTGCCGCACTCGCATTTTTGGCGTTGCTTTCTTTCATCCCATTTATCATCAAAAAAGTTCGCGGCACCAAGTCTGCCGTGTAATCAAATTCTTCGAACTGAATTCAGAAAGAAATCGCGATGTCGAAAACTCTCACCCCGGATATTTGTGTCATCGGTGCAGGATCTGGCGGGCTTAGCGTTGCCGCCGCTGCTGCTGCATTTGGTGTAGAAGTTGTCCTCATTGAAAAAGGTAAAATGGGGGGCGATTGCCTTAACTATGGCTGTGTTCCCTCAAAGGCACTTCTGGCTGCTGGTAAAACTGCGCAAGTATTTCGCGATGCCTCTAAATTCGGCATCAAGTCAACAGAGCCAGACATCAACCCGCGCAAGGTTCATCAACACGTTCACGATGTGATTGCGGAGATTGCGCCAAATGATTCCGTTGAACGGTTTACAGCACTTGGTGTCACCGTAATCGAAGAGGCTGGACGGTTCAAAGACGAAAAAACCGTTATTGCTGGCGATTATGAAATTCAGGCAAGACGTTTTGTTATCGCCACAGGCTCGTCAGCATTTGTGCCGCCCATTCCGGGATTGGCGGATGTGCCTTATTTTATCAACGAGACCCTGTTTGAAAACACCCGTAAACTTTCCAAGCTGATTGTGATTGGTGGCGGTCCAATCGGGATGGAAATGGCACAAGCCCACCATCGCCTTGGCAGTGAGGTGGTTGTCATTGAAGGGGCGAAAGCACTTGGCAAGGATGATCCTGAACTCACCTCAATCTTGCTTGAAAAACTTCGTGCAGAGGGCATTCAGATTATTGAAGGGGCGAAAGTCGCATCCATTGAAAAGCGCGGTAAAACCGGTGTGCGGGCAATTTGTGAGCAAGGTGGCAAAGAACTTACCATCGACGGTACGCACCTGCTTGTTGCAACGGGCAGAGCTGTCAACGTCAACGGGCTGGAACTTGAAAAAGCCGGCATCAAAGAAGCAATGTTTGCCGGCGAGTTGTACGTTCA
>CAZEPF010000134.1:1458-8226 GCA_964514045.1 uncultured Rhizobiaceae bacterium | reverse complement strand
ATGATCAAAAGCGTCTCACCGCCGCTCTCGACCCGGTAACCTGTGTGGCCAGGCGTATGACCCGGTAACGGGAATGCAGAAATACCATCACCCAGATCTTTCTCACCTTTGAAAGTGGTGATGCGGCCATCGAAGGCGCCTTTCCATTGACGCGCAACGTCGAACCAAGGCTTTGAAATATCGACTGCTTGCGCTTGCGCTGACTCACTGGTCCAGTAATCAAGATCGGTTTCATTCACAAAGATCTCGCCGTTTGGAATGGTTACTCTGCCTTCTGCTGTGTAAAGGCCGGCAACGTGATCCGGGTGAACGTGTGTGATCAGAACCTGATCGATATCTTCTGGCTTCACGCCGATCGAGGCAAGATTGTTTGGAAGCAAACCGGCATTTGGTCCAAAGAGATCGCGTGCGCCACTATCAACAAGAATCAATTTCTCGCCAGTATTGATCAGATAGGCATTCACGCCATTTCGGATCGACCCGGCCGGTTGAAATGCGTCAGAAAGATAGCCGTCAGCTTGTTTTGGGCTGACGTTTGCCCAGATCTGATGGGGCAGATCAACGTAGCCGTCTCCAAGGACGGTAATCTCGTAGTTCCCCAATTTACGACGGTATACCAATGGCGTTTGAGTCCCGGCAATTGGTGTGGCTGCGCGAGCAGTCATGCTAAGTGTGGTTGCTGCTACGCTGCCTGCCGCGATGGTTGCTGAGCTTGATAAGAAGGAGCGGCGGTTGAGGGTGGATTTGGATATATCAGACATGAGTGATCCTGTTGGTTGAACGGTTACAATTGGTAGGTACATGATTTTAATATGACCGGTCGTCTTAAATTGCAATATTTAAAACTTGTGCTCTTGATGACGTTTTCGTGAGCGAAGTGTTTTACTCTGGGTTTGGTGCGATTCTAACCTTCAGGTGGCTTATACTGCCATTGCGTTCGCCATGCACTTAAGACGACGTTTGCCATCGCTATGTCTTGCGCTGCGATCCCTGTTAGATCAGCAATTGTGATCTGTGAATCATTAGTGCGCCCGCGCCTAGGGTCTTGCAACACGTCACCAATTTCATGAAGGCTTTGTGGCAAAACGATACCAAGTTTGACTGCGTGAGAAACTTCTCCGTGGTCTAAACATTGTGATGTCAGATCGACGACCAATACATCCGCTCGTGCAATCAGGGCTGCATCTAGTTCCTGTTTGCCGGGGGCATCGGCACCAACGGCTGTAATATGTGTTCCAGGTTGCACCCATTCGGTGACCAGGAAGGGTGTCGATGAAGCAGTTGCCGTGATTACGATGTCTGTATTCCGAACAGCGGCCTGAAGGTCCGGCACTGATTTCACATTGAACCTTGGTGACATTTCGGCAACTAAATTTGCAACCTTGCTCGTATCACGCCCCCAAACGCAAAAACTCAGGTGTGGCATCAATGCGGCATGCGCCTCAATCTGACGACGCGCCTGTGGACCCGTGCCAGCGATTAAGGCTTGCTGACTTCCTGAACGTGCCAACGTTCGGCTGGCAATAGCACCACCTAGTCCGGTTCGGATGTCGGTAAGAACCATTTCATCATGGAGCATCGCTTCAACTGCTCCAGTTTCTGCGGACAGTACCAGAACAATACCATTTCCATTGGGAAGACCACGTTGCCCGTTTTGGGAGAAACCTGTCGCGACTTTAACTACGAATGTCGGATCACCTTTCATATGGCCATATTTGATATGGCAGTCACCACCGTTTTCCGGAAAGGTGATGTGCCCGACTGGTGGTAGATTGACACTCCCGAAACTTGCGGCGCGATAAGCTGCTTCGATGGCGTCAGCTGCAATTGGCAAATCTATAAGCGCTTCAACTTCAGTACGATTCAGGCTAATCATAAGCTAATTCCACATAAAGGTATGCCGATTCTATGCCAACACTACCAGACTTTAGACTAGAAACGCATTTCTCAAAGTGGGAATTCAAAGCACGTTACCATATGACCGCCTCAGATGCTGAAGCTATGTCAATGCGCGACTTACTAGCAATGGCCACGCCAGAAGAACGCGAAGCGTTCGAGAGTATGTGGCTGGGCTACACGGAGACGTTTGGCGCACCAGACCTTCGTGAAATGATCGCCACGACCTACCAAAATCAAACCGCATCTGAAATTTTGTGTTTCGCTGGGGCGAGTGAGGGAATCTTTGCTGCCAACAATGTTATCCTTGACGCAGATAGTCATGCGATTGTTGTAACCCCAAACTATCAATCCCACGAAACACTGCCAGTGGCGATTTGCGAGGCGACGGGCGTGCCACTCGATCCAGATGACAACTGGTCGTTGGATATTGATCGTATCGCGGCCGCAATCCGACCAAATACCAAACTCGTTACAATCAATTTTCCCCATAATCCGACCGGGGCCATTCTGCCGCTGGATCGCTACCAAGCCTTGGTAGAGTTATGTCGCAAGCATGGGGTCTACATTCTACACGATGAGATTTTCAACGGATTGGGAGAGACCAGAGCGCGGCATCTACCTTTCATTGCTGATATCTATGAACGGGGATTGTCTCTGAACGTAATGTCGAAATCTTTTGGCCTTCCGGGTCTTCGGATCGGATGGATTGCCTGTCAGGATGCTGAAATCATCTCAAAGATGGAGCGATTGAAGCACTACCTCTCGATTTGCAATTCCGGTCCAAGTGAACGTCTTACTATGATCGCTTTGCGTAACAAGGACCAAATTTTGGCACGCAATTGCGCCATCGTGGATGAGAACCTGCCCAAATGGGACGCTTTCTTTGCCCGCTATCCTGATCTCTTTGATTGGAAGCGCCCCGATGGTTCTTGTATGGCGTTTCCGCGTTACAAAGGTATTGACAGGGTCGAAGATTTTTGCGCGGCGCTTGTTGAAGAAAGCGGCGTCTTGTTCCTGCCATCCACGATCTATTCTTCTGACTTGGGACCAACGCCTATGGATAGGTTGCGTCTAGGATTTGGGCGTTCGAACCTAGACGAAGGAATTGCAGCACTTGATGCGCATCTAAAACGAAACGCAAGTTAGCACTCAGGTAATTGACAATTGTGCGTCACACTACTTTTCTGGCCAACACTATACCAATCACCATAAAAACGATGCCAATCATTTTCTGCAGTGTGATTTTGCTTTGAATTGCTCCGAACAAACCAAAATGGTCGATGGCGCTTGTGGCAACGATTTGCCCCATTAGCACCAGAAAGATTGCATTTCCAAGTCCGATGATTGGCGCAATAGCTGTTACGGAGAGTACGTAGAAGACTACGAAAAACCCGCCAGTGAATGTCCAAAGCGGTGGCGTCTGCACTGGCAGGATGGGGATGCCTTGGGTAACCATCAAATAGCTGGCAGAGAAAACAAAGCCCAAGAACATCAAGATCACGGTTGCAACAACAGGACTAGCCAGCCGCGCGCCCAAATTTCCATTGATTGCAGCCATCATCGGGATACCTATTCCGGCACCGAATACGATTAAGTTTGGTAATACGGTTTTTAGCATGTGTTTGTCCCTCAAGGTAACTTGTAGTCTTTTGATCTGGCCATGCAATTCAAGATGGCCAGATCGCTTTGGTTCTTACTGAAGAACCGCTGGCTACTTAGGCTGCCGCCAAAGGTTTGGCGGTCCAGGCGTTTGCTTGGAACGGAGCATCCACAGGCGTATGGGCAATGTGGTTTGTGTAGTTCGACATTGTCTTCAAGCCTGTCCCAAGAATGACATCCAGGATGTTTGCTTCCGTATAACCGGCAGCAAGAAAGGCATCGACTTCGGCTTGAGAAACATTACCCCGCGCCTCGTTGATACGTGCGGTAAAGACATGAAGAGCTTGCAGCTTAGGATCCGCGAGTTCAGTACCACTGCGCAGCGCCGAGATGACATCAGCGGGAACGTTCTGCATTTGAGACACGGTGGAATGCGCAGACATGCAGTATTCACATTCATTCAGGCGGCTGTTCGTCATCAACACGATTTGACGCTCAGTGGGCGTTAGTGCTGTTTTTTCAAAGTGTCCTGCAAGAGCTCCATAAGCTTCAATCATCGCCGGTGAATTGGCAAAGACCGCCATTAAGTTTGGAACGAAGCCAAAGGCTTTTTCAGCACCTTCAAGGAACGGTTTGCTGTCCTCTGGGGCTGTTTCTAGAGTTTGGACTGGTAAGTATGACATAAGGGTATATCCTTTATGTTAGGCGTGACAGTTCAATGACCTAAGGACTTCCTCGGGCCTTGTCGCGCAGGTGGGAAGGCTTCGATGGCTGATGAATTCAGCCGGTGAAGGGGTTAGTTCTTAGCGTGGGAATCGTAGACCTTGCTGCTGATCTTCCAGACGCCGTCTTTCTTGTAGAGGACAAAAAAATCGGTGAAACGCAGGCCACCCCAGTTCAAAAATTCTACTCGGGCAGCCGCGGCGGGACCTGAAATATTGATCCATGCGATATGGCTTTGAACTTCAGGGGCCGGACCTCCTTCCGTCACAGCACCTCCGAATGTGTCGGCATCCATGTCGTAATATGTACCGTCAATTGAGCCAACGATGTGAGCGTGGTCCATAAAGGCACTGCGCGACATGGTGCCGTCGCCTGTTTTTGCTGCATCAATGTAAGGTTTCAGTGCAACCTCCACGGCTTTGTATTCTGCAAAGCTGTTAGCTTCGTCAGCTTCACTAATCTGAGTCAGGTCGGTCATTAGATTTCTCCTTGGGAGTGTTTGTTATGCGCTGTATATCTACCTACATGTATGTAGATACAAGGTGCAAAAAAAATTAAATGTTCACGAAACTGTGAAGTGCCTGACCAACAACTGAAGCATCCCCATGAATTCGGGCCAACAGCAACGATCCTTCCAGGGCGCTTAGGAACTGCAGTCCAGCAAGTGGTGGATTAGGATGATTCATTTCTGAGAATTGTTTGGAAAGCCAGTCCTGAAAGTCACGGAAAAATAGGGCAAGTTCGCGTCGAACAACTGCATTGATTGACTGAAATTCAGCAGCCATCATGCCGCATAGGCAAATTCTATCATCGCGCAGATCTGCTTCAAAGTATTGAATAACTGACGCAAGACGTTCCATAGGATTTTTTAAACCGTGATCGAGTTTGGAAAACGCTTCTGTGGTTTTTTTGCGATGCCTTTGGACCATGGCCAACGCCAAGTCCGATTTGGCCTTGAAGTGATAGTGAATGCTCGAATTCTTGATGCCAATTTCGGAGGCGAGATCAAGATAGCTGAATCCATTGAAGCCTTTAGATTGCGTCAGTTTATCCGCGAGATCGAGAATCTTCGTGTAAGTGTCTGACATCTCATTAGTCTCCTGACGTCGTGCTTGGACGACGTGCAACCTTTAATATTTTGACCTACATCTATGTCAGTTGACGAATCCTTTCAAGGCTCATGGAGATACTCGCTAGACACTAAAACTTACAAGCAATACGGAAATTGGCTCATAGGTCGTCGATCTTCCGCTAACCCAAATCTCCTCCAATCGGTAATCTGTAGGAGTGCCAAAACCAGAATATGGGCCTTGCCCCAAATTCATTAGCCCTTCCACATTATACATTCTAAAACTGAGAAACATCTCGCAACTTTAATACTGAAGCGTGGGATACCAGGGCGGTTTGTCCGCTAAGCGGAAGTCTGTGCTCGAAAGATTGAGCAACTCGCATTTGAACACCGCTTCTGGCATATTCCGTTGAAAAAGTCATTGGAAGTCAGCACGCTCGAAGGTCCCGTCCTTTCTGCTAGACTTGTCGATTACTGGAATATGCGGTGCGATACTATGCTTTTGAACTAGCCAGCCAAGCATGGGTGCTGCAACAAAGGCTCATCGTCCCAATGTCTCCAGATATTCACGAACAGCACAAGGTGCATCTTCTGGTTTGATCTTGTCTGGTTCCCATTCTTCTTTGCTGTTGAGTTCTGGCGATTGGTATCAGCCTCAATCAAATTGGCATCAACGGCAAAGCGTTGGCCACTCACCAAGCCCTCTTCAACACAACGAGTAACGACTACCTCATCAAGAAGGGCTTTCCGGAAGTTTGGTCCGAGCAAGCCGTACAGTTCGCCCATCTTTAGGTGAACAACTTCAGAACTTTCCCAAAAGCGCACCGCGACGAACGCAAACAGAGACAAACGCCGATATTTACTCTTTTTGCGCCGTTTAATACGCCTCTCCTCGGGCAATGAAAAGCTAAGCCCACGGAATCACGACAAAATTGCACAGCAAATGCCCAGAACGCGTACACAGTGGAAAGAATGGCTGGGGTGGCAGGATTCGAACCTGCGCATGGCGATACCAAAAACCGCTGCCTTACCGCTTGGCTACACCCCAACAGTGGCGGTCTCTATAACGGCATTGTAACGGGCCTGCAAGCACTGGATAGAGAAAAATAGTCACATAATGATCTGGCTTGCCTGTTAATGGGTAGAAAGCTACATAATCACTTGAGTTTAGCTCCAGTTTTACACTTAAAAAGGATAGTACATGCGTTTTGAAGGCACCTCCTCCTATGTTGCGGCAGAAGACCTCACCGTTGCAGTAAATGCGGCAATCGCGCTTGAAAGACCCTTATTGGTCAAAGGTGAGCCTGGAACAGGTAAAACCGAGCTTGCAAAGCAGGTTGCAGGCTCGCTTGGGCTGGAATTGATCGAATGGCATGTGAAATCCACCACCAAGGCACAGCAGGGCCTGTACGAGTATGATGCCGTTTCCCGACTGCGTGATTCGCAACTGGGTGATGAACGCGTGCACGATGTTAAAA
>CAZEPF010000134.1:0-1448 GCA_964514045.1 uncultured Rhizobiaceae bacterium | reverse complement strand
CGGGCAAGAAAATCGTTCTTCTGATCGAAGAGATTGATAAGGCCGATATCGAATTTCCTAACGACCTTTTACAAGAACTCGACCGCATGGAATTTCATGTTTACGAGACCAATGAAACGGTGAAAGCGGAAAACCGCCCTATCGTGATCATTACGTCCAACAATGAAAAAGAACTGCCGGATGCGTTTTTGCGTCGCTGTTTCTTCCACTACATCAAATTTCCGGAAGTTGAAGTGCTAGAACAAATTGTTGATGTTCATTATCCGGGCATCAAAAAATCTCTGGTTCGCGAAGCGCTCACGCAGTTTTATGAATTGCGCGATACGCCGGGTCTGAAAAAGAAACCTTCCACCTCTGAGGCGCTCGACTGGATCAGACTGTTGGTTGCTGATGATGTCGATGCAGGCGACCTTCGTGGCAATGCAGCGGACGCCCTTCCCAGACTTCACGGGGCACTATTAAAGAACGAACAGGATGTGCATCTGCTTCAACGCCTTGCATTCATGGCGAAGCAGCAAGGACGAAATTAGTCTTATGCTTGAGTTGCGCCCGCTTCTTGTCTGTGGCCTGTTTGTGGTATCGACAGCTTTTCCGGCAATGAGCGAACAGGCTTGTGGCCTTGCTGATGACGTCTGTGTCATTCAATCCGGCGAATACAATATCGAATTGCCGGAACGTACTGACCCAAGCGTCAAAATCCCTGCAGTGATTTACTTCCATGGCGCGGGTGGTTCTGGCAAGCGCTCATTAAAAAACCGCGATATGGTCGAAACCTTTCTTAAGCGCGGCTATGCGGTAATCGCACCGAGCGGACTAAAACGTCCGGGATCACGCTTTGGTCCGGGCTGGTCTTTTCATCCCAAGCGCAAAAAACAACGCGATGAATTGGCTTTTGCTAAATCTGTGATGGACGATGCTGCATCGCGCTTTAATCTGGATCGTCAATCCATGCTGATGACAGGGTTCTCAATTGGCGGATCACTCACATGGTATCTGGCTTGCCAAGACCCGAATGTGGCAGCCGCCTATGCGCCTGTAGCCGGGGCTTTTTGGCGACCGCACCCTGAAACGAAAGATTGTAACGGTCCGGTGAAACTGCTTCACACGCATGGCTGGCGTGACACTACGGTGCCGCTTGAAGGCCGTGTGTTGGGAAATGGTAGTATTGTGCAAGGCGATGTCTTTTACGGACTGCAAATCATGCGCGAAGTAAATGGGTGCACTGAATTGCGTGCAGATGCATTTGAGAAAACAGACGTCTACTGGAAACGCTGGTGGAAGCGCTGTGCGCCTGACAGCGCGTTACAGTTTAATCTGCACTATCGTGGGCATAGCGTGCCTGTTGGCTGGGCCAAGGAAGCAATTGACTGGTTTGAGGCGCTTGGATCAGACTCTTAGAGCGTGTCTGTCTTGGATTGCATCGATTTGATGGGTTGGATTTTTGATTT
>CAZEPF010000133.1:6592-8391 GCA_964514045.1 uncultured Rhizobiaceae bacterium | reverse complement strand
GAAATCAAAAATCCAACCCATCAAATCAATTCAATCCAAGACAGACACGCTCTAGAGTTTGAGTCTTTGCATTAAGAGTTATTTACCATTTACCGATATTGTTTCCGTGAAATGGCGGAACTTGATGTGCTTGCATCAAGTGGACGCAAGTACGGGATCAGGTGAATGTCGAAGACGAAAATTATTATCTGGGCGCTGCTAATAGCGTGTTCTACAGTATTTTTAGCTTACTTTGTGCCAGGTGTGCAGACTGTTTCTGAAAGAATAGCAATAGGCCTTGGTTTTATGGGGCTGGCTATAGGCACGTTGGGGTCTGTGTACGTATTCTTTAAGTCAAAAGATGGAGGCGCACCAAAACCTTCTTCGAAAGCAAACGAAGATGCGGTTTCTATTGAGGTAAAAGAGAGCAATCCTGTTGGTGCTGATGATACTCATGAAGAGCTGGTAACACTTGCTTACACCGATACTTTAACAAATCTTGGCAATCAGCGACGTATGGTTGAGAAGTTTTCAACCCTTAGCAAAGAGGCAGAAAAAACAAGAAAGAATTTTCTTGTTGGTTTGGCCGATATGGATGGGATGAAACCTATCAATGACCTCTATGGGTTTGATGGTGGCGACGAAATCCTAAAGCAATGCGCTCAACGCCTTTCAGCTGCAATGGACGGAATAGGCTATGTCTTCCGTTGTCGTGGTGATGAGTTCGGCTTCCTGTTCCCAGATATTGAAGAGCCACATCGCGCAGAAGAAATGGGTCGTATTTTGCAAGAAGTATTGCTTGCACCTTTTGACCTAGATGGCCGCACGGTTCGTCTAAGCGGGTCATTTGGATTTGCATTTCATGATGAAGAAGGTGACGAATTTGAAGTTATCATGAAGCAGATTGAAAGTGCGCTCTACCATTCCAAGCGTGGTGGCAGAGGCCGGATCACGGTGTTTTCGCATGAGATTGAAAACATGATACTTGAAAATGCGCGCATGGAGCAGGCTTTACGTCGCGCAATCGCAAACAATGAAGTTCAGCCACATTTTCAGCCAATTATTTCATTGCAGGATGGGAAGCTATTAGGATTTGAATCGCTTGCGCGCTGGATTGATCCCGAGTTGGGATTTGTATCTCCTGCCAAGTTTATCCCATTAGCGGAAGAGCGTGGAATTATTGCACAGTTAACAGATAAACTTCTGCTTCATGCGGCACGCGTTGCAGCAGGTTGGCCTGATGATATCTTCCTTTCGTTTAATCTATCCAGTGTTCAATTGGTTGATCCAACAACTGCACAAACCATCATCAATACGATTGAGCGCGCTGGCTTGCCACCTCAACGTCTTGAGATTGAAGTTACTGAAACTGCAATGATGTCTGACCCGGAAACCGCGTCGATGATCATTGATGATCTGCACAAAGCCGGCATTCGGATTTCTATGGATGATTTTGGAACGGGCCAATCAAGCCTTGGTCGCTTGCGGGAATTGAAACTTGATAAAGTGAAAATCGACCGCGCGTTCATCATGGCAATTGGTGAAGACAAACCTGCGGAACATATTGTTCGGGCAATTCTGGAAATGTGTGCTGGGTTGGAACTGAAGGTTGTTGCTGAGGGCATTGAGGAAATGAAACAGGCTGAAAGCCTGAAGCGCTACGGGTGTCATGCCGGTCAGGGCTATTTGTTTGGTAAGCCGCAGGATGAGCATAAAACCATGGGCTATATTCGAGAGTTTCTTGCAACTGATGAAAAGCAAGAGGACACAAAGGCAATCGCATAAATTAAATTTTGGTTGCAATTGGGGGAACCAACTAT
>CAZEPF010000133.1:675-6582 GCA_964514045.1 uncultured Rhizobiaceae bacterium | reverse complement strand
TTTGCGGGGGAGATGTATTCTTGCTGCAGAAGATAATGAAGTGAACCAGCTTGTTCTTGAGCATACGCTGAATGAACAAAGTCTGCCCTATCATATCGTAGGAAATGGCAAACTTGCGGTTGAGGCATGGGAAATACTCCAGCCAAGAATGATCCTGATGGATATCTCCATGCCTGTGATGGATGGCTTTGAAGCAATCAAAATTATCCGCGAGCGTGAGCTCGTCATCGGAAACCATGTGCCTATCATCGTATTGACGGCTCATGCGCTTAAAGGCGATGAGGATAAGGTTCTGGCATATGGGGCTGACTGCTATCTGACAAAGCCGATCAATCCGGACACATTGTTAAATAAAGTTGCCGAGTATACTGACGAAGCTTTACGGTCAGGACTCATTAATTAGCACACTATGGCAGTCATATCAGTCTGTCCTCCGGATGGGATGAATTTGCCTGACTGATGCGTTGTAAACGCTTGAAAACCGGACGGTTTCCTGCGCATCTACGCCTTTCATTCAAACAAATTCATCGCCACCATAGTGCGTTAATTAATGGGTCCTGACCCTAGCTAATGGCCATGCCCAGTCTTTATCTTCTTGACGATATGCCCAACGTTTGAAACGTTGGGATAATAATTCGTTACGAGGAAATAACATGGCTCATTCTGGGCATGACCACGATCATAGTGAGTGGTCCGAAATGGAACTCAAAGTACGCACGCTTGAATCGCTTCTCGTAGAGAAGGGATATGTTGACCCTGCTGCACTTGATGCCATCATTGAAACTTATGAAAAGCAAGTGGGTCCAAAAAATGGGGCTGCGGTTGTGGCACGTGCGTGGAGTGATCCTGATTATCTTGAGCGATTGCGAAGTGATCCAACGGCTGCAATTGCAGAGCTGGGCTTTAGTGGTCGCCAGGGCGAGCATATGCAGATCGTCGAAAATACCCCTGAGATACACAATATGGTCGTGTGCACTTTATGCTCTTGTTATCCGTGGAGTGTGTTGGGGCTTCCTCCTGTCTGGTATAAATCCGCGCCGTATCGTTCCCGTGCGGTGAGTGAGCCGCGAAAAGTGCTTTCCGAGTTTGGTGTTTCGCTGCCAGATGAAACCAGAATTCGTGTCTGGGATTCAACCGCAGAGATGCGATATCTCGTCATTCCGATGCGCCCTGACAATACGCAAGACTGGACGCAAGAGGCATTGGCTGAACTCGTAACACGGGATTCGATGATCGGAACAGGATTGGCGGTGAGCGTATGAATGGTCCTCACGATATGGGCGGTATGCAATGCTATGGTCCCGTACAGCCTGAAATAAACGAGCCACTTTTTCATGGCGAATGGGAGAAGAAGGCAATGGCAATGACGGTTGCCATGGGATTTAGCGGGCAATGGAATTTGGATATTTCCAGATTTGCACGTGAGAGCGTACCGCCTGAGTTTTATCTCACCAAAAGTTACTATCAGATTTGGTTGGCAGGATTGCAAAACCTGATGCTTGAACGTGGCATGGTAACCGAGACCGAGCTCACAAGTGGCACTACTGAAAAAGAAGCAATGCCTGTTAAGCGCGTGATTACTGCAGATGAAATTCCTGCTGCTTTGGCTGCTGGTGCACCCGTTAGCCGTGACGTGACTACTCAGGCTCAATATAAACCGGGTGACCGGGTACGAACGCTCAATATCAACCCTGAAGGACATACACGTCTTCCACGATATGTGCGGGGCAAAACCGGTGTGATTGCGCAGGTTCACGGCACGCATGTATTTCCTGACAGTAATGCAGCCGGACATGGCGAAGACCCCCAATGGCTCTATGCGGTGGAGTTTGATGCAACCGAGCTTTTTGGTCATGAAGCAGAGGCAGGCAACACAGTATTGGCCGATTGCTGGGAGCCATATCTTGAACGCATATAAATCAATTCCCGGATTGCAATTGTTGGATGGCGAGCCAGTATTTAACGAGCCTTGGGAAGCAAGCGCTTTTGCACTCGTGGTTGAGCTTCATCAGAAGCAAGCGTTTTCTTGGGATGAATGGGCAGAGCATTTAAGTATTGTCATTGCAAATGAAGCCGACGACACCCCTTATTATCTGTCCTGGTTGAAGGCGCTTGAGAACATTTTGGCCAGTAAATCATTGGTTGAAGACAGTGAAGTCCATCGCCGCAAATCTGAATGGCAGGAAGCATTGGAAGCAACACCGCACGGCCAGTCGATTGAATTGCAACGTACTTAAAATGCGTACCAATTTAAGTGAATTTCACACAGGGCTTAAAATCTGCGTCTCACATCGTTATATCTAGTTAAAATCACATGTCGGAGGGAACCCCATGGCTGCATTGCAGAACATTGAAAAAGAGATTGAGAAGACACGCCAAACCGTAGAGGATATGCGCAGCAAGCTCGATCAAAGCGGTAAGGTTCTCGATGAATTTGCCAAGGCCGACACGATTGGCCAGACCGATTTTGATATCGAGAATGCTCGTATTCAGGACATTCTGAAACAGCAGAATGTGATGGAAGGTAATATTGCTGACCTGATCATTGGTCTTGAAGATGCAACCAATGTGTTTGGTGCTGAATTTGAAAGCATGAAAAGCTACACAGGCTGGGAAAAGTTTATCGGGGTTTTCTCCAAGCAGCGGATGCAGCGGATGCGTTCTGATCGTGTGCGTAACATGTCGCTTGCTGGCAACTTGCAAGAATTACTCGGCAAGTCAGACAAAATTGTTGGTATTTTACAAACACAAAAAGACATTCTGGATTCACGTTATGCAAGCTCTGAAGCGTCATTGCGTAATGTGATTGATCGCCGCAAAGAAGCGATGACAACCCTGGAAACGGTTCAGGCTCGCATTGAAGAACTCAACCCGATGTTGATGGATTTGGAAAATCAGATTTCTGCGTCAACCAATCAGAAAGAGCGTACAAAGCTAGAAGGCCAACGCTCTGAACTGGCGACCGAGTATAATCAGATGCAGGCAAAAGAGCAGGAAGTTTTGGCGGAAAGCCAAACGCTGGAACGCTATACGTCCATGTTCCAGACCTTTGTTGATTCACTCAATAACCAGCTGGCGGCGCAACAAACGCTGATCAACAAATTGACGATTGATACCGAGCAACGCGTTGTTTTGTATAAGGCGCTCGAAGATTCCTTGAAAACGGCTGCTCAACAAGATGTGGCGCATAAGATCAACACGCTTGGTAATCAGGTTGATACGGCCGCAGAAGAAACCATGGCTGGAATTGGCGCTGCTGCTCAATCCCACATTGGCGACCTTCTTGAGATGCACGAAAAGAATATGATCTCAACTGAAGATATTCAACGCCGCAAGAAACTTGCGGATGAAGCTTTTGCGCGTCGCTTTGACGATGTGATGAAGAAACATAATTCTGCTGCTTATGTTCAGTAGCGCGATGCGGGTTTATCAAGTCTTGGGAGGCGTTGTTTGAATACAGCGCAAAAGCTTCAGGTTGAAAATTATTTTCTGTCATTGGGGCAAGCCCTCAATGGCCTTGATGCTTTTTTGGAAGATGAAACATCAGCTGCGGATAAGCACAGCGTGATTGCTGCCATAGCTGATGAGTATGTTGCAAGACTTCGAACCTCGCTGACAAGCTGGCAAAATAAAATCACCTTCGAGCCGAAGTTTCGTGTGTCACAATCTGAGAGTGGATTTCCTGCGTTTCAAAATGTGCTTGATCTTAAAAATGATCGTGAAGGTGCAGAAGCACGGCTGGAAGACTTGCGTGATCCTGATGATCTGCGCCAGAAAATGGTGGATTATATCCTCACCAAAAAAGCGTTTCCCCAAGCTCTACAGGCAGAGCTTGCGCAGCGCTCGTACTTTGAGGGGATAGGAAATGGTGAGCATTTTGGTCCGCTTGTTTTGCCCAAAACCATTCGTGTGTCTGTTAATCCAAAAACCAAGCGTCCCTATTACGTAGTGCATTGGGGCTATTATGACGGGTCTGCAAATCTGCCATTGATTTACATGCTGACGGTTGAAGATTCATCGAATGATCTGGTTGATCTACTGGTAAGCCCAAGTGGAAAGCTTAATCGCGAGGTTAATATCAACCTGCCTGTTGGTGGATTACTTAATCCGGAACTGGCTGTGGCTTTCGATGAATTTTGCCAGAAAAATTCGGCTTATAGTTTGATGCTTTCAACGATTGCAACAAGTCTTGATCAGGATTTTGATCACCTACATCCAAAGCAGTTGAGGCGCTTTGTGTTGGGGCCGTTTTACCATTCAGCATTTACGCGTCATGGTGAGAAGGTTGATCAGATTTTGAGCCGCGTGCGCAATCCTGAAAATGCCTGGTTGATCACTTGGACGATGCAGGAACTTTTCTCTGTCAATGAGACACCTGCCAAACGCAGCTTGTGGAGCAGTCAGCCAGCGCGCGAGCAGTTTCACGTTAATACAGACGATCTTGAGTGCGCGCGACAGGGCGTGTCTGCTTTTCAACGCAATGCACTTGTGCCCCATGAAGCGTATCAGGCGATTTATGCAGCTGGCATGGATCAGGAGATTTTCGACGGATATCAACGCCACGTTATTTCTGACGGGCATGTGCTGAGGAATTTGTAATGGATACGGGTCTTACAACAGTTGATGAAAAAGACATCGCAAAGCATCTTGCTACTGCGCAGTCACTTGTCACCAAGTTTGTATTACTGGAAGCACGCGGTGATAAATCCGGTACTGAGATTGCAGGCACCAGACGGCGGTTCGTCTCTACCGTTTCAACCGCGGGCATGAAGTCCAGCCGCGAAGTCGAGTTTGCAAACTCGCTTTCGGCAATCACATCAGAAGATGGAATGCTTTCGCCTGTTCAGCACACCATCCTTTTTAAGACGCGACGGGCATTGTCTGCTGCGTTGGCTGTGTCTGATGTGTTTGCAGAACAAACCGGGCTTGACGCATTGCGGAGTAAAAACTCTTCGTCTTCCCTTGAAGGCGATGAAGCAACGCGGTTCCGTTCTTTGCTGGAAGCGTCTTCATATATTGCCGCCTTTGCTGCCGCTGCTTACCTGCATCAATTTGTAGAAGCTGTGGGAGAGCCTGCCAATGATGTGCAGGAACCAGACTTTAATTTCGATACACCTCAGGATGTTCTCAAGGGTTTGGTTGCCGCACTTGATGAGGCTGCCCTAGACGCAAAAGACGATGCCAGTCTGCAACTGCGCATTCGTGCCTGTGCCGATATTGCGATTGAAGAATTGCTTCAACGAAAGAGCCGGTTTGCGGATCTTAGTGCATTTGAAAATACGCATATCCAATTGGAAGCCGATGGATTTGAACTTAACGGATTTGACGTAGCACCTGGTAAAAAGACCAAGCCTTTGGTGATGACGTTTAAGAAGCCCGATGAAATTATCGGCAATCACATTGCCAAGTATCAGTCTATGAAGCTTGCTAAAATGTTGATGGCCTATGACTTTGATCGCCAGCTTAACCCGTTTGTTGAGCTTGGAGGGTTTCTCTTCACGTTTATTGGTGACGGATCACCGGGTACGGGTAAAACCATCCTCATCCAAATGATTGCGGGACTGATCAATGATTATTGCGAGGTTGCGGGTTATGGCTTCACCTATGAGAACTTTGGCGTGGATCAAATATCTTCTTATCAGGGTAAATCGGGCCAGAACTGTAAGCAGTTTATCTCCAATGTGTTGAATACAAAAACCATCGGTTTCGGAACGGTTGACGACATTGATCAGGTAGCAGCGAAGCGTTCTGATGATCGTGCATCGGCTGGTCAGCAAGAGGTGACAGCCGTCTTGATGGAAAGTTTTGCAGGTGCGACAACAGTTGTGCGTGGGAATTGTTCATTCGGAATGTTCTCGAACTATCCTGAAAATGTAGACGATGCGCTGCGTCAACGCGCTGGTGCAC
>CAZEPF010000133.1:0-665 GCA_964514045.1 uncultured Rhizobiaceae bacterium | reverse complement strand
TCGTGGATGGTCCACAGACGCGCGATGATTACATTGATATTTTTGCGCTCCTTGCTGGTAAAAATCACGATATCCCGTTGGGTGAGCATGATCTGTTTTCTGCGCAGGAAATTAAGGCTGCTGTCTCAACTGCCTATGATCAGCATAACGAACCTCAGGAAGACGGGTTGCTGAAAGTCTATGAACGGTTTGATAAAGACAACAGTCTTAAGACAATGGCAGATGTTGGTACCTATTTGCACATGATCAAGAAAGCAGAACCGCGCTTTACGGGTCGGGCAATTAAAAACATTACGGATGCGATCAAGATGCGTGCCATGGATGTGGACTTGCCGGATGAGTGGTTTGAACGGCCTGAGGATTTCATGCACAAATCTTACGACGATAAGAAATCGATGATTGAAGAGCTGCGCGGACCATTTACGCTGGACATGGTGATGCAGGAAATCAACCGATATGCAGATTCTGAATTCCGCTATACTGATAAGTCAGACAGTTCTGCCGTTGAAGAAATTATCCGCCGTGAACGTCAACGCGAAAAGGCGGTAAAAGAAATTACCGCAATGAAAGCAGACGGACGCTGGTCCGAATGATCTGAAAGTTTGAGGCCTAGAGCGTATCTGGCTTGGATTGAACCGTTTGAACTTGGTCCTTTACACCCTGCC
>CAZEPF010000132.1:844-8513 GCA_964514045.1 uncultured Rhizobiaceae bacterium | reverse complement strand
ATGTGGATGGTAAACAAAATGAGTCCAAAGCCTGTGGGTTGACTATCTCGCAGGACTGATTGTTAGATATTCCAACGTACAATAGTAGGAATAACCGCTATGCCAATCACAATTGGGAGAATGAACACCGTAACAGGAATCGACATTTTAGCGGGTAGGGCATACGCCTTTTCTTCCGCCTTCATCATGCGTTTATGGCGCATTTCATCAGAATATACCCGCAGGGCATCAGCAACACTTGTTCCCAATTCTTTTGCCTGCTGAACCATGGTGGCAAAGCCCTTGACTTCTTCCAGACGTAAGCGTTCGCCAAAGGCACGCAATGCCTGATCAATGGGCCGTCCAGCACGAATTTCAAGCGATGCCATATGAAGCTGTAAGGCAAGATTAGGATAGATGTCTTTAATCTCGTTGGTGATGCGTTCGATTGATGCTTCCATTGTTAGGCCAGCTTCTGCGGACACAACCATCAAGTCCAGAATATCTGGAAACCCTTGTCGGTTCATCTGTTCAACCGCCGCAGTTTTCCGACTCAGATAGAAGTTTGGTAGAAAGTATCCAATCGCCAAAAGCGCTATGATAATGCCGCTTTTATACCCAACGCTCTCTTCCTGAAAAGAAGTGATGACCAACAAAATGCCAATCGCTAAACCAGCGCCAGCTGCAATGAACCGCGATGCTATAAAATAGCCAAGTGCTTGCGGATTTACATAGCCTGCCTGGATCAGCATCAAGCGGAGTTTTTTTACGGAATCGGGATCAGAAGTTGAATAGAAATCATTCGCTTTTTTAGCAACGCGGTTCTTGAGTTTCTTGTCGTTGCTTTCAGTTTCTGAAATTTTCTCACGAGCACTTGGTTCTACCGGGGATAGGGAATGCGGTTTTGCGGAGAGGCGTTTTTTCACCTCTGCGCGTGCGCGGTTCTCACCCAAGTATTGCGTTACAAGATAAAACAGACCGAACAGTATCAACGTGCCGACAACGCTGGCGATCAAAACCGGATTTGTTTGGGTGAAAAGTTCTGTCATGGTTTTAAAACTTGAATGAGACCATTTTCATGATGATTAAATTTCCGAACGTGAGCCACAAGCCAAACCCTGCCATCAATTTCCAGGTCAGTATTTCATTCCAGATTTCTCCGTAATAATCGGGGATCAAGAATTGTAAGGCAATAAACAGCAAGACTGGCATGGCAGTCAGGAAGATCGCTGACATTCTACCTTCAGCAGAGATTGCTCTGATCTTGCGTTTCATCTTTCCACGATCCCGGATAACGAGAGAAAGCCCTTCTAGAATTTCACGTAAATTACCGCCCGTGGTTGATTGGATGGATACGGATGAGATCAGCAGGGATAAGTCTGGGAGGTCCACGCGTTCATGGAGGTTTTTGAGCGCGGTAATGAGGTCAGAACCATAGGTGACTTCGTCGGAAACAATGCCGAACTCCGTTCCTATAGGGTCTGCCATTTCCCGCGAAACCATAGAAATTGCAATGGCAGTTGGATGTCCTGCTTTCAAGCTACGTGTGATCAGATCAATGGCTTCTGGAAGTTGTGTTGCAAAGAGATTGGTTTTCTTTGATGCGCGTCGCTTCAACCACATGATTGGAAATATGAACGAGAAAAACGGAAATAGCACAAGGGTAGTAATCGGTGATTTCCAATACATTAGTGCTGCGCCATTTATCACAACAAGATAGATCAGATAGTAAAGACCGAGCTTGCTCAAAGGAATGTTAATCCCTGATCGCGTGATCAAGCGGTTGAGCCATTTCATGGGCATGATGAAACTGCCATCTTCACCCAAACCGCGCTCTTTACGTAACTGGACTAAAATATTCTTCTGGCTTGCGCCTGTCTTGTCTTTATCAATTGACATGCGACGGTTGATGCGTCGCTTGCCGCCATTGGCAGGGGAGAACACCATATAGCCAAACTCTACGATTACGACAGCCAGAAATACTGAGGCAAGCAATAGAGCGTGAACTGGTGTGAAACCGTCTGCGAAAAATTCATTCATGACAGTTCAACACCGGGTTCAAAATATTCGCCGGGCAATTCAACACCCATTTCTTGCAGTTCTTCCAAGAAACGCGGGCGCACGCCTGTTGCTTCAAAATGGCCTTGGATTTTGCCTTCAGCTGTCATTCCCGTGCGGCGATATTTGAATATCTCCTGCATCTGAATGACATCGCCTTCCATGCCTGTGATTTCCGAGATTGATGTGGTCTTTCTCTGGCCATCAGACAATCGTGTAAGCTGGATGATGAGATGAACCGCGCCCGCAATCTGGCTTCGGATAGAAGCAACGGTCATAGGCATTCCTGTCATGCCCAACATCTGCTCAAGACGGGCCACTGCATCGCGACATGTGTTTGAGTGAATGGTTGCCATAGAACCTTCGTGACCCGTGTTCATGGCCTGAAGCATGTCGAAACATTCTTCACCACGAACCTCGCCCAGAATAACGCGGTCAGGGCGCATACGAAGTGCGTTTTTCACAAGATCGCGCTGTTTAATTTCACCATTGCCTTCGTTATTGGCAGGCCGTGTTTCCATACGGCCAACATGAGGAATTTGCAGATTTAGTTCCGCTGCGTCTTCAATCGTTAGTACCCGTTCGGACGGGCTGATATAGGCTGACAGCGCATTGAGCATGGTCGTTTTACCCGTGCCTGTGCCGCCAGAAATAATGGTTGTCTTTCGTGCCGATACCGCTTTGCGCATGGTCTCGGCCATTTGCGGGGCGATGGCATTGAACTCTTCAAGTTTTTCAAGTGTAAGTTTATCTTCCTTAAACTTACGAATGGAAACAAGAGGTCCGTCAATTGTGATTGGACGAATGGCAGCGTTAAAGCGTGAACCATCCGGCATCCGCGCATCACACATGGGATTGGACTCATCAATCCTGCGGCCTACATTTGCAACAATCTTCTGGATGATGCGTAGAAGGTGTGCTTCGTCTTTGAACGGAATAGTGATGGGTTGCAGCACGCCTTTAATTTCAGCAAAGCAGTTGTTAGGTCCGTTGATCAGGATATCGCTGATGTCGTCATTGCGCATCAAAGGTTCCAGCGGACCAAGCCCCGTCATTTCGTCAACAACGGTGCCGACGAATGTTTCAAGCTCGGCGTTGTTGAGCGCCAAACGCTCTTTGGCAACATAGTCTGAGACAAATGTATGGATTTCGCGGACAAGCTGGTCGCGCGGTAATTCCTCCAGCGCTACCAGATTAAATTCTTCCAGCATTTGACGGTGAAGTTTTACCTTCGCATCCAGAATTTTCTGCTTTGCTGGCGTGATCTCGCCATCTGAGAGTTCATCGACCGATATCGGTTTTTTGTTTTTTACCGATTCAGGAATGTCAGAAGGTGCAATTGATGGCGCTTCAGACACTTCCGGTAGGGGAGTGGCTGAGGTTTGTGATGCAAGCTGCGCATCGTCATCAAAGGTTTGTATGGCTGAAAAACGGTTCTTCATGATCTATGCTGATTTTCTTTTTAGAAGGCTTTTGCCAAATGCAATCAGGCCTGATTTTGTCTCTTGTAATGTTGTGCTCATTTCATCAGCCAGAATGATTTTTGAAAGGGCTGTGGTGACCGAGTTGTTTGGCTCGATTTGAGAAAGCATGACGCCACGGTCCACGGAATCGCGCACGAGTGTGTAATTGTTTGGAACACCGCCTGCAAAATACTCACCTAGAGATTCTTCAACATCGTTGGAGTTCAACCCGCCTGTATTTTTGCGATAGTCCATCCGGTTGATGATTACTTTTGGTGCGCTTTGTGTTCCGACGCGTTCTTCGATTGCTTGTATGATGCGATGCGAATGGCGAATGGAAGGAACGGTCATATCTGCAACCACGAAGATTTTGTCAGATCCGCTCATCACGGTCTCAGTCCATGGGAACCATGTACGGGGCAGGTCAATCACTACGTTGTCAAAATATGCGGAAACCAGATCAAGCAGACGCACGACCAACGCACCTTTGAAGGAGCGCATTTCTGCTGGTTGGTTAGGGGCACAAACAACAGAAAGGCCGCTTTCATGCTTGGATAACATCACATCAAGCAGTTGGCGATCCAGACGTTCTGGTGCGTTTTCAATCTCTGTCATGTCAAAGCGGGGATCGATATCAAGATATTCAGCGCATGAACCGTGCTGAAAATTCAGATCAACAATGCACGTTGTGCGACCCAGTTTTTGGCCGCTTGCATTTAAGATAGATGCCGCTTCAATCGCCATCGAAGTTGTACCAACGCCGCCGGCGGCTGGTACAAAACAAAGAAACTGTGGGTCAACCTGAGCTTCTTCAGAATTGACCTTCAGCGAGTTATTACAAGAGCGCACAAGATCAGATGTCTGAACAGGTTTCACCAGAAAATCTGCAACTTTGAGCTGGATTAGAATGCGTGCTGCCGCCGGGCTAAACGTTTGTGAAATCACGATCACAGCGGTATTTGCACTTGCCATGCGCTTGATTTTTTGAAGGTATTCAAAGTCCTCAACTTTTGTCGCGTCAATGTCGATGATCAATGCGGAAGCATCAATATCGCGCATCATTTGTGACACTTCAGAAACGGGCTTTTCGATCACTTCTAAAGATTGGGTTTTCGTGTTCGGTATCGCACCTTTTGCAAGCGCGATTAACTCTGCGTCTTGTGTCGCCAAGACGAGTGTGTTGTGTGAATTTTCTGCTTCTTTGGCAGACATGATGAAATTCCTGCTATTTTTGTTTAGTTTTTGCCTGAAGCAGTCGCTGCTGCCTGTTCCAAGGCGTCGCCACCTTCTTGTTTCACATGCTCGTTTTCATAGCGTGTGACCACATCGGCAGTGCGCTTACCATTGCCTTCAATAGTGGTGTCATAGGCGTTTCGTTTCCAAGGATCTTCAACCATCAGTGCTTCGTTTGCGGCTAGATGGTTGCCAGAACCAGGCGATAGGGTTTCGCTGCGATCCAGGTAGTTCTGGCATCCGGAAATCAGCCCTAAAGATACGAGCGAAGATGTGATTAAGAGTTTGTTTTTAATCATTTATCTACTCCAGCTCGATCACGTGGCCAGATTTCAAAACACCGTTACGAGCGTCTGCCAGTTTTCTTAAATGCGCACGATTTACCTCAGTGTCGCCATTGACGAAGAAGTCCACATCATTGGCTGGCGCTGTATCATCCAGTGGCGTTGCTGGGTTATCACCCGGTGCCAATGGTTTGATCAGGCGAGGGGTGACGATGATCACAAGATCGGTTTCGTCGCGCTGGTAAGCAGAGCTACGGAATAGCGCCCCAATAATTGGAATGTCACCAAGCCATGGAATCTGGGTTTTCCCAGTTGAATTATTGGATTGCAGAAGACCTGCCAGCACAAAGCTTTGTCCGTCACGCAATTCCAGTGTTGTTTCTGCACGGCGAACAACCAAGGCAGGAATTTCAATGCCGCCGGGGCCACCGATTGAATTTGTTGTATCAATCTGACTGACCTCAGGCGCAAGTTTCAGATTGATCAATCCATTGTCGAGTACGGTTGGTGTAAATTCTAGCCCCACACCGAACTGCTTGAACTCGATTTCGATTTCGCCATCCTGTGCGCCTACGGGAATAGGAAATTCGCCGCCCGCGAGAAAGCTTGCGCTATCGCCTGATAGGGCCACAAGATTGGGTTCAGCCAATCGGCGAACAATGCCACGGTTCTCCATAGCCTTGATTGCAATGTCGACATTTGTTCCACGGCTGATGACACGGCTTACAAATTGTCCAAATGGCACGCCGCTCGTAATCAAAGAAGGAATGTCAAAGGTGGTTTCGCCTGTTCCAACGCCAACACGTCCGGCTGCATTGATATCGCGTCCACCACGAAAGCCGACGCTTAATTCTTTGTCGCGGTTGCGTTGTGCTTCAATAAACCGGACTTCCAGCTTCACTTGCTGAGAGCCGGATACTTTCAACGCGTTGATCGGGTCTTCGTCGTATTTTTTGGCGATGTCCTGTGCGCGTTTTGCGGCTACTGGATTTTTTGCCTTGCCCTTTAATACCACTTTGCCATTGGCAGATGAGGCGGAAATGTTTGAATCAGGCAGAGCAGATTTAAGCGTTGCGTTCAATTGATTGGTATTAGCACCAACTTCTACGTCAAGAACGCCTACCAATTGATTGTTTTCACCGTATAGTGCAATGCCGGTTGTACCGGGACTTGTACCGACCACATAAAACGATCTGTCGGTAAGCGGGCTTACGGTTGCCACATCCGGATCACCAACTACGATCTCATTAAAGGATGTGTCGGTGCGAATTGTTTTGGGTTTGCCCTTTGCCACTTTGAGAATTTTTGTTTGCTGCGATCCTGTCATGTGAATGATGCCGCTTTCGGCATGTGAAGGACCCGTATTAACTGAAAGGAGTGTCGCCCCGATCATGGTTGCAAGCGCTAAGTTGCGTCCTTTGTTTGCAAGTGCAAACAGGCCGTTTTTACCGTGCATATTCATTGTTGCCCCCAATTTCATTATTGGCTCTTCTTCTTGATATCATTTACTTTTTTTGGCTTTTCGATCTTCACTGTGAAGTTTTGAACCATTGTACCGGAAGTAACTTTGATTGATTTTGTTGTGGGTTCTGATTTCAAGAATGAAAGCATTCCACCATCGTCGCTTTCCCCATCCAAATTGTCTGATGAAACCGAACCTGAATTAACGCTTTCGGTATCACCTGCACTTCTGAGAAGTAGCGAAAGGCGACCCACATTCAACGATAGGGCAATGCGTTGTGCCCCTTTTGAGTCCGTTTCTAGCGTTACAGATTTGGCAACGCGTGCCGTACTGCTGCGGTCTCCGGCTTCCTGATCTACAGAGAGAACTTTCACATTCTCCATCATGATTTTTGCAACGGTTTCTTCGCGGTCTTCGTCTTGAAGATTCCGCGTAAGGATAATGTCTACATAATCACCAGGCTGAACAAAGCCGCCTACGCCCTTTACAGTATCAACGGGAATTGTCACGGCGCGTTTGCCGTCAGCAATAAGCCCCGCCAATCCAGCGCGACCGTTTTCGCCTGTTAGTTTAGAGGCAATTACAGGTTCGCCGGGGTGAACTGCTGCAATCGCGCGGCGCGTTTCATCTTCGACGATATCATCGATTGAGGAAAAGCCACCTTCGGGGAAAGACTCTTTTGGCCAGTCAACCAGTTTTAGATCATCAGGTGTAATGGTTTGGCCAAAGCCAAGTTTGTTTTTGGCAACAACCAATTTTGCAAGGTTGATCTCTTGTATGGGTTGGCGTTGGTTTTCAATTTCGGACAGGCGCGCTTGTGTCTGATTTTCAAGATAGCTGTTTCCAGCGACGTAACTTACGCCACCAAACGTTGCCGCTAATCCGCCCATAATTAGTAACTTGGTGCTCAAACCAATTTCTCCAAAAACTTTTAACTCATCTTTCAAAGTATGGAGTGACGATAAGTAAGATATTAACCTGGCGTGCCAATTCCTGCTAAACATCTGAAATCAGGCCTGTTTTAATGAGCTTGGTAAACAAAGACTTTCTAAATAAGAAGTTTGGAATGAATTAAAGACTTTGCTAACCATCTCCATCTGGTAAAACCGCTCATAGAAGGCGGGGTGCCTTTGAAATTATTGGAGTTTTTGATGTTGCTCTAAAAATAGCATTTTTGGCAAATAGTCTTT
>CAZEPF010000132.1:0-834 GCA_964514045.1 uncultured Rhizobiaceae bacterium | reverse complement strand
CTGCTGACCTTACTGATGCTGATTTTGCTTCAGGCAGTGCTTGGGTTTGATAATCTTTTATATGTTGCAATCGAGTCCAAACGGGCACCTGTTGAAAGCCAGAGGCGCGTCCGTCAATGGGGTATTGGCATGGCGATTGTTTTGCGGATCGTTCTGCTGTTTGTGATTATCCAGGCGATTGGTTTCTTTCAGGACATTCTGTTCACTGTTAATTGGAGCGGTTTGTTTGAAGGAGAATTTTCGGGCCATGCGTTGATCGTATTGTTTGGTGGTGCCTTTATTATATGGACCGCCGTTAAAGAGATCGCGCACATGCTTTCCGTCCACCACATTGACCAAAAAGGTGGTGGCGTAAAATCTGTTGGCTCTGTGGTTGCTTCGATTATTCTGATGAATCTTGTCTTCTCCTTCGACTCTATTTTATCGGCAATTGCGCTCACGGATGTATTTGCGGTGATGGCGACTGCGATCGTATTATCCGGTATTTTGATGATTGTGATGGCAGACCGCGTTGCAGAATTTCTAAAACAGAACCGCATGTATGAAGTGCTTGGACTGTTTATTCTATTTATTGTGGGGATTTTGCTTGTGTCCGAAGGGGGGCACTTGGCGCACATCAAACTGCTGGGATATCCGGTTGAGGCGATGTCAAAGTCGACCTTCTACTTCGTCCTGATTGTTTTGATCTTGGTGGATGTAGTCCAATCTCAATATCAAAAGCGTCTGATGGCGCAGAAGGAAGAAGAGATCAATAATCCGGATATTAAAGCCGGATAAGTCTTTTAGAGCGTATCTGTCTTGGATTGAACCGTTTG
Source organism: uncultured Rhizobiaceae bacterium (assembly GCA_964514045.1). Classification (GTDB taxonomy): domain Bacteria; phylum Pseudomonadota; class Alphaproteobacteria; order Rhizobiales; family Rhizobiaceae; genus JAALLB01. The sequence goes on along the minus strand of CAZEPF010000132.1, from coordinate 19 downwards.
AACGCCGTGGCGTTTGTGC
>CAZEPF010000131.1:0-8550 GCA_964514045.1 uncultured Rhizobiaceae bacterium | reverse complement strand
TTCCTTGTATACCTTGTCATATCAACTGCCATAGTGTGCTAATTAGTGAGTCCTGGCCCTAAGATCGTGTGGGCGTGATTGGTTAAAATTTATATCAAACTAACTGTCCTGTGACCTGTAGTGATAAATTTTGGGTGCAAAGCGTGGCTTGTGTACAGGTCGGGCTTTTGGTTTATGATTTTTCGCGCTACAAACCATCGAATTCAAAAATCTCAAAGGTTCGCTCTTAATGTTTCCGCTTTCCAGTTTAATGAAAACCTTTGTGCAAAAAGGCTCTCTCACTGTTATCGATGCAGATGACAATCGACATGTTTTTTCAGGTAAGCCCGGCCTTGAGGTGACCATGCGCCTGCATGATAAAAAATTATACCGAACGCTCGTGACAAATTCCGAACTTGCAGCAGGTGAGGGATATATGGATGGCACTATTACGTTTGAGGATGGATCAAGTCTGCGAGATTTCCTTCAACTGTTCTCGCATAATAGATTGTCTTTAGCGTCTCATCCGGCCCAAAAAATCTTGCGCGCATTCAGGATGAAAAGTCGCAATAAGCAGCAATCAAACAGACGGGGTCAGGCACAACAAAACGTGTCGCACCATTATGATCTAGGCAATGAGTTCTATAAGCTCTTTCTAGATAAGAACATGCTGTATTCGTGTGCGTATTTTCGCGATGAGAATGAAACGCTGGAAGAAGCGCAGCGCAATAAACTTCGGTTGCTTGCCTCAAAGCTTGATCTGAAACCTGGCCAAAAAGTTCTTGATATTGGATGCGGGTGGGGTGATCTGGCTTTATATCTAGCGTCGCTTAAAGACGTCAGCGTGGTGGGCGTTACGCTTTCAACAGAGCAGCAGCAGCTTGCTTCCGAGCGTGCAAAAAAGATGGGCCTGTCAGACCGCGTTGAGTTTCGTTTGCAGGATTATCGTGAAGTGCCCGAGACATTTGATCGTATCGTATCGGTTGGCATGTTCGAGCATGTGGGCGTTTCTCATTACGATGAGTTCTTCAAAAAGGTGAACAAATTGATGCCGGATGATGGGTTGGCTGTTATCCACTCTATCGGTCATATGTCACCTCCGGGCATGGCAAGTAAGTGGCTCCAGAAATACATTTTCCCTGGCGCCTATTCTCCTGCCTTGTCTGAAGTTTTTGAAGTGATTGAACAGAACCATCTTTGGTGTACAGACCTTGAGTTCTTGCGGGTGCATTATGCAACGACGTTGAAACACTGGGTGGATCGGTTTGACAGGAATCGTGACAAAGTTGTCGAGATGTATGACGAACGGTTTGCACGTATGTGGGAGTTTTATCTCATATCGTGTGAGTTGATGTTCCGTACTGGCTCACAGCTTGTTTTCCATATGCAATTATCGCGTAATCGCGATGGTGCTCCGATCACGCGGGACTATATCACCGATACCCAACGTGACCTTGAGAAGCTTGAAAAGAAGCTGAAGCTCGTTTTGTGATGGTCGGGCGCATACGGATATTCCTTTGTTTATTCATCGGGTTATCTGTACTCCCTTTTAGTTTGAATCCGATAGTATCGCCTATTAACGCACAGCCCAAATATTGCGACCTTGCGCTTGTTCTGGCGATGGATGCGTCGTCTAGCGTAGATGCTCGCGAGTATGATTTGCAGATGAAAGGCATGGCGGCCGCTTTGCTAGATCCGCAGGTTCAAGAGGCGATTGATACGATTGGCGGCCTCTATCTTTCTGCGTTTGAATGGAATGGTCGGCTTAAACAGAAACTTATTTTTAATTGGGTTTACGTTCAGGGGCGCGGTGATGTTTTGAAGCTTTCCGCTATTCTGGCGCGCCACCAAAGAAACGCTACCAATGCTCCCACTGCGATAGGTGCTGCATTAGGGTTTGCGCACCGGATGTTCAAGCGTCTTCCAAGTGATTGCGCGCGCAAGGTGATTGATGTTGCGGGGGATGGTCACAGCAATGATGGCATCACCCCCAATGAGATTTATGCGTTGTATGATTTTTCAGGCATTCAGGTAAACGGTTTGGTGATCAAAGATTTTTATACCAGCCCCGAAACGTTTTACCGCGATCCTGAAACCTATTATCGGGAGAATGTGATGCGCGGCACGGGTTCGTTTTTAGAGCTAGCCCATACATTCACGGATTTTGAATCCGCAATGAAAAAGAAACTGCTTAAAGAAATTATTCCGGGCCCTATGGGACAATTGCAGTTAAGCGAATAGGTTGTGGGTTTTTAACACTTCTGGACGATCAGCCATAACGCTTGGATGTAATGTTCCGCTATAGTGTTTGGAATCATGTAATCAGAAAAGTATCTGCTATGCGGTCGTTATTCCTCATTAAATCTCCAGCGCTTTTTGTGCTTCCATTTTTAGCGCTTCAGTTTAATACGCCAGCGCTTGCTGACATTTGTCTTGAACACTCAATTGATGTGACTGTTAAAAACCTACCAGATCATTTTACGGATGCTTCTACCGAAAGCCTGTTTGACGGGTCTACTCGTTTTTCCTCAGAGGGTGCAATCCGGTTGCATCAACCAGGACGTGCTGGCGATAATTCATTAGTGTTTGATATGGGAACAACGCTATTGGCGGATACGTCGTTTGATTTTTTCTATACGGTGAGTGATGCCGCTGGACGTTCTCAGAGCCGTACGATTGCTCGGTTGAATAACAATGGATACGGCGCCTCATATTTCGATCGAAACAGGAATGGTCGTCTTGACTACAGTGATTTTGATACGGACGGTAATAACCGTTTCATTTTAAATTCTGGCGACTATGCGCCGATTGGCTTTGTTGTACATTTATACAATGGAGAACCCGGAAACCCCGTTGGAACCGGGTCTGGTAGGCGGGTACTTACGGCGGTTAGTCCTATACAATTGCTCAATAATGCTGTGCATCAAATGACCATTACTGCGCCAGGCTCGTTTGATCATCTGATATTGGAATCTACACCTGATGATGTGGGGGGTGACGCGCGCATCACAGAAATTAAAATAAATAATTCCGATAATGCTTCAACTGGCGGGCAAGTAGGTGGGAAAACCTGCGAGACTAATGTTGAGACGACATTTTAGGGTGAATTTGTATGCGGCAATATCTTGATCTTCTAAAACTGGTCCTTGAAACCGGATCGGATCGTGGTGACCGTACGGGTACAGGAACGCGGTCCGTCTTTGGCCATCAAATGCGATTTGATCTATCTGTGGGGTTTCCGGTTCTCACTACGAAGAAATTGCATCTGCGCTCTATCATCATAGAGCTATTATGGTTTCTTCGTGGAGAGACAAACATAAAATGGTTGAAAGACAATGGGGTGTCGATTTGGGATGAATGGGCCGATGAGAATGGCGACCTTGGTCCGGTTTACGGATATCAATGGCGGTCTTGGCCATCACCAGATGGCAGTTCGGTAGATCAGATTGTCAATCTGGTGCGCTCGTTAAAAGAAAACCCCAATTCACGCCGACATATTGTAAGCGCATGGAACCCTGCTTTGGTTGACGATATGGCATTGTCGCCGTGTCATTGCCTGTTTCAGTTTTATGTGGCGGATGGAAAACTCTCCTGCCAGCTTTATCAGCGTTCAGCAGATATCTTCCTTGGTGTACCGTTTAACATCGCTTCTTACGCATTACTGACGATGATGCTGGCGCAAGTTTGCGATCTTGAGGCGGGTGATTTTGTTCATACGTTTGGGGATGCACATCTTTACAATAATCACTTTGAGCAGGCCAAAGAGCAATTAACCCGTACACCAAAAGTCTTGCCTTCAATGACAATCAATCCAGATGTGAAAGATCTGTTTGCTTTCAAGTTCGAGGATTTTGAGTTGATCAATTATGAAGCTGATGCTCACATTAAAGCTCCGGTGGCAGTGTGATGGGGGTGCCAGTCGCTTTTGTTGTTGCGGTTGCGCAAAATAATGTCATCGGGATGGATGGAGCAATGCCGTGGCGGTTATCATCCGACATGAAGCGGTTTAAGCGCGATACAATGGGAAAACCGCTCATTATGGGGCGCAAAACCTTTGAAAGCATCGGAAAGGCATTGCCGGGCAGGCTTAATATTGTGGTGTCACGGTCTGAGTTTGTTGCGGATGATGTGGTTCATGCAAGCAGTATTGATGCAGCACTTTTTCTGGCAGAAGGCTGGGCGCAGGAACATGGTGCATCTGAAATATGCATTATTGGCGGTGGGCAGATTTACAAAGAAACATTTGGCATTGCCTCTAAACTCTATGTCACTCACATCGTTGCAGAACCTGAGGGGGATACGAAGTTTCCCGAAATTCCTAGTGATGAATGGTCTGTTGTTCACCGTGAGGAAGTGCCAAAAGGTGAGAAAGATAGCGCAGAAACCATCTACACTGTGTATGAGCGGGTGCAATAAATCGGCTTTGTACTAACGGTCGCACACGATTAGCTGCATTGTGTCATTGAAAGCAGTGCGGTTGATACCTATAACATCACAAACGGAATTCCCTTCAGATACAAGGACACTATATGCCCTGGAGTAATCAAAGCGGAGGCGGCGGCCCATGGGGCGGCGGCGGAAACAATGGAAATAATGGCGGCGGTGGCGGCCCTTGGGGTAATGGCGGTGGTAATCGTCCCCCTAGTGGCGGCGGTGGGGGTGGTCAACAACCACCGGACCTTGAAGATATTATTCGCAAAGGCCAGGATCAACTGAAAAAAGCTATGCCTGGTGGCGGTGGATTTAATCCACTGACGTTTGGTATAGGCATTGTAGTTCTGGTCGGGCTTTATCTCACACAAGCTTTCTACACCATTCAGGAAGATGAGCTTGGTGTTGAACTTCGTTTTGGTAAGCCAAAACAGGAAGTCTCGTCTGCTGGTCTGCATTTTCATCTTTGGCCAGTTGAAACATATGAAATTGCAAATACTGCTGAGAACCAGATCAATATCGGGGCATCCTCGCGATCCGCACAATCGGGTTTGATGCTTTCGGGTGATCAGAACATTGTGGATGTTGCATTTTCAATTCTTTATCAGGTGACCTCACCCAATGATTTTCTCTTCAACGTAAGAGACCCACAGGGAATGGTTCGTCAAGTTGCTGAATCCGCAATGCGTGAAGTGGTGGGCAAGCGTCCTGCGCAAGCGGTTTTCCGTGATGATCGTGCGGGGATTGCAGATGAAGTTCGCTCCATTACGCAATCAACGCTTGATAGTTATAAGGCTGGCATCAACATCAATGCTGTCAACATCGAGGATGTGGCGCCTCCACGCGAAGTTGCTGATGCGTTTGATGAGGTGCAGCGTGCGGAACAGAACGAAGACCAGTTCATCGAGGAAGCCAATCAGTATGCCAACCGTATACTAGGTCAGGCGCGTGGTGAAGCTGCTCAAATTCTTGAAGATGCAGCAGCTTACAAAAACCGTGTCGTTGAAGAGGCAAAAGGTGAGGCTCAGCGCTTTATCTCGGTCTATGACGAATACGCAAAGGCACCAGAAGTAACACGCAAGCGTTTGTTCCTTGAGACAATGGAAAAGGTCTTGGGCGATTCAAACAAGGTGATTGTTGAGCAGGGAAGTGGTCAGGGCGTCGTGCCATATCTGCCATTGCCTGAAATCAACAAACGTTCCAACAGCAATCAGGGAGCGCAATAATGTCTAATCGTATGCCATTTATTCTCGTCGTTTTGGCGTTGATCGCTTATGTCTTTTACAACTCAATTTTTGTTGTGAATGAACGTGACCAGGCAATTGTCTTGCGCTTTGGAGAAATCCAGCGTGTTGAAACCGAGCCGGGTCTTTACTTCAAACCGCCATTTGCAATGTTTGGGTTGGACACGGTTCAGATTATCGAAGATCGCTTGTTGCGTTTTGATCTGGATGACATTCGTGTTCAGGTCTCGGGTGGTAAGTTCTATGAGGTGGATGCGTTTCTCACCTACCGTGTTTCTGATGGTGTGAAATTCCGCCAGCAGGTTTCGGGTAATCTTACATTGGCAGAGCAGCGCCTTCGTACGCGTCTTGATGCTGCATTGCGCCGTGTTTACGGTCTTCGTGGCTTTGAATCTGCACTTTCTGCAGAGCGTCTAGCAATGATGCGTGAAGTGCGCGACCAGCTTCGTCCTGATGCAACGTCATTGGGTCTGGAAATCGAAGATGTGCGTATTCGCCGTACGGATTTAACCGCAGAAGTGTCTGATCAGACGTTCGCTCGTATGAACGCGGAACGCCTTGCGGAGGCAGAACGTCTTCGTGCTCGCGGTCAGGAAGCTGCGCGCCGGATTAAAGCGCGTGCTGATCGTCAGGTTGTTGAAACCAAAGCGGCTGCCCAGCGTGATGCAGAAATCCTGCGGGGTGAAGGCGAAGGCGAACGTAACGCGATCTTTGCTGATGCTTTTGGTCGCGATCCAGAGTTCTTTGAGTTCTATCGCTCCATGACAGCGTATAGTGCTGCTCTGAAAGAAAACGGAACGACAATGGTTTTGTCGCCAAATTCTGATTTCTTCCGGTATTTCCAAGACCCGAACGGGTTGAAGAGCCAGTAAGACTTTAATTCTGCCGAGGGCGATAATGACAGATTTGTTCGTTGCCCTTGGCCTCGTCCTTGTTATTGAAGGACTGATCTATGCAGCTTTCCCAAATGCGATGCGCAATATGGTGAACGAGCTTGCAAAACTCACAGACCAAAATTTACGCGTGTTTGGACTGGGTGCAGCTTGCGCTGGTCTTTTAGTGGTGTGGCTTTTTCGCGGATAGTACCTGTCGGCGTGGCGATTAACCCTGCCTTTCAGTGGTAATGCTCACATTAAACATATCTGTGAACAGTATTAGTCTTGTTTCTGCAACAATTGACCATAATTCAATCGTATCTGAATTATGAGTTTGCAGATGGAACCTCACAGTCCATACTGCATCATAGACATTGGAAAAGAGTATCTGCTCTTTATTCTGAAACTGATCTGGAGGCATGTCAGGAATGAATTATTTTAACCCGGTTAAGACACTTACAAAGGCAAGCGTTGCGACGTCACTCGCATTAGGTTTGCTGATTGCACAACCAAGTGTAGGAAGCATCGCGCCTGCTTATGCTCAAGGCCCAACATCGGTTGCTGATCTTGCAGAAGGATTGATGCCAGCGGTGGTGAATATCTCCACCTCGCAAAAAGTGAAAAACCAAACCCGGAATATTCCTATTCCTAAGGTTCCGGAAGGATCTCCATTTCAGGATTTCTTCAATGACCTTTTTCCTAATGGACCGAATGGTGGTCAAAACAAAAACAGCCCCCGTACGCGTAACTCGCTTGGCTCAGGTTTTGTGATCGATGCCAAGGGTATCATCATCACCAACAATCACGTGATTGCAGATGCTGATGAGATCACCGTGAACTTCTCTGACGGCAGTAAACTAAGCGCAGAAGTTGTAGGTAAAGACCCCAAGACAGATATTGCTGTTCTGAAAGTTGATCCGGACGGCAAAGAACTGACAGCTGTTCCATTGGGTAATTCCAGTGACGCACGTATCGGTGACTGGGTGATGGCGATTGGTAATCCGTTCGGCCTTGGTGGCTCGGTTAGCCTTGGTATCGTCTCTGCGGTAGAGCGTGATATTTCTTCTGGTCCATATGACAATTTCATTCAAACCGATGCAGCGATCAATCGCGGTAACTCCGGTGGTCCTTTGTTCAACATGGACGGTGAAGTTGTTGGCATTAACACTGCGATCATTTCACCGTCAGGTGGTTCGATCGGTATTGGCTTCTCTATTCCCTCAGATCTGGCGACCCGCGTTATTGATCAGTTGGTCGAGTTTGGCGAAACGCGCCGTGGTTGGTTGGGTGTTCAAATTCAATCGGTTTCTGACGAGATTGCAGAAAGCCTAGGGCTTACTGCTGCAACAGGTGCGCTTGTTAGCGGTCTTGTGAAAGACGGCCCTGCGGAAGCAAGTGGCCTTAAATCAGGTGATGTTATTCTTGTCTTTGACGGCAAGGACGTAACAGAAATGCGCGACCTTCCGATCATCGTTGCAGATACGGACGTCAACAAAGAAGTTGATGTTGTCGTGTGGCGCAAGGGTGAACAGCAAACTGTTAAGGTAACACTTGGCCGTCTTGAAGATGGTGAGAAAAAACTGACCTCCCTAACAACAGGTAATGACGATGCTGAGGAAAAAGATGAGCCGGCAACCGAGACTTTGCTTGGCCTGACACTGTCAGAAATCACAGATGAAACGCGCGAAGACGCAAAACTGTCTGATGATACAAGCGGCCTGTTCATAAATGAAGTTGAGGGTGGTTCTGCGGCTCAAGACAAAGGCATTCGCGCCGGTGAGGTGATTGTACAAATTGGTCAGGAACCAGTGGCAACACTATCAGATGCCAAGAACCAAGTTGCTGCACTCAAGCAGGAAGGTCGTAAAAACGCACTTCTCATGGTGTCGACACCAAAAGGTGACATTCGCTTTGTTGTGGTTGCGATTGAATAGTGTGGTTTGGTCTAAGAATCTTAAAGGGCGCCACTAGAGCGTATCTGGCTTGGATTGAACCGTTTGAACGCCGTGGCGTTTGTACTC
>CAZEPF010000130.1:0-8588 GCA_964514045.1 uncultured Rhizobiaceae bacterium | reverse complement strand
TTGCTGGCATCTTTGCCACTTCTATACACAATCAAAAACCTGAAGGTGATCATCAAACTAAATGCAATTGCTGAGATAATAATTTCTGGCAGATAAATTTGCCCCAAGACATACACGAGGCCACCAATGATTGAAATTGTTGCGTAGAGATCCTGTTTGAGGATTGTCGGTTGAAGGCCGCAGAGTACGTCCCGGAACATTCCGCCAGCAACTCCGGTGACGCATCCAAGGACGACAGCACTTGCAATAGGAAGATCAAGATCCAAAGCTGCCTGTGCACCGACAAGGGTGAATAGGGCGAGACCGATTGCATCTAGATAAAGTAGTAATCTCAAACGATTGCCTTCGCCCTTTTGCAGTTTGCCAGCAAGAAAAAAAGCAAAGAGGCCGACGGGTACAGCCGTCGCAAGATAGGTCAAATCCTTTAGCCAAAAGACTGGGGTTGACCCGATGAGCAGGTCGCGAAGGGTGCCACCACCAACAGACGCAACAATCGCCAATACTGTTGCCCCAAAGGGATAAAAGCCCTGCCGCGCGCCTTGCACAGCCGCAGAAGCCGCCATAGCTGCGGTGGCTAACATGGTCAGCACCAAAGTGAGCGAAGCGAAATTTGACAACAAAATTCAGTTCTAAATTTGGATCGATTGCTGAATCTAGGGTAATCTAGATCAAATTGGAAATAAACCGCATCAAAATCCCAAGAGCTAAAATGGCTTGTGCCGTAGCTTTAGGATGGGGCACCAAAATCGATGCCCCATCCAATTATTCTAGTGTTTGAATTTCTTTATCTCACCGGCAGAAAGTCGGGAGCTGTAGGAATTCAACTCTTTGCGTACCAATCCCATCAGGAAGTAGAGTGCGAAGATGTTGACAACAGCCATTGCGAAGATTGCAGCATCCGAGAAATCAATAACTGGTCCAAGGCTTGCCGCTGCACCAATCACAATGAAGACACAGAAGATGATTTTGAAAGTCAATTCCGAAGTCTTTCCTTCACCGAACAGATAGGTCCAGCTTTTCAATCCGTAGTACGACCACGAAATCATTGTCGAGAATGCGAACAAAACCACCGCAATGGCGAGTACATATGGGAACCACGAAATCGACGAAGCAAAGGCTGCCGATGTTAGAGAGACGCCGGACGTATCGCCTATCGTCTTAATGGCAGTTCCGGCTTCATTGAGCGCGAAGTTGCCCGACGCAGGATCCATTACCAGTTGGCCAGAGATCGTGATCACCAAGGCAGTCATCGTACAGATAACAACCGTATCAATCAGCGGCTCCAGCAAGGACACGAATCCCTCTGTGATAGGTTCTTTGGTTCTCACCGCAGAGTGCGCAATCGCAGCAGAACCAACGCCGGCCTCGTTTGAAAACGCCGCTCGTTTGAACCCCTGAATAAGGGCGCCAACAAAGCCACCAGCCACACCTAGGCCTGTGAAGGCACCAGCGAAAATTTGACCAAAAGCCCAGCCAATTTTATCGTAGTTCACCAGCAGGATGATCAACGCTGCTCCCACATAAAGAATGCCCATGAATGGGACGATTTTCTCGGTTACGCTCGCAATCGATTTGATGCCGCCTACAATTACCGCAAAAACCACACCAGCGAAGATAATGCCGGTAATCCACCCTGGATAATCACCAAATATGCCAGAAATCTGGGCATGGGCCTGATTGGCTTGGAACATATTACCGCCGCCCAATGCACCAAGAATGCAGAACACAGAAAACAGTACAGCAAGAATTTTGCCACCTGGTAATCCCAGCTCATTAAAGCCTTTGGAGATGTAATACATGGGGCCGCCGGATACGGTGCCGTCTGGATATTCGTTGCGGTATTTTACACCCAACGTACATTCGGTGAACTTTGATGCCATGCCCAATAGTCCAGCCAGTATCATCCAAAACGTTGCGCCTGGCCCACCGATACCGACAGCAACGGCAACACCAGCAATGTTACCTAGGCCAACCGTGCCGGAGAGCGCAGTTGCTAAAGCTTGAAAGTGGCTAACCTCACCTGCGTCATTTGGGTCGGAATAGTCACCCTTCACCAAGCCGATCGCATGGCCAAAATATCGAAACTGTACAAACCCAAAATAGAGTGTGAACACGCTTGCAGCGATAACCAGCCACATGACAATCCACGGGAAACTTGTTCCGGGAAACGGTGCAAATATTAGGCTGACAAACGGCCCCGTGATGCTTGCAAAAACGTCATTGACCTTTTGGTCGAGCGTCATTGCTTCTTGTGCGAATGTGGGTGTGGTTAAGCTAAGACACCCAATTGCTGATAATAGAGATGTTTTGAAGTTTTTCATGATGTTTCCTTTAGCCAACAACCGTTACGGGAATGCTTGCGCTCATGACCAAATTGGAAGTCGCGCTGCCAAAAATGCGTCGCGTGAAGCCACCCTCCGATGAACGTGCGACGACAATCTGATCCGCCTTTTGTTCTTCTGAAATTGCAATCAGAGCCGTGGCCACATCGCCGTGCCGGACAATACCATTGACGTTCAAACCTGCTTCTTTCACTTTGGCTAAAGCCGGATCAATGATACGCTCCATTGCGGTTGAAATCTCTTCCTCGCGCCGTTTATGGCGTTCGGCATTTTCTTCCGGTGTTTGGAACGAATACGGCGACCACTCAACGATGTACGCTACGACAAGATCGCAGTCTCCGATGAGTTTCGCAAGCTTTTGAGCGTGGGCCAACGCCCGCTCTCCTGATCCATGGCCATCAAGGCCAACTAGTAATTTTGCTGCCATTTTCTTACCTCCTCCTGCGGGGTTCCGATTACTTACTGTTTAGAAAAAAGGCTAGAACTGCAAACGCCTGTTTGCAATGTGCTTTCTTCTGGCATTATTTTAGGAATAAAGACTGGTCTATGGGCCTAAACTTCCCCTAAGTTTAGGTACAAAGACTAAAAAGTAGGAATTAATAGGAAAAAAGCCCAAATGAGTAGACTTTTAGATTTGATTGACTTGAAAATTCTTGACGAGCTCCAAGCCGATGGCAGGCTCTCTATCGTTGAACTGGCCCAGCGTGTGAATCTAACAAAAACGCCATGTTCAGAGCGCGTTCGGCGATTGGAAAGGTCAGGCGTTATCCGTAGTTATCAGGCAAACTTGGACCCCACGGAAGTCGGCCTGAACCACGTCACAATTGTCCACGTGAACATGATGCAGACGGTCGACAGTTCGCTGGAAGACTTCAACACAGCCGTCCGAAAAATATCCGAAATTCAAACCTGCATGATGATTGCTGGCTCTTTCGACTATATGCTGAAAGTTCGTACTCGTGACATAGCGCATTTTCGTGAATTGTTAGGTGAGAAAATCAGCAAGCTCCCTAACGTGATGCAAACACACTCTTTTGCGGTGATGGAGACGGTCAAAGAAAGCAATTTGATCAGAATGCAAAAAGACGAATGACTGCTTTGCACCTTTTTGAAAAGAATAAGCCCTTTCTTCGGCGGCTGTTACCAGCTCCACGATTGACAGGCCAACGCCGCTTGCTACTAATTCACAGATAGCGGCTGACAACTGGGCCTCTGCGACCACTCGAGAGCGCGTATCAAAGGAAGGCTAGATGAAAAGCGAAAACTCAGACATAACCATCATAGGAGGCGGCGTTGTTGGCCTATCCGTAGCTGTAGGTCTGCTTCGTGCGGGTCACCAAGTTACCGTCCTCGATGGATCAGACTCTGATTTTCGTGCTTCCCAAGGTAACTTTGGATTGGTCTGGCTGCAGGGTAAAGGCGCAGATTATGCACCCTACGCGAAGCTCAGTTGCGAAGCGGTTTCCAGCTGGCCTGAGTTCGCAGACATTCTTCAGGATTTGTCTGGTATTCAGCTATCTTTAGAGCAAAATGGCGGCTTCGAGTTTTTTACAAATGAAACCGAGTTTAAAGACTTCGCCGCTGACCTAAGCCGCCAGCAGACATATCTCGGCAATAGATTCAATCATGAAGTCATACAAGGTGATGATCTCCGGCGCTCCCATCCAGAAATTGGTATAGGCGTTGTGGGAGCAACCTTTAGCTCGCATGATGGGCATATTAATCCCCTGAAGCTGCTAAGCGCGCTACGCAAATCTGTAAATGTCCTCGGCGGTAGGATTTTCACAGATGCTTTGGTGACGGACGTATCTGGTGTAGGAAGCGGTTTTAATATTACTTTGAAGAACGGTGAGCTTCACTCAGCAAAACGCATTGCACTTGCAGCTGGTCTGGGTACTGCTCCACTTGCCAGAAAACTCGGTTTTACAACTAGCGTTCGGCCACAGCGCGGTGAACTATTGATCACAGAGAAGCTGTCTGATCGGCTACCCTTTTTATCCAGTACTATTCGACAGGTAGATGAGGGTGGACTGCAAATTGGTGGTACAAAAGCAGATGCGGGATATGATGACAGTGAAACTCTGAGCGTTATGGCAGGGCTCGCGAAACACGCAGTCGAGGTTTTCCCAGCATTGAAGGATCTGCGTGTTATTCGCGCGTGGGGCGCTCTGCGTGTCATGTCACCTGACGGTTACCCGATTTATGCTCGTTCGCCAGACCACCCAAACGCTTGCCTTGTAACATGCCATAGTGGCGTAACGCTTGCGCCCTTGCATGCAGGTGAATTGGCAAAGTGGATCGAGCAAAACGAAGATGCACCTGATTTGGAGGCTTTCGATGAAAATCGCTTCGCGCTTTCATCCGCGGCCTAAGTCAGGCTCGGATATCCACCTAGTGCTGGATGGGACTCCCATAACTGCGCAGGCTGGTGACACGGTTGCAGCTGCTATTCTTGCTTACTCCAGCGATCCATCCAGAACGACATCCAAGGGAATGTCGCGTGCTCCATATTGCATGATGGGCATTTGCTTCGAGTGTCTGATTGAAATTGATGGCAAACCAAACACGCAGGGCTGCATGACCGCAGTTCGTGATGGAATGGTGGTACGTAGACAGAATGGCCTACGACCATTACGTGGGGCTCGCGATGCATAGGGTTGATCTCATCATTATTGGCGCTGGGCCAGCAGGAATGGCTGTAGCAGCAACTGCCGCAAATGGTGGCGCCAAGGTTCTTATACTTGATGAACAACCGCAAGCAGGTGGACAAATCTACCGAAATGTTACCTCAAATTCGGATCGCAAAAGCTATCTTGGTAAAGATTACACATCCGGTAGTGAATTGGTTGAAGCGTTAAACGACGAGAATATTATGACTGAATTCGATGCATCAGTTTGGCGCATCGAAGCAGGGTCTCGTGTAATCTGGTCACAGGATGGGCGCAGTCAGATTTCTTCTGCACCTCATGTTCTATTAGCTGCAGGTGCCCAGGAACGCCCAATGCCTTTCCCCGGCTGGACATTGCCTGGTGTCATGTCGGCGGGTGCTGCACAGGTCCTTATGAAGAATTCAGGATTGTTACCATGCGATGCGGTGCTAGCCGGATCAGGTCCTTTGTTATATCTGGTCGCGGCACAAATGATTGATGCAGGCACTCCTCCCAAGGCACTCGTTGAAACGCAATCCTTTAACTCGATGTTGAATGCTTCGCGGTATTTGCCGAGCGCCCTCCTTGGTTTCTCCACACTAATCAAGGGTCTGGGTTTAATTCGCAAAATAAAGAATGCCGGTGTGCCGCGGTTCACGGGTGCTTCAGGTTTTCGAGTTACACAATCAGCTGATGGCGGTCTTTCATTTGTGTTCAAATCCAACGGTCGTGAACACAATCTCTCAACTTCACTATTGCTCACCCATCAAGGCGTTATATCGTCGACGCATATCAGCCGGGCGAGCGGTGTCCCACATAGCTGGAATGAAGCGCAACAAGCATATCAACCGGATGTGGACGAATGGGGGAATACTGATTTAACAGGCATCCATATCGCAGGGGATGGCGTTGGTATCGGTGGCGCGGATGCTGCAAGAGCTGCTGGACGGTTAGCAGCGCTTGAAATCCTTCACCAACTTGGACATCTCAAAAAAGCTGAGCGCGATCGGCAAGCTTCTGAATCACGAAAAAGGTTGCGCAAGTCCATTTCTGTCAGGCCTTTTCTGGATGCAGCCTATGCTCCGCTTTCAGAATTCGTCACTCCGCAGGATGATACAATTGTTTGCCGTTGTGAAGAGATCACCGCAGGTGCAATACGAAAATCCTTGGACGAAGGTGCCCAAGGCGTTCGACAAGTCAAAACTGCCACACGGGCAGGCATGGGACCATGTCAGGGTCGCATGTGCGACCTGACTGTGCGAGGTATTCTCACTTCGTGCGGTGCTGAGGCAACTGCGCCACGTGCCCGCACACCAATCAAACCCGTAAAGCTCGGCGAGCTGGCCGCGCTGGCTCCAACAGTGGAGGGATGAGTATGGCCAATACACGTGCACTCTCAGTCAATGACCTACACAAGAGCTTTGGAAATCATCAGGTGATCAAAGGCGTTTCCATGGCGGCACACAAAGGTGACGTGATTGCTATTCTGGGGGCATCGGGATCAGGTAAAAGCTCCTGTTTATCTCGATTTGATGCCCTTCCCAAATAAGCCGGCTCATCAAAGAATTCCATTCTACAGTCTATTATTTGGCTTGCTCATATGGGAGAATTTAACGCAATGAATGAAGTCTGGGGTGCATGGATACCCGAAGGCTATGCACCTTCCAGAGCTTGCGGTGAAGCGGGGTAAGCAGGGTCTGATCGCCCGATTGAATTGATTGTCACCACCGCGGTTGAAATGGAGGCTGCATAATGAACTCAAAAAAATGCGTTTTGATCGGTGCTGGAATGGACTGCGGCAAACGTCGCCGTGGATGCGTAATGGGACCGGATTCATATCGCACCGCAGGCATTGCCAAAGCCTTGAGTGGGCTGGGTTGGCAAGTGGAAGATCGGGGCAATATTGAAGGCCCATCTTGGGTTGACAATGCTCCTGCAGGCGAAGTTCATGCGCTGACTGAGTGTATAGAATGGACTGAGAAACTAACGGAAGCAGCGGCGGCCGCAATGGAACACGGATTTCCTGTTTTTATGGGTGGCGATCATGCGCTATCCTTGGGAACGGTCGCAGGTGTGGCCGCCCATGCAGCACGCGAAGAACGGCCTCTATTTGTGCTCTGGCTTGACGCCCATCCGGACATCAACACACCAAAGACTACCGAGTCCGGGAATCTTCACGGAACTCCAATCGCATATGCGACTGGGCAAGAAGGATTTGACGAGTTCCCTCAGATGAAGACACCGGTTGCAAAAGAAAACGTATGTTTCATAGGTTTGCGCTCGGTCGACACACCCGAACGCGAATTCATCACAAAATCTGGCATGACAGCTATCGACATGCGCCAAATCGATGAGCGTGGCATTGCTGCGCCATTACGTGAGTTTCTCAAGAAAGTCGAAAATGCTAATGGCATGTTGCATGTATCTCTGGATGTCGATTTTTTAGAACCCTCGATTGCACCTGCGGTTGGTACTACTGTGCCGGGAGGGGCAACATTCCGTGAAGCCCATCTCGTGATGGAAATACTGCATGACAGTGAGCTTGTAACGTCGCTTGACCTAGTGGAACTAAACCCCTTCCTTGATGATCAGGGCCGAACAGCCAACCTAATGGTTGATCTGACTGCATCCCTATTTGGTCGACGTGTATTCGATCGACCCACTCTTAGCTGAAAGTGAATATAAAATGACTGCTCCCGCACCTTCCGACCTCGCCTTTATACGTTTCGTCAGCGTGGAAAACATGATGAAGCTGATCCACAGCATCGGCCTTGAGACAATGCTGAAAGACATAGCCCGATATGTCGAAGACGATTTTAAACGTTGGGAAAAATTCGACAAAACACCAAGAGTTGCCAGTCACTCCGATGAAGGCGTTATCGAATTGATGCCCACCTCTGATGGAGAAGACTATGGCTTCAAATATGTAAACGGACATCCCAAGAATATGAAAGAAGGGCTGCAAACCGTTACTGCTTTCGGCCTGCTTGCGCGGGTGGATACTGGATATCCCGAACTCTTAACCGAAATGACAATATTAACGGCTCTACGGACAGCGGCCACGAGTGCGATGGTAGCGAGCCACCTCGCTCCAAAAGGCAGCAAGGTGATGGCGATGATTGGCAATGGCGCGCAATCAGAATTTCAGGCAACGGCAATGCGTGCGCTTTGTGGAATTGACACTCTGAGACTCTACGATATCGATAAAGCAGCAACCGAAAAAGCCGTGCGCAATCTGACCGATCAAGGCTTCAAATTGGTGCCTTGCAAGACTCCGGAAGAGGCCATTGAAGGCGCGCAGATCATTACGACCTGCACAGCAGACAAGCAAAACGCAACAATTTTGACGGACAATATGGTAGGCTCAGGCGTTCATATTAATGCCATCGGAGGTGATTGCCCGGGAAAAACAGAATTGCATAAAGACATATTGACCAGATCAGATGTGTTCGTTGAATACCCACCACAGACGCGGATCGAGGGTGAAATTCAGCAAATGCCAGAAAATTTTCCTGTAACCGAAATGTGGGAAGTGATCACTGGTAACTCTGAGGGCCGCACTAGCGAACAACAAATCACGCTGTTTGATGGTGTAGGC
>CAZEPF010000129.1:0-8593 GCA_964514045.1 uncultured Rhizobiaceae bacterium | reverse complement strand
ACAAACGCCACGGCGTTCAAACGGTTCAATCCAAGCCAGATACGCTCTAAGGGCGGAATGCCGCATTCAAAACCTGGACTGACAATCCCATGTCCATGGTGAGCATTAACCCGGGCTAATAGGATTAGGCTAATGGACGCCTTACTTCTCTCTCGCATTCAATTCGGTGCGAATATTTCATTTCACATTCTTTTTCCAACCATCACAATTGCCCTTGGCTGGGTGCTGCTGTTTTTCAAGCTTGCCTATCAGCGCACCAAGAATGACAAATGGATGGAGGCCTATTTCTTCTGGGTAAAGGTCTTCGCACTTTCCTTCGCTCTAGGCGTGGTCTCTGGCATTACGATGAGCTTCCAGTTCGGAACGAACTGGCCCGGCTTCATGGAAAAGGTCGGGAATATTGCCGGGCCACTATTAGCCTATGAAATCATGACTGCTTTCTTCCTAGAGGCTGTGTTTTTGGGGATCATGCTGTTTGGTTTCCGAAAAGTATCCAACCGCGTCCATACGCTTGCCACGTTCCTTGTGGCCTTTGGTACCACCATGTCTGCGTTCTGGATTATCGTGCTAAATTCATGGATGCACACACCTCAAGGGTTTGAAATGCGCGAGGGCGTTGCCTTTGCAACCGATTGGATGGCAATCGTCTTCAATCCATCCATGCCGTATCGATTGATCCATGTACTTCTAAGTTCTGGGTTAACCGTTGCCTTTTTAATTGCAGGCATTTCTGCCTATCGTTGGCTTCGTAATGATCGCACGACCAGTGTCATCGCGGCTTGGAAAACTGCAATAGTTCTGGCTGCGACGCTAATTCCATTACAAATACTGATGGGTGATCTACACGGTCTGAACACGCTGGAACACCAGCCTGCTAAGGTTGCGGCTATGGAAGGCAATTGGGAAACGCGTGGCAATGTTCCGCTGGTTTTATTTGGCATTCCAAACATGGAAACCCGCACCAACGACTACGCGATAGAAATTCCAAGTGGTGCAAGCCTGATCCTGAAACACGATCCAGCAGGCGTTGTGCCGGGATTGAATGATTTTGTTGCCGAGGATGGCACCATTCTTCATCCACCGGTGATGCAGGTCTTCTGGGCATTCCGTATTATGGTTGGCGTAGGGTTTGCCATGCTCGCACTGTCCTGGCTTGCCGCATTTATGATGGTCCGCAAGAAAGAGTTTAATCCGTGGGTGGCACGTGGTTTCCTGGCCATGACATTCTCAGGCTGGCTTGCAACGCTTGCGGGTTGGTACACCACAGAAATTGGTCGTCAGCCATGGCTTGTGTCCGGCGTGTTAACCACACGCGAAGCTGTATCAGATGTCTCGGGCGGGATGGTATTGTCTACCCTTCTTATTTATCTGCTGATCTACGTTGCGCTTACGACTGTCTACATCATGACGTTGTTTTATATTGCCCGCAAAGCTGGCACGTCAAATCCGGTTGGACCAACGCTTGATGATCCAGACGGGCGCAAAGATACCCGCATTCCAAACAGCCCCTTACCTGCGGAGTAAACCATGTCAGAGTTATTCGCAGATCCTGCTGTTTGGCTGCCGGTTGCTTTTGCTTCCCTGATGGGATTTTCCATTCTCATCTATGTTATTCTGGATGGGTTTGATCTTGGTGTCGGGATGCTTGTTTCGTTTGTACGAGGCAATGACAAAGACAAACTAATCGCTTCTATTGGTCCGTTTTGGGATGCCAATGAGACGTGGATTGTTTTAGCTATCGGTCTGTTATTGGTAGCCTTTCCGGTTGCCCATGGCATGATCCTCACCGCGCTTTACCTGCCTGTTGCTATCATGTTGTTTGGTTTGATTTTACGCGGCGTAGCGTTTGAATTTCGCGCCAAAGTTAATGCCACGAACAAAATTATCTGGAATCGCCTGTTTGTTACAGGATCGCTTATCACGGCTCTATCTCAAGGCTTTATGTTGGGATTTTATATTATGGGCCTGAAATGGGAGATGATGAATGTTGTCTTCTCACTTCTCATCGCGATCTGCCTGACGGCTGCTTATGTTTTCATCGGTGCGTGTTGGCTCATTCTTAAAATGGAAGGCGAACTTCAATTGCGCGCCGTGGCATGGGCCAAGAAAACACTGGCTTTTACGGTTGCTGGAATGGGTGCTGTTTCACTTGCCACACCATGGGTCAGCCCCCGTATCTTTGAACGCTGGTTCTCATTTCCAGAAGTCTTGATTCTAGCTCCGCTTCCCATCATGACCGCAGTGTTGTTTTTGATTTTGGTGATCTGCCTTCGCAATATGCCATTTCCACGCGATCAATATGCTTGGGCACCCCTTGCACTGACCGCAGGCATATTCGTGCTTGGCTTTGCCGGAATGGCATATTCGTTCTACCCTTATGTTGTTCCAGAACAGTTGACGATTTATGAGGCTGCGGCAGCGCCAGAAAGCCTGTTCATCATTCTGATCGGCGGAATAATGGTGTTGCCGGTTATCATCGGATACTCGATCTATGCTTATATTGTATTTGGTGGGAAAGCGTCCGAACTTCGCTACGACTAATACGAACACAGGCGTATGAAACTGTTAAGCATAAACACTAAAATTATCTGCTCTTTATAGGCTTGATAGAACGCTAGCTTAACTTTTTTGCGGTTTAATACCTCCAAATTAGTGTTTGGAAATGCGCGCCGATGTCCGCCAATATCAATTATGCAACATATAAAGAAGCCTATTTTGCATCAAGTGGGAGCCATGGGAAAATGATTACGCTGCAACATGCAGGACGTAATTTTGAATTGGAATGTGTTGATACGCTTGCTGGTATTCACGCACTTGAAGAAGAATGGCATCATCTCGAAAGCGTTTGCGCAGAGCAATATCTATATTTCCAAACCTATGACTGGTGCTCAAAGTGGTGCGATGAATATGCGGCCACACCTGATTCAGGTGGTGAGAATGTTCCTCAAATTATGGTGCTTCGCCATCTTGGACAAGTTGCAATGATCTGGCCGCTAATGACGGTAAAATCACGCGCTGGCGTAAAAGTGTTGGTAACGCTAGGAGAGCCGCTAGGCCAATATTCTGGTCTACAGTTTGATCCTGATCTTTTTTCTGTTCAACTTGGCCGATCCGTTTTTGAACATATCCAAAAGATCAGCGATTGTGATGCGTTTACGCTGAACTTCTTTACCGAAGACTCCATGCTTTCGCGGATACTTGGAAATTCAGGTTTTTCTGATCAAAGCCAACAGAAGTCATCCATTCTTGATCTCGATATGTTCGAGACTTGGGATGAGTATGTAGCGACCTTGCCAAGCAAACATCGCAAGCAACGTAACAAACGCCGTAACAGATTAAATTCATTGGGTAAGGTCACCTATGACGTCCATTCATCTAGTAGTTCAGAGTTTAGCGAACTGGTAGATATCTGTCTGGACATGAAACAGCAATGGATGGAAGCAACTGGCCGACGTGAAGATGTGATGTCCGACGATGGTTTGAAGCGTTTTCTTGCAGCTCTAGGCGACGAAACATCACGTGATGCGCATAATGATATTTACATGCATGTGTTACGGATTGATGGTGCGCCAGCGGGTCTTGAACTCGGCATGGCATCCAAGGGGCACTATTACAGCTACCTTGGGGCTATCAATCTTGACTATCAAAAACATTCACCAGGAAAAATTCAGATGGAATTTGCTCAGCAATGGGCGCTTGAATTGGGACTGAGCAAGTTTGATTTCCTTAACGACCCATCTGACTATAAAGCAAGTTGGACCAACATTACGGTGCCTCTGCGTTCGCAATATATTCCAATCACATCGGCCGGGTATCTGTATTGCTGGATGTGGAAAACATCGATTCGGCCAAAACTGAAAGAGCTTTATAAAAAGACTTCAGCCAATGAGCGCCGTTATTTCAATCAACTGTTTCAGATGATTGGGAAAATCCAAGGCACTAAAGAAAAGTGACCCAGTTTAGGGCCACTTGCCTATGATTTCCAAAGCACTCAAAAAATTCCGTCATGCGTCGGCGGACAGCATGTTGCGAAGTGTTGCGTCGACCGTTTCGGTTCGTATCCTTGCAGCTTTATTCGGCCTTGCCTTACAAATTCTCCTAGCGAGAACAATGTCTATTTCAGAGTATGGAATATACATCATTCTTTGGACCTGGATTAGCGTTGCCAACAATATTGGTGCGCTAGGATTTCAGGATTCCTGTCTGCGGTTTATTCCGCGATACATGAAGCGCGATAAACCTGATCACGTAAACGGCTTCCTAAAAACTGGATTGATCACTGTTGGCCTTGGCTCATTGGTGATGGCAGCACTTGGGATCGGTGCTTTGCATGGCGCACGCGGGCTAGTTGATGATGCGTTCTTTTTTCCAATCCTGATTTTGCTGATTGGCATGCCGCTTTTAGCGTTGGAGGATTATATCATTGGTGTGGCACGTGGGCTTGGCTGGTATGTGTTCTCAACCGCGCCAAGTTTTATTATTCGCCCGCTTTTGATTATCATAACGGTTGGGCTGGCTAGCTATAATAATGTGACGGTAGACGCGGTTTTTGTACTAACGACCGTTATCGTAATCACAGCCGCAATCTTGTTGGCCCAGACGGTTTATATTTGGCGAAAAGTCATCGGTGAACAAAAGACTACGGCCAGCAAAACACAAAAGCGGTTTTGGGTTTCATCGTCTATATTGCTCATGCCTGCAATGCTGGCAGATGAAGTTTTCTTTTGGGCAGATGTTCTCTTTTTGGGGATATTGGCAACACCGGAAGAAGCCTCAATTTACTTTGCAGCACAGCGTTCGCTTTCACTGGCAGCGTTTGTGCAATTTGCCTTTATGCTAGTGGCTGCACGAAACTTTTCACTTTCAAATGCTTCAGCGGACCGCAAAGCCTTACAGCAGGAAGTGACTAACTCAACCAACGCAACATTCTGGCTTACAGTTCCCTCTCTTCTGGTAACACTTGCAGCAGGCTATCAGCTATTGTGGTTGTTTGGCCCTGAATTCCTAGCAGCCTATCCTGCTATGGTGATATTGGGCGGTGCCTATATTATTCGCTCCGCGACCGGACAAGCCAGAGACCTGTTACTGATCTTGGGCAAAAACCGTCTCAATCTGTACATCTCGTGTGCCTCAATCATTATCTGCTTTGCTGCTATGGCAATGCTTGTACCAGTCTATGGGGTGGCTGGCGCTTCGATTGCAATGGTCATCGTCTATATCTTGCGCACCATTGCATTCACGCTCCTGATCAATCGCGAAACAGGCTATTGGGTCTTAGTAAAACCGTTTGGTGCCAAGTCCACATAAATGCGATAAGTCGACCGTGGTGCTTGCACTTTTGCTTGCCACTTCCTACCTTCCGTAACGGGAGGGATTTCCTTGAAATTCACATCACTTGCAGATGAAGCAAAAATCGCAGTAGGCGGCTTGTTTGACTACGCTCAGGACGTTGTAAATCCAACGGTTCGGTTGGGCGTAACGGGTCTATCGCGCGCGGGTAAGACCGTTTTTATAACCGCGCTTGTTCATAACATGCTTCAGGGCGGACGGTTGCCAATGTTCGTTCCCCATGCTTCTGGGCGGATAAAGCGGGTCTATCTGCAGCCCCAACCTGATGATGATATTCCACGCTTTGCCTATGAGCAGCATCTTGATTCACTCACTGCTGGTGAAAAGCGTCATTGGCCAAAATCTACGCGCAGGATTTCGCAATTGCGCCTGACGGTGGAATATGAGCCAGACGGACTGATTGCAAAAACACTGACGCCCGGCACGCTCAACATAGATATTATTGACTATCCCGGTGAGTGGCTGCTCGACCTTGCATTGCTAGATATGGATTATCGCGAATGGTCAGCCAAGACGCTGGAAGCAGCACGCACCGAACCGCGAGACAGTCTGGCTAAAGACTGGTTACAGCATTTGGCGACGATTGACCCAAATTCACCAGCGGTGGAAGCAGTTGCCCTCCGCGCGTCTGATTTATTTACGTCTTATCTTCATTCTTGCAGGCAGGATGAGTTTGCATTTTCTACCCTCCCGCCTGGAAGATTTTTAATGCCCGGTGATCTGGAAGGTTCGCCGCTTCTTACCTTCGCGCCGCTGGACATAAAAAAGGGCGAGACTGCACCATCAAGCTCTTTAGCGCAGATGATGGAACGCCGTTATAACGCCTATGTTTCTAAGGTTGTGAAACCTTTTTTTGTAGATCATTTCTCACGGCTGGACAGGCAGATCGTGCTGGTGGATTTACTTTCGGCACTCAATGCAGGGCCGCAGGCAGTGGATGATATTCGCAACGCATTAAAAGATATTCTTGCCTGTTTCCGTCCGGGGCAAACCTCGTGGCTCAATGCAATTCTGGGCAAAAGAATCGACCGAATATTATTTGCTGCAACCAAGGCAGATCAATTGCATCACACCAGCCATGACAGGCTGGAAGCCATATTGCGGCAGGTGGTAAACGAAGCACTAGAACGCACAGAACATTCAGGTGCGCTTCACGATGTTGTTGCTCTTGCTTCTGTGCGTGCTACCCGTGAGCATATGTTAAAACAGGGCAGTGAAGAACTTCCCTCTATTGCTGGAATTCCACAAGAAGGTGAGAAACTCGGCAAGAAAACCTATAATGGCAAAGAGGAAATTGCACTGTTTCCGGGCGACCTCCCTGACAACCCGCGCGATGCTTTAAGGCTGGATGGTGATGCGGTGGAAACTGTGTTTTTGCGTTTTCGACCGCCTGAACTCAAAGAGCCTTCCACTATCGGGAGCAATAGTTTCCCCCATATCAGGCTGGATAAAGCCCTTAATTTCTTGCTTGGGGACCGCATCGCATGAGCCGAAAACCAACTGTAGTTTCCTTAAGTGATCCGGAAGAAAAGCCTGAGGAGAAACCTGCTCCAAGCAAGTCAAAGCCTGCTACAAAAAAACCAACGCAATCCAAAAAAGAAACACCACGTGGCGCTACCCGAAAGCCGCGCGCGATGGATGCACCCGATCCGACTGAAACGGTGGATGTGTTTGATCCTGATTCCGATGATTATCTGGAAGATATACCAAACCATATCCCTGCCCCGACCAAGCGCAATAAATTGCGTGTCCTGTTTTTTGCTTGTCTCTCTGCTCTTGTTTCTCTTGGGATAGGTCTTTGGATCACTCAAGTGATTGAAGACTTGTTTGCCCGTCACGAATGGCTTGGGTGGGGAGCATCAGCCCTGCTGGCGATAGTGATTTTCTGTCTGGTGGTAATCGTACTGCGCGAAGTTATGGCCTTGTGGCGACTACGCAAACTGGGCCGTTTGCGCGAGGGCGTCATGCGCGCGCTAGAAGATAAATCTGTATCCGGCAGCAAGACGCTCGATCAGATCGTCACCCTCTATCAGGACCGCAAGGAAATGCATTGGCATATTTCCAAACTTGCATCTCACAATGATGATGTGATGGACGGGCGGGACCGCCTCTTACTGGCCGAGCAAATGTTGATGAAGCCTCTGGATGATGAGGCACGACAGATCATCGCTACGGCTTCCAAGCGTATCGCGGTTGTAACAGCGATCAATCCGGCAGCAAGTCTTGATGTGATTTTTACAGGTTATCAGGTGTTGCGGATGTTGCGTCAGCTTACAGCGCTCTACGGCAACAGGCCCGGCTCAATTGGTACATTGAAACTTGCCGGCATGGTGGGCTCGCATCTTGCGGTCACGGGTGGGCTTGCCCTGTCTGATACATTGCTACAGCAATTTATTGGCAAGGGGCTTGCCGGGCGTTTGTCAGCCAAGCTTGGCGAGGGAACCGTGAACGGCATTATGACCGCGCGTATCGGACTGGCCGCACTTGATCTATGCAGACCCATGCCCTTCAACGCAGTTGAAAGACCGGGACTAAAAGCATTTCTGGGAACAATTGCAGGGTCGGTTTCCAGTAAAGATCAGGCAGATGGTGCGTCTTGAGCACGCTTCGTTCTACGCCGTTGAGACCTGAGTAATTCAACACGGCGAATACGGCGCGGGTCGGCCTCTATCACCCGGAACTCGAACTCGTTTTTGGTAATCACCTCACCACGTACCGGCACACGGCCCAGAATATCAAAGATCAATCCACCGATTGTATCAACGTCGTCTTCGTGCTCTCCAAAAATGAAGTCACTTCCTACAAGTTCCCGAATATCATCGAGTTCCGCTTTTGCATCACACAGGAATATACCTTCGCCGCGATCTTGAATAAGAACGGCTTCGTCATCATGTTCGTCTTCGATCTCGCCGACGATTTCTTCAACAATATCTTCAAGCGTGACCAACCCGTCCGTTCCACCATATTCATCGATCACTAGGGCGATTTGCATCCGGTCTGCTTGCATACGTGCCATCAATTCACGCGCGCCCATGGATGGCGGCACGAACATAACATCGCGGAGGATTTTCATCTCGCCAATCGGTTTGGAAAGTTCAACTTTCTTGAGGTCGAGATTGGCGGGTATTTTTCGGCGGCGCTTGGCAATCTCTGCCTTGGTCATCCGCGAAGTTTTCAGGATATGATTGAGCACATCACGGATATGGACCATGCCACGCGGATCATCCAGTGTATCGTTATACAC
>CAZEPF010000128.1:0-8643 GCA_964514045.1 uncultured Rhizobiaceae bacterium | reverse complement strand
TCGCGCTGTGGTATTTTCCTAGCTGAAATCAAAAATCCAACCCATCAAATCGATTTAATCCAAGACAGACACGCTCTAAAGTGTGAAGACAATCGGGTATTGAATTTTTCGCATTATTTTAGGAGCCATAAATGACAATTTCCCAACGCGTTGATTTTGATGGAAGTATGGGCGCTAGGCTTTCCGCCCGTCTTGATTTGCCCTCTGGTCCGGTTCGAGCGTATGCAATTTTTGCCCATTGTTTTACCTGCTCCAAAGATTTTCACGCAACGCGTAGAATTGCTGCGGATTTATCTCAGCAGGGCATTGCGGTTTTGAGATTTGATTTTACTGGTCTCGGCAGCAGTGCGGGTGAATTTGCCTCCACAAATTTTTCATCCAACCAGCAAGATTTGATTATCGCTGCGAATTATTTGCGCGAGCATTATCAAGCGCCAGAATTGCTCATCGGTCATTCTCTAGGAGGTGCAGCGGTTCTTTCTATTGCGGCAGAAATCCCTGAGGTTAAAGCAGTGGTGACGATAGGTGCGCCAGCCGAAGCAGAGCATGTGGTTCATAATTTTGGCTCCAAACTCGATGAAATCTCTGAACAGGGGTCTGCAACAGTCAGTTTAGGCGGGCGGGAGTTTTCTATCCAGAAACAGTTCCTGGACGATCTTAAAGCCAATGACGTGTTGGAAAAAGTTGCAACACTGAAAAAGCCGCTTCTGGTTATGCACTCACCAACAGATGCAACGGTTGGCGTTGAAAATGCCACGAAGATTTTTGTGGCAGCAAAGCATCCCAAAAGTTATGTCTCGCTCGATACCGCAGATCATTTAATGACCGACGATCGGGATGCCAAATTTGCAGCAGATATTATCTCCGCATGGGCGGAGCGCTATCTTTCTATAACGCAGCCAAGTGCTGAAGAAACTGAGCACGCAGATTCAATCACTCAAATTTCTGAAACCCGAAATGGAAAATTCCAGAACACTGTAAGTTTTGGGAGGCATCACCTGCTTGCAGATGAGCCAAAATCGGTAGGTGGGCTGGACAGTTGTCCATCGCCCTATGATCTGCTTTCAGCAGCACTTGGAACCTGTACTTCCATGACCTTGCGTATGTATGCGGACTTCAAGAAAATTTCTCTCGGCAAAATTTCAGTTGATGTGAAACACAATAAAGTTCACGCAAAAGATTGCCAGGAATGTACTCAAGCCGACCGCGATAAAGGGGGCAAGATTGATGTGTTCGAAAGAACCATTCGTATTGAAGGTCTGGACGATGATCAGATGAATGACAAACTTCTGGAGATTGCAGATAAGTGCCCAGTTCATAAAACCCTCGAAAAGGGTGGTGCTGTGAAGACTTCAATTGAAATCTAGATAATTTTTACATTACGAAGATTTAATCCAACGGACATGATCCCGTAAGATTGGGTTCCTTATATCAGGTGCATGACGTGGCAACGATGCTGCGAAACTACAACTGATTGAGGAACTAAATATGCAATCCACTAAGTCGAAACTTTCTTCTCTTTTGCTTTCAACCGCACTTGTGGCGGGCATTGCCGGAGTCGGGATTGGGCAGACAGGTATGTTGTTGCCAACTCCTGTTTATGCCGATGCCGTGAAACTTCAGGCACCCGCAGTTTTCTCTTTTGGTGATGTTGTTGAAGCTGTATCGCCTGCCGTGGTCAGCGTTCGTGTTGAAGCTAAAATTCAACCCGCAAGCGACCAGATGCAAATGCCTGACACAAGGCATGGTCGCGAGTTTTTTGAGCGTTTCTTCCAGCAGGGTCCACGCGGTGATTTCCGCAATAATGGTCCACGCCAAATGCCGAAAAACGCAAAGTCCCAAGGCTCCGGTTTTTTTGTTTCAGATGATGGCTATCTGGTGACGAACAACCACGTCATTGAAGGCGGCACAAACTTCACGATCGTTCTCAATGACGGTACAGAATATGAAGCAAGTCTTGTTGGCACGGACCCCAGAACTGACCTGGCAGTCCTGAAAGTAGATGCAGACACTGAATTTACCTATGTGGATTTTGGCAAGAAACGCCCCCGCACAGGCGATTGGGTTGTGGCTGTAGGTAATCCGTTTGGTCTTGGCGGCACTGTCACCGCTGGTATTGTATCTGCCCATGGTCGTGAGATTGGCGCAACGCGCTATGATGATTTCCTCCAGATTGATGCAGCCGTCAATAAGGGTAATTCTGGCGGTCCTGCTTTCAACCTTGAAGGCGAAGTCATCGGCGTTAACACCGCGATCTTCTCACCATCGGGTGGTAATGTTGGCATCGCATTTGCCATTCCGGCAGCCCTTGCCAATGAAGTTGTATCAGACCTCATCGAAGACGGTTCTGTAACACGCGGTTGGCTTGGAGTTCAGATACAACCTGTCACGCCTGAAATCGCTGAGTCCCTTGGTCTTGATCTTGATAAAGGGACAATTGTTACGTCGGCCCAACAGGGTAGTCCGGCAGCAGATGCGGGCTTAAAATCCGGTGATGTAATCTCGGAAGTTGAAGGCAAACCAATCAAAAGCCCAAGGGCTTTAGCGCGTGTGATTGCAGGGTTTGAGCCAAACTCTGATATCTCCCTCAAGGTTTGGCGCGACGGCGAAGCAATGGATGTTAGCGTCACATTGGGCGAATTGGAGCAGACTGCAAAAGCCTCCCCGAAAAAACCCAACGAAAAACGCCGCCTTGGCAAACTGGGTTTGGCGTTAGAGCAAACTGAAGAAGGCTTGCGCGTCACGCAAGTACGCCCGAACAGTCCTGCCGCTGAAAAGGGCTTGCGCGCTGGAGATATCATTTCTTCTGTAAATGGCGATGAGGTGACCTCAACAAGCAGCCTTCGTGAAGCCCTTAAAGATGTGCGTAAATCAGGTCGCAAATCTGCTCTGCTACAGGTCAAACGTGATCAGCGCACCTTGTTTGTTCCCGTTCCTGTAGATCGCGGATAATTCCCCAAGGTGTTCTGCTTAACTGGCCGCAACCAATGGAACACCTTCGCGGCGGATCCATCCCCAACCGGATCCGCCGCATTTTTCTTTTCTATCCAGCGGATTGCGATTAAAAGTTAGACATGAAAATTTTACTTGTTGAAGATGATTTGGAAGCCGCTTCGTTTTTAGAGCGCGCATTGAAAGAAGCCGGACATACGGTTTCTGTCGCGTTGGAGGGTGAGCACGGGCTTCATCTGGCTCAATCCGAAGACCATGACATTATGATCTTGGATCGCATGTTGCCGAAGATGGATGGCTTGTCCCTACTGAAATCCGTAAGAAGTGATGGCGACCAAACACCCGCTTTAATTCTTTCTGCATTGGGAGAAGTCGACGACCGCGTTGAAGGGTTAAGGTCGGGCGGTGATGATTATCTGACAAAGCCTTATGCGTTCTCTGAACTGTTGGCGCGTGTTGAGGTCTTGGCCAAGCGTTCCAATTCACCGGAGGTGGAAACCACGTTGAAAGTGGGGGATCTTGAACTGGATCGACTTTCGCATTCTGTAACGCGCAATGGCGAGAAGATTTTACTACAACCACGCGAGTTTCGCCTACTGGCTTATCTGATGCAAAATGACGGCCGTGTGGTCACTCGCACCATGCTACTGGAAAAGGTTTGGGATTATCATTTTGATCCTCAGACCAATGTAATTGATGTGCATATTTCGCGGCTGCGATCCAAGATCGACAAAGATTTTGACCAACCCATGCTCCACACAGTGCGCGGCGCAGGCTATAAGCTAGAAGCGCCACAGGCTGGGTGATGTTTGCATCCCTACGATCCTTGTTTCGCGTTACAGCGGTTCGCCTGTCGATCATCTATACGGTGATCTTCGGGCTGGTGGCTGTCGGGATTGTGGCCTATATGACTGGCGCTACGGTTAATGTGCTGCGGGTGCAATACGAAGAATCCATCGATCAGGAATTGCAAGGATTAGAGCGCGTTTACAGGCAGCGTGGCTTGAGAGGATTGATCACCACATTGGAGCGCCGTGCGCAATCACCCGGTGCCAATCTTTATGTTGTGACCAATCGTTCAGGTGAGATTATTGCGGGCAATGTTCCGCGATTGGCACCTGGTGTCATGCGTAAAACTGGATGGACGCGCCGACCGTTCAAATATTATCGCTATGGAGATAATGAAGACGAAGATCATCGTGCCATTGCCCGTATCATCAATGTACAACGCGGCCTCAAGATTTTGGTGGGTCGTGATATCGGCGAGCATGAAGGCTTCCGCAAAGTGGTGGCCCGTGGGTTCCGAATAGCACTTGGCACAATGCTGGCCTTGGGATTGCTAACGTGGTTCTTTGTTGGTCGACGTGCACTGAAACGGGTTGATCAGGTTTCAAAATCATCCGTGCGGATTATGTCCGGTGACCGCGGCGAGCGTTTGCCGATCTCTGGTTCAGGTGATGAATTCGACCGCCTATCTGAAAACCTCAACAGTATGCTTGATCGCATCAATACGCTGGATGATGGTCTGAAACAAATGTCCGATAATATTGCGCATGATCTAAAAACGCCGATCACGCGTTTGCGCAATAAAGCCGACGAGGCACTCGCCTTGAAGGGTAATAGCGATGCACGTGAAGATGCATTGCTGGATATTATTTCCGATTGTGATCAGATCGTGAAAACCTTTGATGCTTTGCTGATGATTTCACGGGTGGAGTCTGGTTCCCGTGTTGCAAAAATGGATACAGTCAATCTCTCGGCAGTATTGGCAGATGTATATGAACTTTATGAGGCGGTTGCTGAAGACGACGGAATGACCCTGAAACTAGAGGGCGATCTATCAACTGACGCAAATGTAAAGGGCAATCGCGAACTCCTATCTCAGGCGATTTCAAACCTGAT
Organism: uncultured Rhizobiaceae bacterium; assembly: GCA_964514045.1. Taxonomy (GTDB): domain Bacteria; phylum Pseudomonadota; class Alphaproteobacteria; order Rhizobiales; family Rhizobiaceae; genus JAALLB01. Next base: position 3,789 of record CAZEPF010000128.1, on the reverse strand, counting down.
TGATAATGCCATGAAATACGGCGAGCACGATGATGCGGGCCTTGAAATCGAGTTGAAGCTTGAGACTACAGATAACGCCTATCAGGTCATTATCGCTGATAATGGCATAGGCATTTCTCCTGAAGATCGCGCCCGCGTTATGGACCGTTTCGTTCGTCTTGAGGAAAGCCGTAACAAGCCGGGCAATGGGTTGGGTTTAAGCCTTGTTGAGGCAATCGTGCAGATGCACCAAGGTTCATTTGAACTGGCAGATAATAATCCGGGCTTGCGTGCAGTACTGACATTGCCCAAAGGAATGACATCATGATCATTCCAGAAAAACAAATCCCCAATACAGCCAAACCACCAGATCGTGTGTCCACACTGATTGCAAAGCTTGAGGGGCTTCCACCAGAACTGAACGAGTTTCTATCCAACGTATTTTCGCATTCTCCATTTCTGCTGGATTGCGCCAGTAAGGAGCCGGAGTTTCTATCGTCGCTTTTGAACGAAGGATTTGATCAACCCGCAGCAAAGCTGATTGCTGAGGCGCAAGTATTGGGTGTAACTGCCGAGAGTGAAGGCGACGTGATGACCGCTCTTCGTATTGCTAAACGGCGGGTCGCACTTTTATGCGCTCTTGCTGATCTAGGCGGGTGGTGGATAGATGCGCAGGTAACTAGAACGCTTTCAAATTTTGCGGATGCTGCTTTGGTCGCGTGTCTTGATCACATTTTGCTAAGCCAGCATCATGCTGGAAAACTTGTCCTTCACGATACCGCCAACCCGTCGAAAGACAGCGGCCTCATCGTTTTGGGAATGGGCAAGCTTGGCGGATATGAACTGAACTACTCCAGCGATATTGATCTGATTGTCTTTTATGACGATCAAGCAAAACTGACCATCAATTCGGATGACCCGATCTCTGTATTAAACCGGATGGGCAAACAACTGATCAAGATGATGCAGGAGCGCACGGCGGATGGCTATGTCTTTCGAATGGACTTGCGCTTGCGGCCCGATCCGTCATCCACGCCTTTGATTATCTCGGTTGATGCGGCTTTCAACTATTATGAAGGCCAAGGGCAAAACTGGGAACGCTCTGCCATGATTAAGGCGCGCGCTTCTGCAGGTGATTTCGTCGCTGCTTCAAGTTTTCTGAAGTATCTCTTGCCGTTTGTCTGGCGTAAATATCTCGATTTTGCAGCCATTGGTGACATCCAGTCAATCAAGCGGCAAATCCATGCGCACAAGGGTCATGGCGAGATTGCTGTTCTGGGACACAACATCAAACTGGGTAGAGGCGGTATCCGTGAGATTGAATTTTTTGCGCAAACACAGCAATTGATTGCAGGTGGTCGAAACCCAGAATTGCGTGGGCGTGAAACGACTGACGCATTATTGGCGCTGGCAAGACACCATTGGATTTCCGAACAAACCGCCTATGAATTGATCGAGGCTTACTGGGTGTTGAGATCTGTCGAGCATCGCTTGCAAATGTTGCGGGATGAGCAAACACATACTTTGCCAGACACCCAAGAAGAGCTTGAGGTAATTGCAAACCTGTGTGGGGAAGCTGATGTAGCGCGCTTTCAGGAGCACCTCACGCAAACATTACGCATGGTCGAAACCCATTACGCCTCTTTGTTTGAAGCAGAGCCTGAACTGACTATTCTCGATGGTAACCTGGTTTTCACAGGTGATGATTTTGATCCTGAAACTGTGAGTACGATCAAAAGTCTGGGGTATTCACGACCAGAAGATATCATCAACACGATCAAGGGGTGGCATATGGCGCGCGCGCCCGCATTGCGTGCAAGCAAGGCAAGGGAATTGCTAACAGAGCTTGTGCCGTTTCTTCTGGAAACCTTTTCAAGGACAGGCAAGCCGGATGAGGTTTTGTTCAGTTTTGATAAATTTGTGTCGGGCCTACCCGCCGGTGTTCAGCTTTTCTCCCTACTGAAAAACAACTCCGAACTGATGATCTTGCTCATCAGAATTCTGGATGCAGCGCCGCGCCTTGCGGAATTGATCGCAAGAAGACCGCATATCTTTGATCACATGATTGATCCAGTATCAGATAATATAGGCATCACACGGGCAACGCTTGACCCCGAGCTGGAAGCCCTAGTTCAGCGCTCTTCTGACTATGAAGGTTTCCTTGATGATATCAGGCGCTTTGCTTCTGAAATCCGGTTTCAAATTGGTAGCAGGTTTTTTAGTGGTCAGGTTTCATCAAGACAGGCAGCAAGCGAATATAGTGCGCTGGCAGAGGCCGTTATTTGTGTGACCTTCACACGAGTGCTGGAAGAGTTTTCCCGTGCGCATGGCCACGTGGAAGGTGCCGAGTTTTGCATTCTTGCGATGGGACGCCTGGGCAGTCGTGAACTAACCGCTACCTCCGATCTTGATTTAATCTTTCTGTATGACCTACCAGAACATCCGCTAGAAGCTTCCAATGGTGCAAAGCCATTGGATACGTCTTTGTATTTCATACGTCTGGTTCAGCGGTTTATTTCTGCCATGACGGCGCCAACCGCAGAGGGGGTTTTATATCCGTTGGATTTTCGTCTGCGCCCATCGGGTAATGCGGGGCCATTGGCCACTTCGGTTGAGGGGTTTTTCAAATATCAACAGCAAGACGCATGGGTGTGGGAAGGCCAAGCGCTCACCCGCGCGCGCCCCGTCTTGGGTGACGACGATCTGTCAGCAAAAGTGACAGATGGAATTTCGTCTGTGCTGAATGAAGTCGATACGCGTTATTCAATTGATGCTGAAATCGTAAAGATGCGGGAGCTTATTCAATCAGAAAAAGGCAGCAAAGACCCTTGGGACGTGAAATCCGTATCCGGTGGTTTTATAGACATTGAATTCATTGCCCAATGGGCTGCTCTTAAAAATCCTCATCAATCTAAAGGGCTGACAGGGACGCGCGAAATCCTGTCTTGTGCGGGGTTAAACGGATTGCCAGTTGAAGATGCTGGCGTCCTGATTAAAGCATTCGATTTATATTCTGAGGTGCTGCATCTGGAGCGTATATGCCTCGGTGGTTTTGAGACTTCTCAAGAGATGCCGACCGGCTTTTTGACAATATTATGCGAGCGCATTGACCAACCGACAAAAGCTGCTTGCACAGCCCACCTAAAAGATAGCCAAGCTGCTGTCCGCCAGATTTTTAAGAAACTGCTGGTGAGGTGATTAAACAGAATTTTAGATTTGGTAGCGGCCGAACTAAAGGAGACTAACAATGAAAAGAAGTACAAAGATTATCATAACCAGCGGTGCGGTATTGATCGCGCTTTCCGGAATTGCAGTTGCTGCCAAAGGTTATCAAAACCATCAACGGATAAAAAAGATGTTTGCGCCTGAGCGCATCATGCAACAGCTTGATACGAATGGTGACAATGCGATCAGCTTTGATGAATTGAACTTTGCAGTTGCTAAGCGTTTTGCCTATGCCGACGGTGACGGCAATGGCTCTGTTATAAAAGCTGATGTTGTCTCTGCAATCGAGGAAAATGCTCCCTTCAAACGGATGAAAAAACATTCTGGCCGTGTTGCAGATCGCTTGTTTATCGGCATTGATATCAACCAGGACGGTACAATGACCAAGTCTGAAATTGAAAATCGGTTGGCGAAGTTTTATGCGCTGGCCGACTGGAACGACGATGGCAAGGTTGAAATGGCAGAAATGAAGCGTCTGCGTTCATCCATGCCCGGTCGCTGGGGAAAGCGTGGCAATCACTCTGCTAACAAGAACTAGAGCGTATCTGGCTTGGATTGAACCGTTTGAACGCCGTGGCGTTTGTG
>CAZEPF010000127.1:0-8659 GCA_964514045.1 uncultured Rhizobiaceae bacterium | reverse complement strand
GAGCCTCGTGAGAAATGCTCAAGATAAATTAACCCGAAAACAATCACTAGTAAGAAGATCGCAATTTGTGATGCGCCTGCTAAATCGTTTTGATTGAGCCATACGGAAAACACGGAAAAGGTGAGGGTTTTTGTACCGAGATATTCAACCGCACCGATATCGTTGATGGTTTCCATCAGGGCAAGTGTAACACCAAGCACAATAGCGGGCCTTGCCAACGGAAGGGTGACTTGGCGAAAAAGCCTTGCACCTGTTGTGCCCAGCATTCTTGCGCAATCATTGAAACTGCTGTTTTGCAGTAAAAGTGAAGTTCGCACCGATAGATAAACATAAGGATATAAAACCAACCCAAGAGTGAAAACGGTTCCCCATAGGGAGCGTATCTCGGGGAACCAATATTCTTGTGGTGTTTGATATCCGCCTATCCCGCGAACAGCTTCTTGCAATGGGCCGGTGTAGGAAAAAAACTCTACAAATGTGTAAGCGGAAATATAGGTTGGTACGGCGAGCGGAAGCATCAGTGCCCATTGTAAAATTCCGCGACCGAAGAAATTATAATACGTCACCACCCAAGCTGTCGCCGTGCCAACAATCGCAGTAAACAGGCCTACGCCTAACATCAATAAAAGTGTCGTTACGCCAGCGGACGGCAACACAGTAGACGCAATGTGTGTAAAACTATCAAATGAACCCGTCAGCGACAGGCTGAGAAGCGTGAAAATCGGTAAGCAAAGCAGTAGCGCAAACGCAATTACGCCGGGTACAAAATACCCGGCGCTCGTTCTTTTGTTGATCTCTTTGAGATCAGTTATTTGCATTAGCTGGATGGCCCGTCATCATACCCAACCTTATCGACAAGTTGTGATGCTGCTTTACGAAGCTTTGCAATCTCACTCAAGGATAAAGTATCGGCTTTGATATCACCAAATCCCGCAACCGTATCAGAAGGTTTTGTACCTGGCTTGATCGGGTACTCATATACTTTTTGGGCGTAGATTTCTTGAGCTTCACCGCTTGAAAGAAACTCCATCAATTTCACGGCAGCGTCTTTATTGGGTGAGTTCTTGGCAAGCGCCATACCCGATAGATTTACGTGTGTGCCACGGTCCTGTGAGTTAGGGAACAGAACCTTCATGGATTTGGCCCATTCTTTTTGCTCAGGATCTTTCTCGTTGTTTTGCATCAGACCCACATAGTAGGTATTGCCAAGCCCAAGAACACACTCACCAGTGAAAATGCCTTTTGCTTGAGCGCGGTCATTACCATCTGGCTTGCGAGCTAGATTGTTTTTAACGCCTGTCAGCCAAGTCTCGGTGAACTCTTCACCCTTGTTGGCGATCATAGATGCGATTAACGCGATATTATAGGCATGTTGGCCAGAGCGCGTACAAATCTTGCCCTTCCACTTTGGATCAGCCAGTTCTTCATAGGTAATCGTGTCTTGGGATACTTTATCCTTGGAAGCATAAACGACACGACCTCTTGTCGTTAAACCAAACCATTTGCCGCTTGGGTCGCGGTAATTGTCAGGGATATTTGAGTTGATTGTTTCGTTGGCCAAGGGCTGTGTCAGACCTTCTGAATCAATCGCTGATAAGCGACCAATATCAACCGTCATGATAACATCCGCAGGTGAATTCACACCCTCTGCTTTCAGCTTCTCAACCATTCCCTTTTTCAGGAATTGTACTTCAGTTTTGATGCCGGTTTGCTTGGTAAACTCTTCCAATAGCGGCGCGATTAAATCGGGCTGACGATAAGAGTAAATGTTGACAGTTTCAGCCAATGCAGTTGTTGGCAGAACAACAGCGGATGACAATAAAACTGAGCGAATAGTAGCTGTAATACGGGTCATGAGAACCTTCCGTTCTTTGATTGATGAATGTGTCCTACACCCATTCATTTTTCATAGTCAAGTAAACCTTACTAAAAAAGTTTAGTTTAGAATGTTTCTAAACTAAAGTGTTTGACTCCAGTTTTAACTTGACTAAAAATGTATAGTATTAAACGATACGAGGTATAAAATGCGCCAGCGTGATTATTTGCCGATTGGATATCCAATATTGAATCTGTTTTTCCTGTTCTCACTATTAGGGCTGGATGAAGGATCGCACTCTGGGTATGTCACAAGGATTGAGAAATGACAGAGTGCTTATGTTTCACAAAAACTTCTGAATTCCTTGTTTTAGAAGGCTACCGTCATTGGGGCAGTGGAGTGATCCAAAAAGACTGTAAGTATTGGAAACTCGCATCGAAATTATTTGTCGAAAGGCTAGGGGAAAAGCCCGGGACTCTGGCGCTTAAAGCACTGACAGAATTTGCAACCATTCTCGGCCATTCTGCACGTGAACCTCTAAAGACATGCGAAATGGGATGTCCAAGAATTTGTCGTGACGAAATTTTAATTTTGGGGATTCTTGCTGGCCTGCAACATGGAGATGAAACTGCGATTACGCTTTGTCTGGACGGCCTCATCCATCAAGGAGACCATGATCAGGTTTTAACTGCAGCCGATGCATTAGCGTGTGTTTTGCGGTCGGTGGATAATGTTCTCTTTCCCATTCCCGCTGCTTCCATAAAAGCAATTTTAACCGATAAGGTCTCCACGCCTACACTACAGTAGGTTCGGGCTTTAAACGATTGATCATGGTGTTAACTCACTCATGATTTTTTCAGCAATGGTTTCTGCTGCGTTTTGAGGCGGCCTATTAGAAGAGTATTCTTCCAGCCGTGTTCTTAAGTGATCATCGTCGATGGCAGAACAAAACTTCCCAACCACTTCGTTTACAGGCTTTGTGTGATCCATGCGTAATTGATACGCTAAGCCAAGGTTTTCCATTTTTTGAGCGTATAAAACTTTCTCGATATCAATAGGAAAAACCACTTGCTTCATGCCTGCTTCCAATAATTCCACCATTAAATTGTGCCCGCCTAAATGAGCAACTAAATCATAATTCGAGCAAATAGTATCCATCGACTGGAGTGTTTGCAGGAAGGTTACATTAGTGTCCTGAACTTTGCGTTGCTGGGCTTCAGTCATCGTTAAGGCGTAGATATCGACAGGACGATCAAGTTGTAGCGCTGCATCAACCATCAGCGTTGCTACTTCCGGTTTGCAATGGGTGAGATAAATAAAACTACGCGCTGGCCGTGATTTGGAAAAATCTGGCACAGGGGCAGCCAAAATCGGCCCAGCAGCTTTTGGCTCTCTAACTTTGCCAAACGGGTCTAGGTCCGGATTGGTAAAACATGCATGTATGTCTGCCTTAAACAAATCTGGCAGTGCTGAAAGCTTGTTGAGGCCTGCAAGTGAAAGTGCTTGGTTGATGCTGTTTAGGAGCGCAACGGCATCGACTGGATCATCCTGATTTACAAACTTTGGATAGGTGCAAATATTCACTGGGGGAAGGGTATATCCATTGCCCATAGCCACTGTTGGAATGCCCAGCATCCTTGCACATGTAAGAGCAGTTGGTGCGTAGTCTGCAATTACCATGGCGGGTTTTACGTCTTCAAACAGGTTCTGCCAGAGCTTTAATCTTGTGAAGATAAATCTAGAATCTCCAAAGCCAAAGCTTGAAATCGCTGAATTGTAGGAAACAATCTGTCCGCTATTGCCAGTTACCAGCCCCGCTAGGCCAAGAGCATTTGGAAATTTTATAATCTCGTCAAATGAATTAAACTTTTCGGGAACATGACTGCCCTCTGGTGTCACCAGAATGCATTTCAGTTTTTTTGCCTTTAAACGTAACGCCAGCGTATGCAGTGCGGATATATGTCCAAGACCTGCCCCATATTCCCAACAAAAGATTATGGATCGCATAGAACTAATCTATCTCGACATTGAAGGTGAGATGCTTTTTTAGCAGGCAGAAAATCCACCATATAAATCTGAACAGAACTGGTCCGTCAAAGAATCTTGAATGCCATCAATCAGGTCTTCATAGATGTCTTCATTTGTTGTGACAGGAAGTTCAAATTTATCTTGGCCAGATTCCTGCTCAACTTCTTCACTGACAGGAATAGGATTTTCTGACGGGCCATTGGGTGAGGACCGCAGGAAAAAATCAAGATATTGCTGCATGTCGGCGGTAACCACAAAGGGTGAACTTGGCGCACCACCATTGCCTGGATCAAACACAGCAAAGTTTGGTGTTGAAATATTGCTTGAGCCGCCAGCCGTAGAAACTTTCAAGAAGCCTTGTTTATCCAGCGTATTGGAATTTGGTCCTGGTCCACGCAGAATGATCAGGCTCGCATTTTTTCCGCTTGCACCGGACGTATCTTGACCACCTAATTGCGCAAGAGCAAGTGCGTCAGCCCCTACAATACCTTCAAAGAAAGTTCCACGAATGCCAATCGTTGCCGTAGGTGTTGAAACACTAGCGCTGGTTGGTGATGCCTTGCCGATATTCCCACTCATAAATCGGAAGGCACCTTGCGTCACCGTTGCGCCAACTTCACCAGTTTCTGTAGATGGGTCATATACAAAACGGTCGATCGTCATGTTGCAGTTTTGCCCAACAGTAAATGTAGACTGATCAAGCAACAAGATTTGCAATGCGCTGTCTTGCTTGGTGGTCACTTGGTCTTGAAGTTGAATGGATTGCTTTATCTGAGCTTTACGTTCGGCACCATTGGTTGAAACAAATACTTCGCCGGTAACAGCAGCGCTGGTTCCAATCACGGGTGCGGCATGAGCTGTATCATAATTACTGTTAAGAGCCATGGCAGGTGCAACAGCAAGTGCGGTCGATAAGGCCAGCACAATCATATTTTTGCGGACTATAGATGAAGTTTTCATGTCTCGGTCCCTCGTATCATTGTTCTTTGTCATGGCGTTATTCCGGTTCGAAGGCGATATTAAAAGGCAAACTTCTTAGTGAATAAAACATCACCAGAAACATTCTCATAGTCGACGAGTACATTTGATGAGGATTGCTCACTCCATGAAACACCAACTTGCATCACAACGTCTTTGAAAAATTCAGGAAGTTGTTGCGTACTTCCAAAATTGTCTGAAATAGTTTGGAGCGGTGCGCCAATTGCAGCGCGTGCAAATAAGCGGTCATCTTCGCGCGTAATGAATGCAAACGGGCTATTTAAGTTCCCATCCGGTTGATCGTATTCAACTTCGGAATACCGAGCGCTCAAGCTTAGATAAGCACCACCGCCTAAAAGTGTTAACGCATTGATGGAGAAGCCTGACTGATCATAAGAGTATCCCGGATTGACATCAGAATCCTTATCAACAGTAAAACCTGCAACGGTAACGCTTTGTTTTTCGGTTAGCCGCACAGTAGCACCAAAATAAGCAGACGTTATATCCCCGTCACGCTGATCATTGTTGGGGCTGAAAACTGTAGTCTGGTAATTCTCGTTCAAATGCTCAACTGATGCGAAAAAGCTCAGGCTCGGATCAACGCGGTACTTAACTTTAACGCCGCCACCCCAGCGTTCATTAAACCGTTCTTGCTGCAAGCTTGCCTGGCTTGCTTTGAAGTAAGGAGTAACGGTCAATCTATCCGCCTTCAAAGACAAGCCGGCCTTTACTGACCCTGACAATGTATCTGCACGGTCGATATCGGAGAAATCAACGAAATTACCGTCAACCTGCACAAACCAAGTACTGCCGGGCGCGTCATTGATATCGCCTTCCAATTTTAGTCTGCTATTAGCGATGACCGCAAAATCATCTCCATCGGTCATCCCATCAACTGGAAACTCAAGATCACCGGCTCCAAACGGATCCACTACTGCGTTTGCAATACGATCTGATACAAGTCCAGGATTTGAATCAAACCGGCCCCCTACAGAAATTTGCCCTGTTAGTCGAAGTGGTGAATTCAACTGGTCAATTTTTTGTAAGTATCTAATACGATCAGATTCTTGTTTTTGAGATAGCCCGCGACCTTCAAGAGTAATCAACTCCCTACGCGACCCCTCAAGATCGTCCATTCGAAATAAAACAACCGCATACAGTAATCGAACTGAATCCCAGTTTGGCTTTGATAACAGTAACCTTTCTAGCGCTGATGCGGCCTGCTGCAATCTGCCGGATGCAATTTCACCGCGCGCATATTCCAAATTCAATGCCGGATCGTCTGGATTATTCAATACTTGCTGGAAAGTGACCCCTTGGGACTGGGCTGCTCCTGCAAAAGCTAAGACGGTGCCTGCAGCAATGCCGCATACTGATAGAAAGCGCGTTTTCATTATTAATTCCCGTACAAGACAGATTCGTTTTGTCTTACCAATTGTTCTTAAGAAAATGGAATTGTGAAAAGGAGTCAATAATGTATGAAATATACGCAGATTAAAGATCGCGGTAGTGACATATATGAGACAAATAAGCAGACGAGTAAAAACCGCATGGACAATAGGTCTGCTAACTGCGCTTTTGGTGTGGGTGCCCCAGTTTTTAGTGCCTGGCCTTTATGATCGGGCAAATAATCTGATTTTTGATGCCTATCAACAGTACAAACCCCGCAAATGGACAAATTCCAGCGTAGTTGTGCTTGATATTGATGAAGCCAGCATTGAGCGCATCGGACAATGGCCATGGCCCCGTGACTTTATGGCAGAACTGACAGACCGTCTTGGAAAGCTTGGCGCAGCCACAATTGTCTACGATGTCGTATTTTCTGAACCTGACCGAACTTCACCCATAAAACTCATCGACCGTTTGCAAGATGCAGGTGTAAATGTTGAGCTGCCAGATCAAACAGGCACGTTGGATAATGACAAATTATTTGCAGAAGCGATTGGCAGAAATCAGGTTGTTACTGGCCTCGTGTTGGCGCAAGGCTTGAAGAAAAACCCACCACTTCCCAAGGCGGGGTTTGGGGTAAGTGGCACTATTCCACCTCAAGTACGCTCAGATTCTGTTGGGGCAATCCGAAACCTGAGTGTGTTCGATGAAGCAGCATCTGGCATTGGCGTGTTTTCGCTTGCTTCTCAGGATGTATCGGATGGCATTATTCGTCAGGTGAGATTGCTTCAGGAGGTTGATGGCAATTTCTATCCAACCCTGGGACTTGAGGCATTGCGTGTTGCACAAGGGGCGGGCGGGTACAAAATAAAGAGCAGCGATGGGAGTGGCGAAGTTAATATAGGCGAAGTGCGTCTTACATCACTACAAGCGGGCGCGCTCACTATTCCCACGGGCGCATTTGGCGAGATTAACATTTATCATTCATTGATAGCAGCTAAGCCCGACCTATCTGTTCAGTCCTTGATGTTTCCTGATGAAGTGGGCGTAACGATCAAGGATTTGAAAGCCCAAGTGGAGGGAAAGATCGTACTGATTGGGACATCGGCAGCAGGTCTTTTGGATTTGCGCGCAACCGCAATTGAATCGGTTGTTCCAGGTGTTTTTATTCATGCCGATATTATTGACCAATTGATTTCTGGCACCTTCCTAAAGCGCCCTGATACCGCAAAAGGCATGGAACTTGTCGTAGCAATTCTCTCCGTGTTGCTCATGTTACTGATCACACCACATGTGAATGCTTTGATTGGCGGCATCGCAACGCTGGTGATTTGTTGCGCGACCGTATGGTTTTTCTGGACGCACTTTTCTCAAAATCTCACGCTTTACAGTCCATTGTTAACGCTGGTGTCCGTGATTGCTGCTTATGTCACATCGTCGTCCGCGCAGTTCTTAGTCTCGCAAAAAGAAGGTGCTTTCCTGCGAAATGCGTTTGGTCAGTATTTGTCGCCGACCCTCGTTGACCGATTGACCAAGAATCCAGATCAGTTGGTTCTAGGCGGTGAAACTAAAGAATTGACCGTTCTGTTTTGCGATATTCGTGGGTTCACTTCCCTTTCGGAGAACCTTGATCCAACAGAATTGACCAATCTGCTAAACAACTTTCTCACCCCTATGACCGCGATACTGCTCAACAACGGTGCCACCATTGATAAGTATATGGGCGATGCGATCATGGCGTTTTGGAATGCACCTATTGATCAGGAAAATCACCGTGAGCTTGCCTGTCGCAGTGTGTTGGAAATGCGCACCGCACTGCAACGCTTGAACGATGAAAGAACAATGAATTTGCAAATTGGTACCGGGCTAAATACCGGGCCAAGTTGTGTGGGGAATTTGGGTTCAGATCAACGCTTCAGCTATTCAGCTATTGGTGATGCGGTAAATGTTGCATCCCGCATTGAGGGGCTTACCAAGCAATACGGGTTGGATAATCTGGCGTCTGGTGAAACTATCAAATCAGGCGATGGGTTTCAGTTCATGGAAATAGATCTGGTGGGTGTTGTTGGCCGAGCCGAGCCACTATCCGTCTATCATGTTGTTGATCACATGAATGAGACAGAGAGTTTTGATTTCAAAGTGCATGAGGAATTTATCAGCACCTATCGATGTGGGGATATCAAGCATGCCAGTTCATTATTGAAAACGCTATTAGATACTGCCCCCGAAGAGTTCCAAAAAGTTTATTCAATTTATGCAGACCGGTTGACTGACTTGAAACGCAACGGAATTCCTAAAGATTGGAACGGCGTCTTCATTGCACAGCAGAAGTAGTAGCTGCCATCTATAAAAGTCTCATTTGGAAAGGTTCGGGTAGGGTTGAGAATACCATCTACTAGAGCGTATCTGGCTTGGATTGAACCGTTTGAACGCCGTGGCGTTTGTGCT
>CAZEPF010000126.1:0-8701 GCA_964514045.1 uncultured Rhizobiaceae bacterium | reverse complement strand
AATCAAAAATCCAACCCATCAAATCGATGCAATCCAAGACAGACACGCTCTAGGCGATTAAGCTCGATAAACGTTTGCGCGCATTTTTAACATGTGGCCAGATGCGGTCATCATTACGAATGCGATCACGCAACATGGTTTTTAGTTTCATGATCTCGACAATCGGTACTGAGATCATTGATAACGGCAGAACTGTATGAAACTGATTATCGTGTGATTGGCACCATGACTGTTTGTAGCGCTCTTTTCCAACGCCAAAATCCATAGATTGATAGCCTTGGGAAACCAAATACTCGATCATCGGTGTGAGTATCATATCGCCGGGGCTATGCTCTGCAAAGTCATCGTATGTGACGGAATTGAACCACGCTTGGAAATGCACATTATTAGCTGATGCACCTGCGTAAAGAGCGCGTGTCTTACCACCCACCTTCAACTCCATAAGTTTTAACAGCGGTTCATTATTAATGGATTGTTGTGTTGCAAGGCACCGAACAAAACGTTGAATATTATCGTCTGAAAATACATCTTTAACGCCAAGTTGTTTGAACCGTGCACTCTTTTGAATAAAGAAATCATCAAGCGCTTTGTTAATATCTGCTGTACTTTTTGGGATTACAAATTCGTATCCACCCATTTGTTCTGCAGTCTTTAAGCGCCTTCGGAATTCGTAGCGTCTGCGCTTGGCATTGCCGTTTTGAAGGACTGCTTCCAGCCCACCTGATAAATCCATCATATAAAACGGATCACCAGCCATTTGATTAGGAAGTTGCAGTAGTGGGTTTGGCATAGTCCCAAGATGTTCAGGTTGGTTTGATAGTCGTAAAACTGAATTGCCACCGGCTAAGGATGCGATGGCTTTAACAGTCTCTTCTGCAAAATCACCAGAAACAGATTTAAGGAACTCTGGTGAAAACAGACCGCAACCCACATTACAGTGACTGCCGCCTGGCCATCGAACCGTTGACGGAAAGCCTTTTTCCAGAAGAACAGGAATGATAAATTCTACGTTTTTGCGTGAGGGACCAAATACAATAATGGGCTGATGTTCAACTTCGAGCGTTTCATATGCAAGACGTACCCAATCATAATGCTGATAAACAGAATAACACCCACCTTGCTGCTGAAGGCGCTGCCAATCTGGTTCCAATTCTGTGATATCGTGTGTTGTATAAAACATCTTGATCCCTGCGCTTTATTCTTCTTTGCGTTTTGATTTAAGTCCGCAGATAAAACGTGTTCCCCATCAACCCAGTAGGCATCATATCAAGACTTTCTAAACAAAGAGTGTGTTACAAAGGCAATTATCGGGAGTGGTGTAGGCCGCATGTTACTGCATAAATCTGTTCTGAATTTTTGCTATTATTCTGGATTGGAGCTTCTATTGAGGCCCATACTTTCAGGTATGGGTTCAATTTTGATGCTGCATCATGTACGCAACATGCCAAAAGGCGAATTCTCCCCAAACTATCACTTGTCAGCATCGCCTGAATTTTTGGATGAGTTGATTGAGGCCTTATCATCATCATATGATTTCATCTCGATGGATGATGTTGCCGAACGTCTTAAAGCTGCAAATACGCATGGATTTGATACCAGCAAGAAGCCGTTTTTAGCCATTACGCTTGATGATGGTTACAAAGATAATTTGGAGTATGCTGTTCCGGTTTTCCGAAAGCACAATGTACCATATATGTTATATGTTGCACCTGGTATGGTGGAGGGAAAAGCCAAACTTTGGTGGGAGGATGTTGAAGCTTCAATAGCTTCCCTTTCAGGATTCTATTTGGATTTACCACAAGGCAGACAGTATTTTGATACGTCGACTCCAGAACTCAAACTACGTGTTTACGAAGAGCTGATGGATTATCTATTTTTCGAAGTTAGCGAAATCGAGCAAAGAGCTATTTCTGCGGAACTTTCAAAAACGGCCAGTTGGGATGATAACCGCCATATCTTAAATGAAGTTGCTACTTGGAACCAACTCAAGTCCTTGGCAAGCGATCCACTTTGCTCGTTTGGCGCACATACGATGTGCCATTATTTGTCTACAAAACTTGATGAGCCGACCCTGAAGGAAGAGATTGCACAGAGTAGGGATATTCTCGCTGCTGAAACAGGCAAGCAGGTTGATCACTTAGCATTTCCATACGGATTTAAGCGCGCTGCAGGTCCAAGAGAATTTTTAATTGCAGAAGAGCTTGGGTTTAAAACGGCTGTTACCACGCGACACGGCGTAATTTATAAATGCCATAATGAGCATCAATTTGCTCTACCTCGTGTTTCCATTAATGGGCATTTCCAGTCTTTGAGATATTTGAAGGCTTTATTGTCTGGCATTCCCACACGGATGAATAACAAAGGCCGTAGACTGAACGTGTCGTGAGACTAGGGTTTAAAGCCTATATTTTTGGCTCGCGCGTCATCCAGCTGATAATAAAGATCGCAGGTACTACCCAAAATAATCCGGTAAATAGAAAATAGATCAGGTGTAGCCATCCACTTGCATCTGATAATTTCGAAGCGGCAATAGTAGTTGCAACCAGTGCGTAGATGGTAGCAATGGCTACTATCAGCAGGGATCCGACAAGTTTTTTAAGTCTTACAGGCATGAGTGAGATGTATTGAATGCTAGAAATAAATCAATTGGGAATTTAGCGACCGCTTGTCACGCCAAAAGAGGGTTGAGAGATCATTAAAGGAGTGCCATTTCATTTCCTGAAAGAGAGCATTCATGACTACGTTCGAGTATTCTTCAACATTCCATGACACCCAAAAGGCCATCAACCGTAGGCTGGTGAAGAATTGGCTATATTGTGTATGTCTGCTTATTTTTGTGATGGTAATTGTTGGCGGTGCCACTCGTCTAACCGATTCAGGCCTTTCCATCACAGAATGGAAGCCTTTGTTGGGAGCAATTCCACCACTTAACGCTGCAGATTGGCAAATTGCTTTCGATAAATACCGCCAAATTCCGGAATATACTCTTATCAATAAAGGGATGAGCCTGAGTGAGTTTCAGTTCATCTATTGGTGGGAGTGGGGCCATCGCTTCCTTGGTAGATTGATAGGCCTGTTTGTAGCGCTGCCATTGGCATTTTTCTGGGTTACGGGACGCTTAGAACCCTACATGAAACCGCGTCTTGTTCTGCTGTTTATCTTGGGTGGAATGCAAGGCGTGATCGGTTGGTGGATGGTAAAGTCTGGCCTGGTTGAGCGTGTTGATGTTAGCCAGTACCGCTTGGCAATACATCTTACTTTAGCATGCGTAATCTTTGCCTATGCGATGTGGTTGGCAAGAGGTCTGGCAATCCATAGCGAAGAACATGCTACGAGTGCCGTAACCTCGTTTGCGCCAATTATTGTATTTGCAATAGTTTTACAGATTTTCTTAGGGGCACTTGTTGCTGGCCTTGATGCAGGTTTGGCGTTTAACGATTGGCCGTTAATGGATGGCGCAGTAATTCCAACAGACCTGTGGGTGCAATCTCCTGCGATCATCAATGCATTTGAAAATCCAAAAACAGTTCAATTTATCCATCGCATGAGCGCTTACGCGGTATTGCTGCTTATCGTTATGCAGATGATAGCAGCATATGCTTCAACCAGTGGAAACACTCATAAACGCCGGACGCTTGTACTGGTGGGTCTTGGCATTGCCCAAGCCGCTATTGGAATCATCACCCTGGTTATGCAAGTGCCCATGAGTTGGGCACTTATGCATCAGGGAGGAGCCGTAGTATTGCTTGGATTTGCGATCGCTCACTGGCGCGGCATCAAAGGTAGTTACGCGTGACCCAACATTAGGTTTAGGTTTTGCACAGCTGCACCCGATGCACCTTTGCCAAGATTATCCAATTGAGCAACGAGGTTTACATGCCCTGTGCCTTCGTCTCCCAAGATCCAAAGCTTCATGTCATCGCGATTGGCGTAATCCTCTGGTTTGAGTGCGGTAACCTCGGAACATTCCTGTTGTGATGCGACGCTAACAAACTGCGAACCATCGTAATGGACTTCTAGAGCGTCGCGCACTGTAGTGCCGTTTGAAAACTGAAGCTGTTCCATATGAAGAGGAATACTCACCAACATACCCTGAGGAAACCTGCCAACGCTTGGCATAAACAAAGGGCGTTTTTTCAGGCCGCTACGGTTCATGATTTCTGGTACGTGCTTATGGTTTAGCGGTAAAGCATATAGATGAAAGCTTGTTGAGATGTGGTCTTCGGCACTTTCATTTTCCATTTGAGCAATAAGATTTTTTCCACCACCTGTGTAACCGGACACTGCATTGATCGTGACCGGACAATCAGGCTGAATTATTCCTGTAGCAAGGAGTGGCTTCAACAGCGCAATTGCACCCGTTGAATAACACCCTGGATTGCTCACGCGTTCAGCGTTTTTGATAATTTCTGTTTGTTGTTTATCCAACTCGGCAAATCCAAAAGCCCAGTCATCAGCAGAGCGATGCGCAGTCGAAGTATCAATGATTTTGCAGGCCTTATCGCCCGCGCTTTCGATCATACTAACTGCCTGCCTTGCTGCATCATCGGGAAGGCATAGGATGGCAACATCACAATCAGCAAACATAGTTGCACGCTTTGCGTCATCACGCCGATCTTCCATGGAAAGTGAGATCAATTCCAGATCGGTACGTTTTTCCAGCCTGTCTCTGATCTGCAGACCTGTCGTGCCATGTTCGCCGTCGATAAAAACCTTAGGTTTCATAATAGTTCTCTATAATTCAATGATTTAACTGGATTTTCGGAATCAGTTTCCGAACGCGTGGAATGAAATTCAGAGCTTCATCGTTCCGCTTTTTTCTCAGCTTGCAATCCCACCATATAGGATGCAACCGTTGCCCCTGCAATCGCTGTGATTTCAGCATGATCATAGGCAGGTGAAACCTCCACCACATCAGAGCCAACAATGTTGAGGCTGCCAAGTTTACGTAGCACAGCCAACATCTTTGCAGACGAAGGACCACCGCTGACGGGCGTGCCTGTGCCAGGTGCATAGGCTGGATCAAGACAATCGATATCAAACGTCAGATAGACTGGACCGTTACCTGTGCGCGCCTTGATCTGGTTAGCAATTTCTTCGCTCGACATGTCTTCAACATCGTCGCCGTAAATAATCTCAATTCCATAGTCTTCGGGCGCATGGGTGCGGATACCGATTTGGATGGATTTTGCAGGATCAATAATACCTTCGCGTACAGCACGGGTAATAAATGTACCGTGGTCAATTTCAGGAATTCCATCGTCGCCATCATTGGTCTGCCATGTGTCCTGATGTGCATCAAACTGGATGAGCGCAAGCGGGCCGTGCCGTTCAGCGTGAGCACGTAGCAAAGGCCATGTTACGTAGTGATCACCGCCTAGCGATAGAAGATAAGTTCCCGTATCAAGAATGGCAGCGGCTTCACGTTCAATGCGTTCCGGATTTTCCCAAACCCGATTGGTGCTCACCGCACAGTCACCGTAGTCGGCAACTGCAAGCTGGTCGAATACATCAAGATGAAAAGGGTAGATCGGATCAGCATCCATGATACATGACGCACGCCGGATAGCAGCGGGACCAAATCGTGTTCCAGGTCGATTGGTAACGGATGTATCCAAGGGAATTCCCCACACAACCAGATCAGCGCCTTCCACTTCTTTCGTGAACTTACGACGCATGAATGACATAACGCCTGCAAAGGTAGAATCCTCCCCAAAACCCAATAGGGATTGGCTTGTGATCGCGTGGTCTGATTGATCCTTTTTTCCCATTGTTTAAGTCCATGTATGGGGTGAATATTGTTTTGAAGGATTGATATTTCCTGTTCGCCGTATCAATCTACAGGAAGATTGGCAAGTTTTAGTAAATTGGCAGGTAGTATCGAATGGATAATTCTGAAGCGCAAACTGTTTCCTTCACGCAAATGAAAGACGGTACAAAAGAAGATTACCAACTTCTCCATGCGCTTGAGCAGCCATATCTGGCCATGACCGCTGACCGGATTATGAAAGAGATGCGCTCACAGGCCGATGACACGCTTTCAGGGTATAAAATTACACGCCTCCAACATGGTCTTCAATCCGCAACACGAGCAGAAAATGATGGCGCGAGCATTGATTGGATTGTTGCTGCTCTCTTGCATGATATTGGCGATGGCCTTGCGCCTCAAAATCATGATCGGTTTGCCGCTGAAATTATCCGCCCGTTTGTTCGCGACGAAGTATCTTGGGTGGTTGAGCATCATGGTCTTTTTCAAATGTTGTATTACGGCCACCACTATGGTTGGGATCGTGAGGAACGCCAGAAGTATAAAGATCATCCATACTTCCAAACATGCGCAGACTTTTGTGAGAAATGGGATCAATCCTCATTCGACCCAGATTATCCAATGAAGTCACTGGATCATTTCGAACCGATGGTTCGTGAGGTGTTTTCCAGAAAAGCCTATGATGCAGAAGTTCTCTGCAAGGGTGAGGTAAGGGGCCTTGCCTGATTTGTCGCAAGGTGCTGCTTGGATGCGGGGCGAAATTATACCCATATCGCAGGCCATGATACCTGTTACAGATTGGGGTCTGACCCGATCCGATATCACGTATGATGTAGTCCATGTTTGGGAGGGTGCGTTCTTCAGGTTAGATGATTATTTGGATCGATTTGAGCAATCTATTAAAGGCCTAAGACTTGAGATTGATCAGAGCCGTGAAGACATAAAAAACATATTATATGATTTGCTGGGTGCATCCGGCTTGAGACAAGCTTATGTTTCAATGGTTGCAAGTAGGGGAACGCCTAGTGTCGCCGGAAGCCGTGACCCGCGTGACTGTTCCAACCATTTCTACGCATGGGCAGTTCCATTTGTTTGGGTGATTAAACCGGAAATTGCAAAGCGTGGGGCACATTTGAAAATCGCGAATTGCGCCACCCGTATTGGCACTGATAGTGTCGATCCTACCATCAAGAATTACCATTGGGGTGATATGACACGCGCAATGTTTGAAGCATTGGATGAGGGGTTTGATACAGCGCTTTTGCTGGATACAGCAGGTCATCTGACAGAGGGGCCGGGCTTTAATATCTTCATGATCAAGGGTGATGTGGTTATCACACCATCTGCTGGCATGTTGGAAGGCATAACTCGACGCACTGTAATGGAAATCGCTAAAGCCTTAGACATGAAAGTAGAAGTGCGCCGAATCTCTAAGCCAGAGTTTTTAGAAGCTGACGGAGTGTTTACAGCTACCACGGCGGGGGGACCTGTACCCGTGTCACGAGTGGACGATCGCACCTTCTCAAATGATGCGCCCGGCAAACGCACGATGGAAATTATTGATACCTATTGGAAATGGCATTCAGACCCGAAGTTAAGCACGCCGATTAGATATATCGATTAGGTGACTATTATTCAGGTATTAAAATCGTCTGCCCTGTAGTCTTGCGACCTTCAAGGTCACGATGGGCTTTTGCAATATCTTTCAGACTGTAGGTCTGATTGATTTGAAGTTTGATTTTATTATCCGCAATCATCTTGAACATTTGACGTGCACGTTTGGTAAGCTCTGCTTGGGTGGCGATGAAGTGAAAAAGAGTAGGCCGTGTAGCAAACAGAGATCCATGGGCAGATAGATCAGCCATTTTGAAGTCAGTCGCTGGGCCTGAGGATTGGCCAAAACAGACAAACATTCCAAAGTCTTTTAACGCCTCCAAGGAACCTGGATAGGTGTCCTTGCCTACAGAATCATATACCGCAGCAACGCCTTGCTTTTTTGTGATGCGGGCGACTTTCGCAACAAAGTCATCTTTTTGGTAATCAATTACGTGGGCATATCCCGCCTGTTTTGCAAGCTTGCACTTTGCTGGGCCACCTGCAGTGCCGATTGCCGTGATGCCTTTATCTGCCAGCCATTGTCCGACTATTAGTCCAACACCCCCAGCGGCGGCATGGACAAGTACAGTGTCGTCTTTCTTGGGCTTGTAGCAATCATGGATCAGATAGTGCGCCGTTAGCCCTTTTAGCATTGCAGCTGCCGCAACTTCGTCCGAAACGCCATTGGGAATTTTTACCACACGGTCCGCTGCAATAATTCTATGTGAGCAATATGCACCGCCAGGAATTGTGTAAGCCACTCTATCGCCAAGTCTGAACCCTTGTGTGCCAGCACCCATGCCCTCAACAATGCCAGATGCTTCGCATCCTAGAATTGCCGGATATCCACCTGGTGCCGGATACAGTCCCGAACGCTGATATACGTCGATGAAGTTCAAGCCAATTGCTGTGTGCTTGATGAAAAGCTGGCCTTTACGGGGGCGTTCTACGGTTAGGTCCTGCTTCTTAAAGACACCCGCATTGCCTGCCTCATTGGCTATCATTGCGTAACCCATGACGCTGCTCCTCCACCCGCTGTTTTCGTATGGCGAGCATATAAAGCTTACTCAGGCGCGGGATACAAGCCAGATTCGGGGTGAATAGAGCAGAAAAGGCTAATCTTTTGCCATTTCAAACCGTTTTTTATCAAAAGTCTGTAAATATTGAGACTTAATTGCGATCAAGAGAACTACGAAAATACAGAAAAACGTAAGTTTCACGTAATTCACCATTGGTAACCTACCTTAGGTTATATGGAAAAATAGGTGAAACTCTGACTTCTTCTCAAGCCCACCGCCCACTTCTTGAGCAATTGTAGTAGCGCCTGTTACAAGTTCA
>CAZEPF010000125.1:7114-8749 GCA_964514045.1 uncultured Rhizobiaceae bacterium | reverse complement strand
TCCTGCGAGATAGTCAACCCACAGGCTTTGGACTCATTTTGTTTACCATCCACATTCACTAAAATCTTAACCACCCTATTGAGCAAAAGCTTAAATCTTCTCTGGTATATTTTTCTCAACAATAAAAATAAAAGACCAGGGAATACCTATGAAATCCAATCGCTTTAGCGCAATAGCATTGATGTTCACAGCTAGCCTTGCAACAGGCTGTTCTGTTAGCAACATATCGACTCATTCAGCTGTAGTTGATCACTCAGATGTAAAACCTTCTGGGCAGCATAATCACTACCGAAGCGATGAGCGCGGTTCGTTTCGCAGCCCGAAATCTGATCACGTTTCGCTAAAGGGCGATGCATCAAAAGTATTTCTTGCAGCAGGGCAACAGCATTTCACTCAGCAAAATTTTGGGTTGGCTGAAGAGAATTTCCGCAAGGCAGTTGAAGTTCGAAGTGACAGCCCAACCGGTTGGTTAGGACTTGCTGCCTCTTTGGATCAGCTTGGACGCTTTGAACAAGCCGATACAGCCTATCGTCAAGTAAGCGAATTAAAATCTAACAACGCACGCGTTCTTAACAATTGGGGTTACTCGCATCTGTTGCGAGGCAACTACCAAAAAGCCCGTAAGTTTTTGAACCGTGCACAAAACATCGACCCGTCTTTGGAAGAAGTTCAGGGAAACATCCACCTCTTGGATAAAACAATTAACAGCTAGATGAGGGCAAAGTTTGCCCACTTCCAGGCGATCAAACTCTTATCAAATAGTAAATTAGATCGTTTGAATGCCTCACTTGGAATTGGAAGTTCCGTAGAGGTTTTAGCGTAGTATGGAGTCACAAATGAGAAACACATTCACAGATGCAGGAATTAGAAAAATGAACAAATTTGCGTCCTTCTTAAAGAACAGTAGTGGTAATGTGGCCATGACTACAGCTATCGCGCTTTTCCCACTTATAACGAGTGTTGGCGCTGCCGTTGACTACTCATACTTCGTGAATAAACGCACGACTGTACAGGGTGCAATGGATGCCGCTGGACTGGCAGCCGCGCGCCAGTTGGAAGGTGATCAACTGGTTACTGAACAGACTTTGAAAGCCTATGCTGAGGACTTTTTTCAAGCAAACCTTGGTGATAACGTCAAACCGAGCGAATACGTTTTTGATCTAAAAATTGTTCCGGGCAATCAGGCTGTTGAGCCTCCAATTCCTGACCAAATCAAAATCACTGCTGATCTCGACTACAAAACTGCGTTCAGCAACAAACTTTTCCCGACAAACATTCAAGACGAACTTATTTCTCTTGTTTCATTGGGAAACCGGACTGTAGAAATCGCATTGGTTTTGGATAACTCAGGTTCAATGGGAGGCAGCCGTCTTGCGACGCTAAAAGTAGCATCAAAAAGCCTTGTTGATACTGTTTTTAATTCAGCATCACTGACCACTCTTAAAGACCCGGTGAAGTTTTCACTGGTGCCATTTGCTGGCTCAGTCAATGTTGGTGAAAACAATAAAAACCAAAAGTGGATGGACAAAAAAGGCTTTTCACCAGTCCACCACGAAAATTTTGACTGGTCGACTTACAGAACAAATAATATACTACGAATGCCTGTACGTTCTGGTAATGCAATTGGTGTCAGGG
>CAZEPF010000125.1:0-7104 GCA_964514045.1 uncultured Rhizobiaceae bacterium | reverse complement strand
ATGCTGGACACCCAATGGGCCGGTTGTGTTGAAATGCGCCCGTGGCCTCACAACGTCATGGACACAACAGCAAACAGTAATCAGGGTTATCGTAGAATCCTGAATTCTATGGATGCAGATGGTGACGGCAAAAAGGATGGAACATCAGCCTTGTTCGTTCCAATGTTTGCACCGGATGAACCTGACCGTTTTTATGCTAATAGGCCAAGAAATGGCGGCGGAAATCCATATAACGGAAGCGTTGGCCGTAACGTTCAGTATAGCTATGACGATGATTATTATTACAATGATTATCTCTTCGATTTTCAAGACAGAGATGTTTCTCTGCTGGGAACATCGTCCAAGCAACTTTTCGTCAATAACGAGACAGATGACCCTGCTTATCAACTAAGCGGTAGCACAAAACAGGTGAACCGTACGAACTTCATGTTCAAATATCAGGAAAACGTTCAGTATCGAGGTAATTTTCATAATTATCGTGGCCCAAATTATGGCTGCACTACCAATCCAATCGTCGATCTTTCAACCGATCGCGAAATGATTAAAGAAGAGCTTGAGAACATGACTGCTAACGGTTCGACCAACATTCAGCAGGGCTTGACCTGGGGCTGGAGAACGGTTTCACCGGGAGAGCCTTTCACAAAAGGTCGTGGATATGACGATCGCCGTAATATGAAGTTTGTCGTTCTGTTAAGTGACGGTAACAACTTCTACCAAACGGACTATGGCAACACGCCTAACAACTCGTCATATGGCGCTTGGGGTTATGCACGTCCAGATGGTGTTCTTGACAATGCACATAACGGCCAACCCACACACAACCGCATGGCAGATGGTCTAACTTCATCTGACCTTGCAGGCACGATCTACACGTCGACTAGCTTTGATCTAACGCCGGATAGTTATTATGATTTCGAGAGAATCATGAACGCGCATACCAACCAAGCTTGTAATAATGTGAAAGCTGATGGTGTAAGTGTCTTTACGGTAGCGTTTAATGTTCCGTCATCAGGTGGCGTGAGAGATCTTCTCGAAGCTTGCTCTGGAACAGGTGTTCGAGAAGGCGAAGAAATTATGCCAACTGGTACATTCTACTTCGATGCGGACCAAGGCAATCTTGACGACGCGTTTGCAAGCATTGCACGCCAGATTACTAACCTGAGAATTTCAGGCTAATCAGGCCAAACCATAATCTTAAAAAGCCCGCCCTTATCCGGCGGGCTTTTTTTATTTTATCCTACTGGATGCAGCCACGCCGACAATCACTAGAAAACTACCTGCAATCTGAAGAAGTGAAAGAGTTTCGCCAAACAAAACCCACCCCATAAACATTGCAACAACAGGCACCAAAAAGAACAGCGATGCAACCGATGAACTACTGCCCTGCCGGATGAGAAACATCAATAAGCCAACCGCTCCAATCGACAAAACCAAAACCAGCCAAACCATTGCGAATACTACTTCGTTAGTCCAGTGGATCTCACCATTTTCAAACAGCAAAACAACGATGAAACTTGCAAATGCTGCACCAGCAAACTGAATGTTTGTTGACACCAGCAAGTTAAGGTCCGTCACAAACCGCTTTTGATAGACAGCACCAAAACTGATGGCAACCATAGCCAATAAACAGGCAACCATATTTTCAATCGTAATTCCTTGCTGCCCTACCGACAGCCCTGCACCATCGGCCAAAACCATAGAGACCCCAATAAGCGCAACAGCAAAACAAACGCCACGCTTTACTCCAAGGGTTTCACCCAAAACAAACCATGCCAGCAATGCAGTCGCAAATGGCTGGAGAGAAACGATGAGAGATGACAAGCCCGATGCAAGCCCCTGATCAACCGCATAAAACACACCACCCAAATAACCCGCATGTAAAAGAATACCCACAAGTGCAGAATGGAGACATTGTCGAATTTTCCGAAACTCGCTTCGGAAAAAGAATAGCGTTATTGGCAATAGCAACAGCGTTGTGAACAAGAAACGATATGCCAGAAACGTAAACGGCTCTGCATTGCTAGTTCCGTATTTTGCACCAACAAATCCGGTCGCCCATAAAAACACGAATATGACGGGCGCAATCCGGATAAGCCATGGCGCTGATAATTGGCTCAAAATAATTGTCCTGTGGCTATCTGAAAAAAAGAAAATCGCTGGAAAACAAAACTAATCCACGCCCATCTATGGCAGACAGATCAAGCCTGCGCTATTGCCAAATCATGATAATCACCGGAGATATCAAACGTTGACCCAAGACAGCAGCTTCAAGGCAAAAATCCAACACGCAATTGATATTAAAACAAAGCCTCCCGGCTCGCTTGGTCAGATTGAGGCACTTGCTCTGCAAATGGCTGTCGCACAAGAAAGCAAAGCACCTGTCGCGGACCCAGCTTGTCTTTTATTGTTCGCAGGTGATCATGGGCTCGTCGAAGAAGGCGTTACGGCATGGCCCAGTGAAGTGACCACACAAATGGTATTAAACTTCCTATCCGGTGGCGCAGCAGCAAACGTATTTGCCCGCTCTAATGGCATCGACATTCAAGTGGTAGACGCTGGCGTTATCGGTGATCTTCCTGATCATCCCGAACTCATTCGAGCCAATATCAGAAAAGGAACGCGCAATTCTTTCAACGAAGATGCCCTTACCCCTGAAGAAGTATCAGCAGCAATTGAATTTGGCCGCGCACTAGCAACCAAGAAAGTTGCAGAAGGTTGCAAGGTCATCGCATTGGGAGAAATGGGCATTGGTAACACATCATCTGCATCCCTTCTGGCCCATTCGATTGAAGGCATTGATCTTGAAACGCTTACCGGCCCAGGTGCGGGACTGGACAAAGATGGTGTTTCAAAGAAACTTGAAGTCTTACGAAAAACCGCTGCCCGCAGATCAGGTAAATTAGAACCGCACGATGCGCTATCCGCATTTGGTGGACTAGAAATCTGCATGATGACAGGTGCATTGCTTGGGGCTGCAGAAAACAAAGCCGTTGCTCTGGTGGACGGGTTCATCGCAAGTGCCGCAGCATTAGCAGCAATCCGCATCAATCCTGATGCATACGCAGCTACGGTCTTCGCACACAAGTCAAAAGAACCGGGCCATGCTTCAATATTAAAGGCACTTGATGCAAGCCCTTTGATTGATCTTGAACTGCGTTTGGGCGAAGGGTCTGGTGCGTTGCTGGCTTTCCCACTGTTGCGCAGTGCTTGTGCGATGTTAAATGAGATGGCCACATTCGAAAGCGCTGGCGTATCAGGCAAGGAAGAATAATAACCCCGTGACAAACCCGCTCGCCAGTTTTTTGCTAACGCTTACATTCTTCACACGGTTGCCTTTGCCCGAACGACTGAGTAATAAAATCACACGCGATCATCAACTGGGTGATGCAATGGCAATGTTTCCTGTTGTCGGATTGCTTATCGGTTGCGCACTGGCATTTGTTTGGACGATACTGATTCAACTCACGCCATCCCCCATTGCTGCAGGGTTGGTGATAGCAACTGGCCTCATCCTCACAGGCGCATTGCACGAAGACGGTTTTGCTGATTGTGCAGATGGATTGGGGGGCAGCTCTAACCGCGAAAAAGCCTTGGAGATTATGCGCGACAGCCGCATAGGAACGTATGGCGGCGCGGCACTCATCTTTTCGATAGGCCTGCGATGGGCGGCACTGGCATCCCTATCGCCTGCAGGTGGCTTTGCAGCGCTTATCATTGCCCATTGCGCATCAAGATCTGCAATCACCATCGCAATGCAATACGCAAACTATGCAAGAACAGAAGGTCTTGGAAAATTAGCCGAACATTCGGGCAATCCCGCAAACTTTTACATCAGCATTGCAGTGACCGCGATCTGCGCCATTCTTCTCGGTGGATTTGTTGGTATGATCATTGCTGCACTTGCTCTTTTTGTGTGTTGGGGCTTTCTCCAATACCTAAAGCATCGCTTGGGCGGATATACCGGTGATGGGTTAGGCGCTATTCAACAGGTCGGGGAAATATCCATTCTCATAGGGTTAGCGAGTTTCTGGACATGATTTTTTTGCGGCACCCAACGCCCGATGTACCCACAGGCACTTGCTACGGACAAACCGATCTCGACATTGCGAGCATTGGCGCTGAGCAGATTTCAAACGCGATGAACGTAACACCTCCTGTCAAACACGTATTGGCAAGCCCTGCCTTACGCTGTCGCAAACTTGCAGAAAGCCTAGCTGAACGTGACGGGGTTGATCTCACCTTTGATGAACGCCTTTGGGAAATGAACATGGGTGAATTTGAAGGCATGTTATGGGCAGAGATTGACCGTGAAAAATCTGACGAATGGTTCAAAGACCCGTTCAACAATCGCACACCCGGTGGCGAAAGTTTTGCGGATGTTCAGACCCGCGTTCTAGAGGCTTTAGAAAACGCCCAACCCGATTGGGCAATTGTCTGTCATGCGGGCGTAATACGCGCAACGCAGATGGCATGGGAGGGACTAAGCTTCAAAGAAGTCTTCGCACAAATGCCGCCTTATGCAGAGCCTGTCACCATCATCCGTCCAGCATAAACCCAAGTATGATCAGGCAGAACACTAACGCCCATAAAACGCCACAAGTCTTGGCAAACACGTTCAGTGCAGGTTTGATATCAGCGGCGGATAACTCCATTCGACCTGACGCATTAATGTAGGCTTGCTGCACCGTTTCATGGGGGTAGCGACGCGGCCCACCCAGTGCAACGTCCATGCCTCCTGCCATTGATGCCTCAGGCCATCCCGCATTGGGAGAGCGATGGAGACCAGCATCGCGGAAGGCAATCGCAATAGATTTCTTCGCAGATTGATTTCCCTTAGAACTCCAAACACCTCCAGCCAAAATCAAAGTGGATAATCTAGCAGGAAGCCAATTTGCGAGATCGTCAATTTGTGCAGCAGCACGCCCAAACCAGAGATACTTTTCATTCCGATATCCAATCATGGAATCCGCTGTGTTGATCATCTTGTAGGCAAACAATCCGGGAAGCCCAAACACACAATACCAAAATGCAGGTGCCACAACCCCGTCAGAAAAATTCTCTGCCAAGCTTTCAATTGATGCTCGTACAATTCCGCTTTCATCCAGCATGGCTGGATCGCGACCAACAATCATGGCAACCGCATCGCGGCCGCCTTCCAACCCACCTTGTTGAAATCCTGTTGCAACTGCCAACACATGATCATGCAAGCTTCGCTGCGCCAATAGGACAAACACAAGAAAAATCTCTAAGGCCCATCCAAACGGCCCCATACCAGAAATCAGCCAATTGAAAAGCAGACCAATGACGAATGCACAAATGATCAACACACTGAAGGCAAGCGCACCTTTTCTGAATTTCAAAACGTCAAGATCATCCCGCACATTAAACTGATGGTCCATCCACGCGATCGATTTACCGAAGGCCACAACAGGATGGGGAAGCCGCGACCATACAACCTGTGGCTCACCCAATTTCCAATCAAGGATTAGCGCTACGAATAGAATAATGAGCGCGCCCTCACCCATTCATGATCTCCGCTAACGCGGTCTCAAAACGCTGCAATGAACTGGCATCCTGACACAATCCAAATCGAAGGTGCTTCTGATCAGACGGAAACGCCCGTACCAGAATCTGCCGTTTAGCCAGCGCTTGATAAACCCGATTTGCATCATCACAGGCGGCATAAACAAACAAAGAATTTTGACCCACAACTTGCAAACCAGCGCTAACACAAGCCTTCGCCATATCATCAGAAATCGTTTGCAAGTGTGTTTTCGTCTGCTCAATCCAAACAATGTCTTGTAGTGCACGAGTACCAATCTCAAGCGCCACACCAGAAACCGCCCACGGGCCAAGCATTGATTTTAATTGCCCTACCCACTTTTCTTTAGAAATTGCAAAGCCTAGACGCACGCCAGCAAGCCCAAAGAATTTTCCAAAACTTCGCAGCACAATCATATTATCAGGCAAGGTCATAACACTTGAGAGTTCCGGATATGGATCAGCAAAAGCTTCATCTACGACCAATATCTTCAAATGCGCAGAAGCCTCGCGAAGTGCGCCAGCGTCATATGTATAACAATCAGGATTGTTCGGGTTTACCACTACCAACCCATCCGCACTATCCGGCAATTCTTTCAGGTTAGATATGTTGGTAATAGAAATACCGGCCTTGGCCCAAACATGCTCATGCTCCCCATAAGTGGGTGAGAGGATTGCAATATGCGTGAGCGTCTCAAGTCGGGGTAGGAGTTCGATCAAAGATTGTGTGCCATTACCTGCAACAATCGAACCCGTATCCGGCACCTGATAATAAGTTCTCGCAGCTTCAAGCAATGCTTGTTCGGCACCCTGATCAGGCAAACGTGTGAACACTTCCTGCTCAAACCCACCAATAGGATAAGAGTTCGGATTTATGCCAGTCGACAAGTCTAGCCAATCGTGTTTCGCACCACCAAATTTTTTAACCGCAGCATCTAACCCGCCACCGTGTAATATCGGTATCATGCCGTCACCGCGTCTATGACGTGCATATACGATCCCATGACTGATCCATTGCGCAATCCAGCGCTTCCAAGCTCCGCACCCACCGCATCAAACACTTCAAATAAGGCCTCACCCTCTTCCTTGATAGCCCTGGTATAATGAAATTCATGGCCCTTTAAGTCATCACCCAACACAAAATTTGAAGTCGATAATCTGCGATATCCCAGATGCAGCTTTCGCTCTGCAAAGCTGGTTTCCAAACCTAACAAACCACACATCTTATGGCGCTTACCTTGCGCATCAACAATGCCTTCACCCAGAACCATATATCCACCACACTCGCCATAGATCAGCGTTCCAGCAGTCGCAGCTTTTTGTAGGGATGTGTTGAAAATATCAGCATTGGCTAATACCCCACCATACAATTCAGGATATCCACCAGGTAAAAATATAGCGTCGGCATGGGCAAATGGAGCCTCGTTTAGCAATGGAGAAAAGAAAGATAATTCAGCGTCAGCATCCTGCCAGCCCTTCAACAAATGAGGGTAGGAAAACGCAAAGGCTGTATCCTGAGCAATCGCAATGCGTTGGCCCAATGGTTTTAGCGCAGAGGTGTAG
>CAZEPF010000124.1:0-8827 GCA_964514045.1 uncultured Rhizobiaceae bacterium | reverse complement strand
GCATATCTGCGCCACCGATACCCATGATGAGGTGCCAGCCAATAAACCCTGCAATAAGGGTAACAAGCACCATCGTCCAAATGCCTGCTCCGTAGAAATACATCACGCCAAGCATCAACGACACAATAAGTGCTGCAAGGTTGAGCATATGTCCGCCAGGCAATTGGCTAGGCTTTCCATCGACGCGTCCGGCCAGCTTGCCAAAAGCGATTACAGAACCGGTAAACGTCACCGCGCCAATAAATATACCAAGAAACACCTCGACCTTAAGGATCGCGATTTCTACGCCATCTTTTGTAGCAAGCTTCTTACCAAAACCCGTCAAACTATCCTGATTACCACCAGCAGCAACAAGTTCCTGAACCGTCGACAATTCAATATCAGCGTTTAAGCCAATAAAGACCGCAGCCAGACCAACAAACGAATGAAGCGCTGCGACAAGCTGCGGCATCTCAGTCATTTGAACTTTGCCTGCAACGTAGTAACCGGCAAAACTACCGGCAGCAATCGCGACCAGGATTAGGAATATATTGTAAACGCCAGGGCCAAACACGGTAGCAACCACAGCTATTGCCATACCAGCAATGCCATACCAGACAGCGCGTTTTGCACTCTCCTGGTCAGAAAGGCCGCCAAGAGACAAAATGAACAAAACCGAAGCCGCTATATAAGCAGCAGATGAAACGCCAATAGAAAACATGTCTCTACTCCCCCTTAAGATTTCTGGAACATAGCAAGCATTCGGCGTGTAACCAGAAAGCCACCGACGATATTAATTGAAGCAATCAACACCGAGATAAAACTCAAAATAACAACAAGCCAACTACCGGACCCGATCTGGAGCAATGCCCCGATAATAACGATCCCGGAAATGGCATTCGTTACTGCCATCAGTGGAGTGTGCAATGCATGGCTAACATTCCAGATAACTTGAAACCCGACGAAACAAGCCAGTGCGAACACAATAAAATGCTGCATAAAACTAGCAGGAGCATAAGCACCGATCAGCAACATGAGCGCACCACCGATGGCAATTAGCGTAACTTGCTGCTTTGTAGCTTCTTTGAATGCCGCTGCTTCATTTGCTTTTAGTTCCTCAGGAGTAAGTTCTTTTTCTTTCTCCTTTTTAGGCGCTGCTGCAATCGCTGCGATTTTTGGCTTTGGCGGCGGATATGTGATTTTGCCCTTATGGGTCACAGTTGCGCCGCGAATAACATCATCATCCATATTGTGGTTGATCACGCCATCTTTTTCAGGCGCAAGATCGCTCATCATATGGCGAATATTGTTCGAATAGAGCGTTGAGGACTGACTTGCCATACGGCTTGGAAAATCTGTATAGCCGACTATCGTAACACCATTGTTGGTTACAATTTTCTCATCCATGACAGTCAGCTTACAATTGCCACCTTTTTCAGCAGCAAGATCGACAATAACAGAGCCAGGCTTCATAGCCTGCACCATATCTTCGGTCCAAAGCTCAGGAGCTTCGCGGTTTGGTATAAGCGCTGTACAAATCACGATATCGATATCTGGCGCCATTTCGCGAAACTTTGCCAATTGCTTCTCGCGGAACTCGGGCGAAGATGGAGCGGCATAGCCGCCTGTCGCAGAACTATCTTGGCTCGTCTCTTCAAAATCTAGAAAGACAAATTCAGCACCCATGGATTCAATTTGCTCGGACACTTCAGGCCGCACGTCAAATGCGTAGGTAATTGCACCAAGTGATGTCGATGTACCAATAGCAGCCAGTCCGGCGACCCCTGCCCCGATTACAAGCACTTTTGCCGGCGGTACTTTGCCTGCAGCCGTTACCTGACCGGTAAAGAAACGCCCAAAATTATTGCCTGCTTCAATCACAGCACGGTACCCGGCAATATTAGCCATGGATGAAAGTGCGTCCATCTTCTGAGCACGCGAAATTCGCGGCACCATGTCCATTGCTACAAGCGTAGAGCCAGCTTTCTTGGAAGCCTCCATCAACTTATCTGAGGCTGCAGGATTCACGAATGAAATTACAGTTTGATTTTTACGAAACTTCTTAGTTTCAGCCGTAGAAGGTGCACGCACCTTCGCAACAACATCAGCAGCCTTCCAAAGCGCTGTACCCGTTGCAGCAATTTTAACGCCCGCCTCTTTATAAGATGCATCAGAAAAACCAGAAGCTACGCCAGCACCCTTTTCAATCAGACACTCAAAACCAAGCTTTTGTAAATCTTTCGCTGATTGCGGTGTCATCGCAACACGATTTTCGCCTGAGAAGGTTTCTTTGGGCACCCCAATAACTGTAGCCACGTTCAGCTCCTGTTTTTATATTCATCCGCCAGAAATTGACTGTCACTATCTACATTAGATTTAGCTTCTGACCCAGCGTTTTCTGCACCCTGTAATACAAATGTCAATATTTGGGATTATTCACGCATGCATTCATCATCAAAATCATCATCTGATTGATGGTCACCCCATAAGAATCTTGTTTGACCGCACACTACGGTCAGGACAGATTAGTCTAGTTGCCTAAGGGAGTGATTTTGGCGCATCGCACCACTTGGGGTTTGGATAACGATATGCCCCGCCACTTTCTACTGAGCCTAGCAAACCAAACGTTAGAACACGTTTCAAAAGAGAAATTAGTCCTATCACCCCCTTTGTGTTACCTCAAAAAGATACAAACAATCCCATACAAATGGTGTGAGGTTTGCAGCAGTGAAGGACTATTGGCATGGCCCGTTAGTGGTTGGTAAAGACGGAATACGCAATGAACTGTAGCCTTCAGCAACCACTCACACATTGTATATTAAAATACCAAACCCTAAACCTGTCTCACAAAAACACTAAAGCTTGTAGGTTGGTAGAGTATCAAAAGCAGAACGCAATGCATCGCCCCAACCCGACGCAATTGCCTGATAGGCTTCATCGGTAATTTCAATTCTTTTTTGAACACCGACTTGCAACGTATCCTTTTCGTAAATGTGAAGATCAAGTGGCATACCAACCGAAAGGTTAGCTTTCATGGTGGAATCAAATGACACAAGCAAGAGCTTCACACTGTCCTCAAAACTCATATCAGGATTATAAGCTCGCACTAAAATCGGCTTGCCATATTTGGCTTCACCAATTTGGAAAAACGGAGTTTCTTCAGTGACCTCGATAAAATTCCCCTCAGGATAAACCATGAAGAGCGTTGGTGGCCCTCCCTTGATCTGGCCTCCTACTATAACAGTCGCCTTGAATTTTGAACTGCCCGATTGCCCGCTATCCGCAGTATCTCCAATCACCTCTTTCAAGGTTGCTCCCACTAAGCGGGCAACCTGAAACATCGAAGGCTGTTCCAATATTGTAGGACTTCTGTCTTCTATCGCTTTGGATCGTTCATCAAGTAAACTTACCAATGATTGGGTTGTCGCAAGATTTCCGGCCGTCATCAATGTAATGTGACGCTCACCAGGGATGGACCAATGAAACATTTTTGGTGTTTTGGAAAAATTATCAACGCCAGCATTTGTGCGCGTGTCTGACATAAATACGATGCCCGCATTCAGGCGAAGTCCAACACAATATGTCATTAGGAGAATCTGACCTTGATAAAGATGATTGTCTTACAAATAATTTCTATTGCTGAATTTGCAAGGACACAATCATTGATTCAGCCGCTTCCCCCAATCGAATGCCAGAGATTGGAGAAGCTTCCTTGGAATCAAGCCCAGTTGCCAATCGCACATACCGTTGGTCTGGAGAAATTCCATTAGAAACATCAAACCCGACCCACCCCAGTTTATCGATATAGGCTTCAGCCCATGCGTGAGTGGCATCCTGCTCAACACGGTCATTCATAAGCAGATATCCACTTACATAGCGCGCTGGAATTCCTGCATGCCTAACAGCAGAAATAAAAATCTGCGCGTGATCCTGACAAACACCATTACCCAAAGAAAGTGCATCCTCTGCGGTAGTATCAACAAAGGTTTGCCCTTGGCCGTAGGGAAGCGTTTTCAGGATTGCTTTAGACAGAGAATGCAAACTTTCTAGTTCGCTTTCAGGATCAATAATCTTGGCAAGGCCCCTAACCTGCTTTCCAGCTTTTGTGCGATCCGTAAATTGTTTGAAATGCCAAAGTGGAACGCGTCCATGGACCCGACCTAGAACCCCGGTATCATCTTCAGTTTCAACAGTACCGGATGCAGTCACTGTAATTTTCTCATGGCCTGGATTGATGCTAACGGTCAATGTCTGATTACCGTGCTGGTCACTGAAAGCTATTTCCTTCTTGCCACCATCAATCTCGATTGCCCAATCTAGTACTGTTTGTTGGCGATTGCTTACCGGTGTTAAACGCACCTGTTGCAGAGCGTAGTTAACTGGCGACGTATAAGAATACGTGCTGCTATGACTAATACTAAGCTTCAAAATCTACTCCACTAACCTCAAGACCTAGGCTCAGGACCCTAGGGTTATGCTAATTAATGAGTCCTGACCCTAACTGTTGAAACGATAGTCCTGCTCTATTTGCAGACCCAATTGATTATTCTGCTGAAGATAATCACTAATAAACTGATGCAATCCGATATCAAAAATTGTGTTGATGTCCGGTTCTTTCAAATTCTTGCGCAACTGATCACTTAGTTCGTGACACTTCAGTCTTTCCCCATAATTTTCAGCAAGAAAGTTCAGGCTATCATTAACATGAGACGTGCAAAATAAAAGCGAACGCGGCAGGCGATTATCCAAGATCAGAAACTCCGCGATAGACGCAGCATTCATCTCGTTTTCACTCAACCAGTTAAATGAGCGATGAGCAGAAACAGAGCGCAAAATCATATCCCATTGTACGCTATCAAGAGATGACCCCACAAAACTAGCCGAGGGAAGAAGCGTATAATATTTAACATCAATAATTCTGGCTGTACTATCCGCACGCTCAATAAACGTACCCAATCGGGCGAAGTCATAAATATCGTTACGTAACATCGTGCCATGCAAAGCACCACGAACGAGCGCACTTTGTTGTCGGATCGTACCGAGAACATTAGGCAAATCTGTTTCCTTAATCGGGCGTTTTAGCAGCGCCTTTAATGTCATCCAATTCTCATTGACCGATTCCCAAATCTCGGTTGTTAAAGCGGTGCGAACCATGCGCGCATTGGTGCGGGCTTTCTCAATCACAGAAATCACACTGGAAGGGTTGTCTGAATCCCGAAGCAGAAAATCGACAACATTTGGCCCCGTAAACGCATCGTACTTTTCAGCATAATTTGTACGCACAGAAGCTGTGGTAATGATCGATTTCCACTCCGTGTCACTCTCACTGGAACGAGTGAGTGCGATGCGTGAACCCGCTTCAACCAATCGGGCGATATTTTCACTGCGCTCCAGAAAGCGGAACATCCAATAAAGACCACCTGCAGTTTTACCTAACATCCAGCTAGTCCTCCAAAACCCAAGTATCTTTTGTTCCACCGCCTTGGCTGGAATTCACGACCAGTGACCCAGCCTTAAGCGCGACACGGGTTAAGCCTCCTGGAGTAATATCGATAGAATTCGGAGAAACGAGAACAAACGGTCGCAGATCAACATGACGTTCTGCCAATCCGTTTTTCACAAAAATAGGAACAGTCGATAGCGAAAGTGTAGGTTGAGCAATATAATTATTGGGCTTGGCTCTCAGCTTTTTTTCAAATGCTTTCAGCTCTTTTTTGCTGGCCGCTGGTCCCACCAACATGCCGTAGCCACCCGAACCATGCACTTCTTTCACAACAAGATCAGCCAGATTATCCAATACATACTGAAGGGAGTCTGGCTCTGAACAGCGCCATGTTTCTACATTTTTCAGAATTGCTTTTTCACCAGTATAGAACTCAATAATATCCGGCATGTAGGAATAAATCGCCTTGTCGTCGGCGATGCCGGTTCCAGGTGCGTTTGCAATGGTTATATTCCCTGCCCGATACACATCCATTATTCCCGGAACACCCAACATGGATTCGGGATTAAAGTTCAAAGGGTCAAGATATTCATCATCCACACGGCGATAAAGAACATCAATGTTCTTGTATCCGCGAGTGGTTCTCATGGCGACATGCCCATCCACAATTCGCAGATCATGGCTTTCAACCAGTTCAACACCCATTTGATCCGCCAAAAACGAATGCTCATAATAGGCCGAATTATAAATTCCCGGCGTAAGCACAGCTACCGTAGGCTTTCCGGCGCATGACTGAGGCGCACATGCGCGCAGTGAACGGCGCAGATTTTTAGGATAATTACTGACAGGTTGCACTTTGATCGAGTTGAAGAGTTCGGGAAACATCTGCAACATCGTTTCGCGGTTTTCGAGCATGTAAGACACACCGGATGGTGTCCGCGCATTATCTTCGAGTACAAAAAACTCGTCTTTGCCTGTGCGAACAATATCTGTCCCGACGATATGAGTATAGACTTTGCCAGGTGGCGACATGCCCATCATTTGCGGCAAGAACGCCTCATTGTTTGCGATCAACTCAATAGGCACTCGCCCGGCACGCAATATCTCTTGGCGATTGTAGACATCATGCAAAAACGCATTGATCGCACGCACCCGCTGTTCAATACCTTTTGAAAGTTTCATCCACTCAGAGTTTGATAAAATACGAGGAACAAGGTCAAACGGGATTAGCCGTTCTTGTGCGTTTTTGTCCCCGTAAACATTGAATGTAATTCCTGTGCGCCTGAAAAAAGCTTCCGCTTCTTTGGACTTCTTGGCAAGTCGCTTCATATCGGCATTACAAAACCATTCATGGTATTTGCGATACGCAGAGCGGGCTTTGCCTTCATCAAGCATTTCGTCAAACTGAATTTTACTCTTACTCATGCTCACAGTGTAAGCATCCAGTGACAATAGGCAAGCCAAGCAACAACTATGAGCCGTCTATACCAATACCAATCTCAGTGACCCGAACAGACTGCTTTTCCAACTTGAGAAACCCGTAAGATGTAAGAAATGAAATATCGGCAGCATCACGCCCCACTCCGATAATCACAATCTCATCGGCATTTGCCATCCCTGTTGGGTCAATCAAATACCAATCCCCATCAAGGAAAACTTCAACAACAGCGTGAAAATCCTGTGGCGTAACGCGAGGCGCATATCCACTGACCATTCGGGCAGGAATTGCCAAGGCTCGCAATACAGAAATCATAACATGGGCATAATCACGGCACACACCACGCTTCATGGCTAACGTATCGTGAGCAGCAGTCGACACATTGCTGGCGCTCGCATCGTAAGTGAATTCACGCTGCAGCCAATTCGATACGGCAAGTACCAAGGCACCACCTGACAAACCTGAAAATTGTTCAGATGCAAAACGTTCAAATTGCTCCAAATGGCAATATCTGGAAGGCATTAAATACTTGATTGTCTCTCTTGGAATATCTTTCAATGCGCTTTGGGAAAGCTCGTCTAAAGCAAAAGCTGCGCGATCCATTTTAACTGTAGCTTTGTAGGTGCAGTCAAACCTGTTCTCGACATGCAGCCACATGCGCTCACCAATACCGTCTCCTGCCAAATTACGCTGCAAGGGTTGATCAGGTAGGATCTCAATTTCTTCTTGAACAACAGTTTGACGGGATAGTTTAGCTGCCTCAATTTGTATCAAAACATCACACGGTCTCTCACATGTGTAAGACAGATTAACTTGAACTGATACCAGCAATGACGCGCCCCCAAGCTTTGCATGACACACATCTCAATCACGCATGTTAGCTGCCGGACGCTACTAATTTCATAGGAAATATGCCAGAGACTTTGAGTAGATTCATATAAGTTAAATCAACAAGCCTGTCCGAGTTTACATAGGCCAAAGCTTGGTATCAGGATGAAATTGTGACCATGCAAACCAGAATGCCTGATGGCTACCAAGATCAGACCCGCTGGTATTCACGGCCTTCACACCAGCCGCGTCAAGTTTCAAACGGACACCTTCAATGGCAATTTCCTCGCCATTTTTCAGGGCGGCAAATGCCTTGCTGCGCTGAAACGCTATTGGGACGCCAGACGGCGAAACCACGCCGATAATATCCTCGTGCACTGACAAGCGTGGATCAACATTGCCAACCGGAAAGATAGGTCCATTTGCATCGCGGTTATTGCGAAAATCGAAGTCCCTACCAAGAGCCAGTTTTTCAACCAGCACAGTTGTCTTGGGATGCGCCTTCTTCCAAGCTCCCCAATTTGTTGTGACAACGCTGGCTTGTTTCAATTTTAGCTTTTTATCCAAAAGTGGTCCGGTTACCGCAGTCCCCAAAAACGTGTCAAAAACTGAATACGTATTGATATCAAACATTACCTTGTTGGAGCGGATTAACAAACCGGACGTACGCAGTATTGGCCGCTCAATGTCATCGGCTAGTCGATCCGTGAAATAAGCCTGAGCGGCGGCACACAAGGTGCAATACGGTATGCCTAAGTTTCGACCGCCCAGCGTATCGTTGACCATCTCACGCACTTCCATGATACGACGCGGATAAGCCCTGTACTCACCATTTACCTCAACACCAAAAACTATGTCTCCATCCTTAAGCCATGTCGCATCTTCCGCGCTGCTCACCTCAGGATTATCAGCCGCAGGAATACAATTGCAGGGTGTGTCTGTTGTATCGTAGGGCCGGCTATCAATAGGAACGCCTCCCCAGGAAACATGTCTCCAGTCGATATCACCAGGCACAAAAATCTTCTCCCAACCTGGAATAAAGCTCGTAAAAATAGCGCGTTTAGCATCCAGATAATCAGGCGGCGCAGGAATATCCCATGCGATTAAATGGTCAGTTATCGAACCCCAGTGATTACCAT
>CAZEPF010000123.1:0-8837 GCA_964514045.1 uncultured Rhizobiaceae bacterium | reverse complement strand
GCACAAACGCCACGGCGTTCAAACGGTTCAATCCAAGCCAGATACGCTCTAGTGAGAAAATCGAAACGGCTAATTTTGAAACTCAAACCCTGTAGCGCCATTTGCCAGCGTAAACCTCAAAGGCGTATTGAGAACATCGCTGCCTTCCGGCACATCTGAAACGTCCAACTCAAACACGGCCTTATCGGGCGTAGAATTGATCAATCGTGCTGGAGTCAAATACCAGTCAGATGGTCCTTCTACAAAAAGTTCGGGTGCCTTGCTAAAGGTTGTACCAGAAACTGTAATTTGCAACGTATTGTCTGAGGGCGTAGTGAGGTCCAGCGTAAGATCATTGGCAGTTTTTTGCTTTGGCAGTTGTATCTGCGCCAAAGTCAGTTTCCGTCTTGTAGCTGGATCAGAAACAAAAAGCGCATCACTCTTGATGGCGAATGATGCCTGAGCAGGAATGCACACTTCTTCACAAACACCCATCAATACGGATAGATCTAATGATGCTTTTCCGTCACTAATCGGCTCGGCAGAAAATGGAAACAAAACAGCTTTCTTATATCCTGCGTATCGCGCATCACCGCTTTTCAACAGCTGAGGAACTGGAAAAAGAACATTTCCCGCTTGAAAGCCTTGTGACTTTGAAAAGTCAAAAATGGGTGGGATTCCACTGCTGCCAGGATAGCGCCAATAGGTTGACCATCCTGCCTTCAAGACAACTTCCAAAGCACCGGAAAGCTTATTGGAAGCCGGGTCCAAAACCGCAATCAACCGCGCTTTACCGCCACCAATATCCTGCCAGTCAGACATTGCAGCAAAGGCAGGGCTTGCAAGACTGATGATCTTCATAATCAATACGGTCATGAATATTTTAAAGGCGTGCATTGCTATCTTTCGAGGCAGGTTTGCGAGTAACTTAATGCGGTTGGGCTAGGCTATGGATTTCCGCAATCAATTAAAACTCATTTTTCGGTGATGGCATGAAGCACAAATAATGATATTACCATAGGGCATATAAATCAGTTTTTCATCATATGCGTTTGATACAAGGGAACTGCGGCAACCGAATGTCTTCAACCTTTCCATCTCTTTCTGGCAAGTTTTTGATAGCCATGCCCGGCATGGGGGACAACCGGTTTGATCGCAGTGTTGTATTTCTTTGTGCACATTCGCAAGAAGGTGCGATGGGCTTCATCATCAATCAGGAATTGGAAAGTCCGGCAATACCTGATTTTTTAATGCAGCTTGAGATTATCAATGAAGACGAAGTTGATGGCATACCGGATGAGCTTGCAAAAGCAGCGTTGAATGTGGGAGGGCCGGTTGAGCCAGGTCGGGGATTTGTCCTCCATTCCTATGAGTATGAAAGTGACGCCACACTTGATGTAACAGACACAGTAAGGCTCACCGCAACGCTGGATATTCTACGATTGATCGCAACAGGCAAAGGCCCCAAAAATTGCTTGGTAGCGTTGGGGTATGCAGGATGGTCGGCAGGTCAATTAGAAGACGAGATTAGTTCCAATGGTTGGTTGACGGTTGATGCCGATGATCTGATTATTTTTGATCAGGACCACACAAAGAAATACGAACGCAGCCTCAAACTTCTCGGAGTGGATGCTGCATTACTCTCGAGTGATGCTGGCCACGCATAAACAATCACGCTGATTGTTGGGTTGTTTCTTCTTGGATCAATTGGCGAGCTTCGTCGAGACTTGAAGGTTCTCCAAACAAATAGCCCTGTGCGTATTCACATCCCAATTGGATGAGATCGCTCACATCGGATTCATACTCCACACCTTCCGCGACAATGCGTTGGTTCAGACTATGCGCAAGCCCCACAATCGAGCGCAGGATCACAAGACGCTCATGCTGCATCCGCGCTTGAACAAATGACTTGTCGATTTTGATCGTATCAAAAGGAAAGCGCAGCAAATAGGACAGGCTGGAATATCCTGTACCAAAATCATCCAGTGAGATGCCAACACCCAGTGCCTTGATACGGCTTAGAATTTGCGTCGCATGCTCAGGATTGGTCATGACCATGCTTTCGGTCACTTCAATTTTCAGCAAGGCTGGTGGTAATCCGGTTTCCTGAAGGATGGTAGAAATCTCAGCTACAAAATCACTGCGTAACAGTTCGCGGCTGGAAATATTGACGCTGACAAAAATATTCTTGCCCGTCTCTTGTTGCATCTGCGCAAAGTCACGGGCTGCAATTTCCAGAACACGAAACCCGATCTGGTTGATCAGGCCGGAGCGTTCTGCAATCGGCACAAACTCAGCAGGAAGAATTTTCCCAAGGCGCGGATGCTCCCAGCGCACCAAAGCTTCAAACCCGCTGGTGACGCGATCTTGCAAGTCCGTAATGGGTTGATAGAGAACCTTGATCTGATCCAGTTTAACGGCCTGACGCAGAGCCTCGATCAGTACCACCGTATCATCTTTTGAAGTACGGAAAGAGGGCTGGAACGTCACGATAGAATTGCCACCCAGCCGCTTTGCTTCGCTTCGCGCCAATTCAGAATCCCGCATCA
This sequence comes from uncultured Rhizobiaceae bacterium, assembly GCA_964514045.1. Taxonomy (GTDB): domain Bacteria; phylum Pseudomonadota; class Alphaproteobacteria; order Rhizobiales; family Rhizobiaceae; genus JAALLB01. The sequence goes on along the minus strand of CAZEPF010000123.1, from coordinate 6,309 downwards.
ACTGTTCGGACATTTCGTGTTCCGTTGTCCAGCTTGCCAATCCGATAGAGGCACTAAGTGTAAAATCATTGCCACCATAATTGATGGGAGAGTTAATCGCGGTCTGAATTGCATCTGCAAAATTGGCGATCTGTTTTGGCTCACTACCAGAAATCAACATCAGCACAAATTGATCGCCGGATATGCGCGCAAGACTATCGCCATTGCGTAAGAGTTTTGACAATCTGCGAGACACGGACAGTAGGATATTATCACCCGCTGAATAACCGTATTCGCGATTGATTTCGCTGAAATTATCCAGATCAATAGAGAATACAGTCGGGCGCAGTTCTTCTGTGTTACGCGCAAGCGCAATGATAGAACCAAGACGGGCCACAAACATTTCCCGATTTTCTAATCCGGTAAGGTTATCGCGAATAGAATCCTGCAGAAGGCGTTCTTCAGAACGCTTCTGTCCGGTAATATCTGTCAGCGTTCCAATACAACGGCTCACATCACCCAATGGATTGAGTAGAGGTCGCGCGCGTAGTTGAAACCAGTGATACAATCCGTCACCGCCGAGAATACGAAATGTCTGAGAAATTTTTCCGCGCTTATGTTCCAGCAAAGCAGAAAGTGTTGCAGAAAAACGGTCGCGATCGTTTGCATGAACAATCTTCTGCCAGGAATTGAGTTTTGTATTGAGGATGCTGCGCTCTGCGCCGATCATTGAGACAATATTTTCGCCCAATGTCACGCGGTCTCTAGCCACATCCCAATCCCAGATAACATCACCTGCGCCTACAAGGGCAAGTGCGGAGCGCTCTGAGTCACTCACCAACCCTTGAGCAAATACGCCGCCGCTGAACGCATGTTGCATCACGGTGAAACTTAGCAGCAAGACCAGTAAGACCAATCCACCCGTAAGAGCGGGTTGGACAATATCATTCTGGATTTGGCCGGAAATTGTGAGGCCCGCCGCAAGCGCCCAAGCGGTGAGCAATATCCATGTGGGAACCAACATAATCGCGCGGTCAAAATACTTGAACGAAAGAATCGGCAGTAATACCAATCCAATTGCCACCGTAAGAGCGATGGAGGCTCTTGCGATACCCGAAGCAATGCCCGGTTCAAAGACGGCAACACCCATCAAGATGACCAAGACCAAAACCCAGGTGACAGCCGCAAACACAAAATTTCTGTGCCACCGATTAAGGCTCAAATAGGCATAAACAAAAACAACCAGACTGCCTGCAAGAAAAACCTCTGTTGCCGCTCTCCACAAGGGGGCTGCCACATCCGGCGTTGTGATGATTTTATTCCAGAAGCCAAAATCAACACAGGCATAAGCAAGTACGCCCCATGCCAGTGCAGCCGTTGCCGGGAACATGGCTGACCCTTTGACCACAAAAAGAATGGTCAGGAACATGGCAAGCAATCCGGCAATCCCTAAAACGATACCGTGATAGAGCGTGTAACTATTGGTAGTGTCTTTATAAGTGGAAGGCTCCCACAAAAAGAGTTTGGGCAGTTCTTGCGTGTTCTGTTCTGCAATCAACGTGATGACCGCGCCGGGGTCTAGCGTAATAAGAAATACATCAGACGTGCTGTCCTTCTGGCGGTCCAGTGAAAACCCTTCACTTGGCGTAATACTGGAAATACGGCTGGTATCAAGATCAGGCCAGAATAGGGATGAGCCCACCATGCGATAATGAGGTGCCACGATCAGGCGGTCAATTTGTTCGTCGCTATTATTTGCGAGCGCAAAAACGGCCCAATAGGAAATTCCGTCAGAGTTTTTCGAGCGTACTTCAATACGTCTGACAATACCTTCTGCATCTGGCGCAGTAGAAATTTTGAGTGTGCCTTCCGGTCGTAAAAACGCATCAACCGCGCTTGTAATGTCCAGCGCTATGTCATCGCGAGAGACGCTTACAGGCTCCAATGCAAAACTTGGAAATACAGCTGCAAGGCACATAAATAAAGCCATCACGACTGTTGTCGCGATGTGACTCAATGTTGCTAAAGTGAGGGGTGAACTTACCCGCATTTAGGTCTTTCTATGCCTGCGCCGCACGCTTTAATCTCCGGCTTTGGATCATATTGACAGAAAGGAGACGAATTTAATGTGTTACACCACATGACACACGAATTTTCCAGCCTTAAATCGCGAGTATAGAAACACGATATGCATCTGTTTTATGAGTTAGGTGGATAGGAAATCTTGTTTCAGAATGCCGTATAGAACATGGTCTTCACGCGTGCCATTGATCTCCATAAATTCGCGCGCATAGCCTTCGCGTTGGAAACCGCATTTCTCCAGCAGGTGAATAGAGCGTTCATTGCGTGGCAGGCTTGCTGCCTCGATACGATGCAGTTTCAGATCATTGAAACCGAACGCTAAAAGAGCAGGAACAGCCCTTTGCATCGTGCCACAATTAGCGTGATTAACCCCCATCCAATACCCCAGAGTAGCAGATCGTGATTTTCCGCGCGTGATTCTGGTAAGGCTTAACCCGCCCAGTAAAGCGTGGGTGTTTTGGTTTATGATGAAGAACGTACGCCCCCAATTTGCCTGCCTGTGGCGTTGGTAGATAGCAAGCCGCCTGCGATATCCAATACGGGACAGATCATCCTTAGGCCATTGTGGTTCCCAAGGTTGAAGAAAGTCCGCGCTTTGCGTGCGCACTTCCAGCCAACGATCAAAGTGACCAATTGTGGGAGGTTCCAAAATAAGACTGGTGCCTTCAATCTTGAGTTGGCGTCTGCCAAAAAGCGGAAGGAGGCGCATGACGGATTATTCTGCCGCCTGCCTGTCTTCAATGCCCAGCATAGTGGAAATCTCGTCCAGTTTTGGTAGCGGGCCCACGGGTCCAACAGCACTAAGTGTTGGCTTGGATTCTTGGAACAACCGTCCGGCAAGGTCTTGTATGCGATCCACCGAAATTGCATCCAGACGTTCCATCAATTCCTCATTCGGAATTTGACGACCGAACAATAAAATTTGCCGTGCAATCTGACCCGCACGTGACGCAGGACTTTCCTGAGCCATTAGCAAACCGGAACGAATTTGCGCTCGTGCCCGGTCGAGTTCTTCTTGCACGATATCTTCGCTGACCCGTTGTAATTCTTCAACAATAACATCAACAAGCTCGCGTAAATCTTCCGGCCCTGTTGCAGCGTGAACTCCAAAAACACCCGTATCAGAAAAGCCCCAATGAAAAGACGAAACTGCATAACACAATCCGTGCTTCTCACGCACTTGTTGGAATAGTCGAGACGACATTCCGCCACCCAAAATCATTGACAACAATTGAGACGCATAAAAGTCGCGAGCATGGTAGGCGCGGCCTTCAAAGCCCAGAAGCATCTGCACTTCTTGAAAATCATCCTCGACCATTTGCTCACCGCCTATATAGGTAGCGCCACGTGCATCTTGGATGGGAGAATTTGGAAACTGGCTATAGGTTTGTTCTGCCTGTTTGACCAATTCATCATGGTCAACCGCACCTGCAGCACAAAGCACCATATTAGGGCCATGGTAATTCTGATCAAGATAATCTCTGATCTGGTCAGCCTTGAACCCTTTAACTGTGTCCGGTGTGCCAAGGATAGGACGACCAATCGGCTGATTTCCAAAAGCTGCATTTTGAAAATGATCAAACACCAGATCATCTGGTGAATCATTGGCGGCCCCAATTTCTTGCAGGATAACGTGTTTTTCACGCTCAAGCTCAGTTGGATCAAATTTGGAGTTGGAAAGAATATCGAACAGGATATCGGCTGCATGCCCGACTTCCTGTTTCAAAACACGTGCATAATATGCTGTGGTCTCTACACTTGTTGCAGCGTTTAACTCACCACCCACATTCTCGATTTCTTCGGCAATACGAAGGGCAGAGCGTGTGTCGGTTCCTTTGAACGCCATATGTTCGAGAAGATGCGCAATGCCGTGCTGATCTTCATTTTCATTTCTTGAACCAGACTTGACCCAGACACCAAGGGCCGCGCTTTCAAGATGGGACATTTTATCGGTAACAACCGTAAGCCCGTTTTCCAGTGTCGTTATACTAATACTCATAGGGATAAAACATATCGGCTTGAGAGGAAAAAGTCACGGCCACAATTGACGTCAGATGATTAAGCGTTTGCAGCCCGTGAATGGGTTTCGATGAACGCCTCAATTTTGGAGATGTCATTGGGCAGAACCGTAAAGCGCTCTTGCTTGGACATCATATCTTTCATCATATCTGGTAATTCAGGATAGCGCCCGCTGGCAGCTTTAACCGCTGCAGGGAATTTGGCAGGATGTGCTGTGCCAAGCGTGATCATAGGTGTGTCGGCTTTGATGTGATCTTCTGCAACATGCAGACCAACCGCCGTATGCGGGTCAGCCAGATAAGAAAACGTATCCAATGTATCTTTGATCTGTGCGGCTGTTTGATCTTCATCACATGCACCAGCAGAAAACTCGGTACGAATTTTCGCCATTGCTTCCGGTGAGATTTCAAATGAACCGGATTGTTTCAGACTGTTCATCTGGTTGCGTATGACGCTTGCGTCACGACCACATGCCTCAAACAATAAACGTTCAAAGTTCGAAGACACCTGAATGTCCATTGACGGTGAAATAGTAGGCGCGGTTTGTGCTTTCTCATATCGCGAGGTCGCAAGTGTGCGTGTCAGGATATCATTGCGGTTGGTTGCGATCACCAGATCAGCAATAGGCAGTCCCATCTTCTTGGCAACAAAGCCCGCAAAAATATCACCAAAATTTCCGGTCGGCACACAAAACGAAATTTCACGCTGAGGGCTCCCAAGGCTCGCAGCCGTAGTAAAGTAATACACAATCTGAGCCATGATGCGCGCCCAGTTGATCGAGTTCACACCGGACAATTGTAAGCGATCACGAAATTCAAGATGGCCGAACATTTCTTTAACGAGCGCCTGACAGGCATCAAAGTCTCCATCAACCGCAATGCAATGAACATTTGCATCTGTAATGGTCGTCATCTGGCGTTGCTGGACTTCGGAGACTTTTCCGTTTGGAAACAGAATAAAAATATCGGTGTTCTCGCGACCCTTAAAGGCTTCGATTGCTGCACTGCCCGTATCGCCTGAGGTTGCCCCCACAATTGTTGCGCGTTCACCGCGTTCGGCAAGCACATGATCCATCAAACGCGCAAGAAGCTGCATGGCAACATCTTTAAAGGCGAGCGTTGGCCCGTGAAACAGTTCCATCACCCAATGATTGCTCCCCAATTGCACAAGCGGTGCGACCGCCTCATGGCGAAAGCTTGAATAGGCTGCGTCCACCATCGCTTCAAACGCATCATCTGCAATTTCACCTTGAACAAACGGTTTGAGAACGGTCTTTGCCGTTTCCGCATAGGATTGTCCGGCCATTGCGGTAATCTGTTCGTGGGTTAGTTGCGGCCATTTTTCAGGAACATAGAGGCCACCATCACGGGCAAGGCCTGCTAAAATAACATCGCGAAATCCAAGTTCGGGCGCTTCACCGCGTGTGCTGACATACTTCATGGGAGGTATACTTACTAATTCTGATCGAAAATTTGGCTTTCACCATTTGATTGCCGCCTTTTAGCTGCTTATAAGGTTCTCTGGCAATTAAAAAGGGATACAATTGTATCCTACCGAACAACAAACAGCGGGCGTAAACATGAAACGGGTATCGCGTATCGGATTGGCACTATCGTTAAGTGCCATACTCATTGGATGTACTTCTGCGGAAAACGGAACCTCAGAAGCAGTTGAAGGTCTTGAACTTGGCCAGCAAAAGCTGATCGGTGATAAACTCGATAAGTCGCAGGATGTCCGAGCGTTTTGTCCAAAGACTGTTATTCGGGCTGGAACGGAAAGCTACCGCACCTATGCGGACGGCGTATCTCGAGATGATCCAGACGCAAAAAGCTCGCTACGCTTTCAGGCAACCGTTACCGAAGTTGCAAGAGAATGTAATTATGTTGGCGACACACTGAACATCAAGGTTGGTATTCGTGGCCGTGTCATTAACGGTCCCACCGGCGCATCAGGAACGCTCAATACACCAATCCGCGTGGCACTGGTTAGTACGGCAAACGAAGTTTTCTATTCAGAACTCTATCAGGTTCCCGTCAGCCTGCCGGAAGGTGCAAGCACGGCAAAGTTCAGTTACATTGATAATAATATCTCGATCCCTGATCCCGATAAGCGCAATCTGGTAATCTATGTCGGCTTTGACGAAGGCCCGAAAGAGGGCGCAAGCGATAATTCAGGCTAGAGCGTGTCTGTCTTGGATTGCATCGATTTGATGGGTTGGATTTTTGATTT
>CAZEPF010000122.1:0-8860 GCA_964514045.1 uncultured Rhizobiaceae bacterium | reverse complement strand
ATCGCGCTGTGGTATTTTCCTAGCTGAAATCAAAAACCCAACCCATCAAATCGATGCAATCCAAGACAGACACGCTCTAGTGTCAAAAGAAACCGACTCGATCATATTGATATCCGCCCTACCCTTACGCAACTTGCAGGGACTAGTTCGAATTAGTCTGACACCACCAACGGGGATGTTTAGGAAAGTCAGTTATTTGGAGCCGACTTACAACAAATTGATTTCAACACAAGAAGTAGCAATTTCATTTGGTCGTTAGTCAATCCTATGCAATTGCAAACCAATGCCACATTACAACAATTCGATCACATATAAACGCAACTCAAAATCACTCCTTTAGGCAAGTAGTGCAACCTGTTCCATAAGGGCTGAAGGCAGACAGTCATTCAAATGGCTGTAGCACCAATATTAGGAATGCTATCAGTACAAGACCTGTTCTGGAATGATGCCAAATTGCCCATCTTCGCAAAACATCAGGCAATTCTTCGTATTCATATTGTTGCTTAGAAAGCTTAATGTTCACATCTTTGAAGAAAACAAAAAATGACAAAAGCGCCAAAACGCATAGCACAGCTGCAATTGCCGCTACAATGTGAACCGGGTTTAAAATTGCAAGTGCTACCGGTGCGATGACTCCAAGCATAGTCAAAGGAGCGAAAAAACGGAAAAGCCTTGGGCCGGCCAAATGGTGCAGATCATAGAATTGCTCGGCAGGCATTTTTCGCCAGAATGGAACGAGAACCATTCCTTCAGTGAGGAGAGCACCGGCTAATAGTCCTACAAGTACCACTGTTATTTCATACATAATGAATCCATTTCTGATCACCTCCGTTTGCCGATCCACGCCTGGATCGCCTTAATTTTATCCAGCAGAGAGGCATTTGCTATCGTCGACTAGAAAATTAGTGTACGCGTATATTTAATATGAGCGCTTGTCAATAAAATATACGCGTACACATAAATCTGATATAGATAGTCTACAATGATAGTCGGAACCTCCAGATGAATAAAAAAGTAGAACGGGGTCGCCCAACGTTGTCAGCGGAAGCATTGAATGAGCGACGCACCGAGATCTCCGCGATTGCATTGAGGCTTTTTCTGGAAGAAGGGTTCGAAGCGGTATCAATGCGCCGATTGGCTCAAGAGTTGGGGCTATCTCCAATGGCTCTCTATAGTTATTTTCCCACGAAGCTGGATATCCTATCAAGTCTTTGGGAGCACATAATCGGCCTCGCATTCTCCGAAGTCATTAACTCCTTAGAAGGCGAGAAAACACCGGAAGCAAGGCTTTTAAAAGCAAGTCAGGCTTACGTGGGTTACTGGCTTCAGCACGTCGATCACTATCACTTGGTCTTTATGTGTTCAGGCGTAACAAAAGAAATGGTTCAGTCCTTTATTGCGGAAGAAGGTGTGCTAGAAAACTACAATATTTTTTTCACAAATATCGCTGAAATGCATAAAGAGCAAATCGCTGGTCAAGCCGTCAAACAATCGGCGGATGGGCTAGTGGCTCACCTGCATGGGATCATGCATTCGGTCATTACAATGCGGGGCTATCCTTGGACAGACCACCATACGCTTGTGAACAATGCCGTCGCGTCTGCGATAAACGCTATCGACGCAGCGCAATGACGGCTTACAAGTCAGTTCATTTTGTTACTTCAAAACGTAACCTTAAATCATCCGACTTGCCATCAAGATAATTTTGCCAATAGTCCTTAATCACGCTGTTCTCCGGTGCTGATAGAGATGATCATAATGTGGCTTCATGCGCCGGTAAACACGCCGCACACGTTCGGGCGCATCTGCTAAATCCACATATTTTCGCGCCTGCGGTTTCAGCCCTGTAGACTTTGCTAGATTGGCGTGGAACGATCCGCCATCCCACCAACTGTGTTCAGACGGGTCACCGCCCGCCTCCCATGTCAGCGCTTCCCTCATAAACGGAATTCCGACCGCCTCACAAAAGGTGCGCGTTATTTCTTCTGGTGCTTCCAGCAAATCATCGCTGTCAATCACCGCTGGAGGTTTGCCATTCAAAGCCCACAACAGGTCAAACAACGCACGTTGTTCCGGAAAGCCGACTTCCAGCTCATCAAAGTCCGGCCATTTGTCATAGATCGATGGAATTGTTTTGGCAGGATCGCGTATCAAGAAGGCATGGGTGAAGTTGCCCAGAAATTCCGGCGTCCACATATGGTTGATGTAGTGAGGAAAATCTTTCAGAAATACTGGTGACTTCTCAGCTCTTGCCTGAATGTCTGACCAAACGCTTTCAATGCTCAATCCGGGAGTGGTTTTTTCTCCAGCAGTAAAACGGGGCCAGAGCGGATCTTCGCCTTGATACCATGCTTCGCCAAACGGTTCATGCAGGCAATCAAGATCACCACGCTGACGCATCATCCACTCAAAAGCGGTCGACGTTGAGCGTGGTACAGCCCATAGGGCAATAATCCTGTTCATGAGAGTGTCTCCAGCAACTTTCCGTGATTTCCCTGCGGCGCAAGTTTCAATTCCTTGAACAACCGCCAATATAATGCAGTATCATGACCGACAACCGGCTTTCCGAGCATGGCTTCCAGCTTAGGCGTCAGGTGCAGAGGGCGTTGCGGCAAACCGTTTGGCCCTGAACGAAAATTGCACATGCCATTGATCAAATAGACATCTGCATCCGGTGCCTGCTCGGCGACATAGGCAAAACTTTTTTCTGCCAGGGCACCTTCAAAAATCCAGCGCCGTGAATTCACCTCTTCCTGCGTTTCAAACCAGCCCTGATCATGAAAATTGCCCGCCCATAGCACATCGAACCCGGCCTCTTTTAAAAAACCAACTGTTCCACGCCACCATTCCGGCCAGTGATAGGCTGCGTTAAGTGCGACTTTTTCAACATTCATAGCCCGCAAAGCCTCCACCATCGCATAGCCCGCCATGTGAAATGAGGTTTTGTATTTTTCGGACAAACGTTCGCAATGCTCACGAATCCCCTCAACGCCCAAACCGCTTGCATGAACCCAGTTTGACCCAACCTGCCCGCAGACATCGACACCGTTGCGGCCCATACAATGGGTGAACTCTTCCAGTTTGTTGAAATTCGCCTTTCGCTGATCAAGCCCATGCACATAATCAGGAACGTGCAACATCCAGCCATGAGCACCAACAGTTTCCGGGCACATACGGAGAAAATCTGACGGGGCAGCATCATAGTCAAAAGGTGGACAGGTAAAGCCCACTTGATGGGGGAATAGTTTTTGTTCAGGCGTCCACTCGGAAGGCATGAGATTCTGGTCAGCCATCAATTGCCTCCCGCATCCATCTTTGCAAATGCATGACTGGATGCTCGGAGTTCACACCACCTTTTGGATCAATTACCAGAGGACCGGGCCTGTATCCGCGCGATTGTAGCCCGCGCTGCACGGACTCGACCAGATGGATATCCTCTTCAACAGTTGTGGCACGGTCTTGAAGCGCAAGCCTGCGAACCATCTCGCTGTCTTCTCCGTCAATCGTATACCAACCGCGCCAGACAACCACATGATTATGGTCAATCGCACGCCAATGATACGTGTTCAGCACATTCCCAGGATAGACCTGAAACGAAAACATCGGCCACAAAAACCAACTTGAATATTCCTCACAATGCTCAAAGCCTGAATTGATGTCATAGGTCATGTTCTCAAGCGCCTGACACTCGGTGGTGTGCCTCAGACATTTGCCTTGCGGCTGGATATCATAGGTCTCAGGCTTCACCACACCATTGGCAAAAGTCGGGTGATTGAGCGAGCAGTGATAACATTCTGAATAATTCTCGACCGAAACTTTCCAATTACAGTTCTCAGGAATTTCCACCCACTCAATCGGTTTCAGCCTGTTCCAGTTCGGAACCCATTCCTCAAGCTCTTGCCGCGCCTTGGGAAACCAGTCATCCATCGGCTTTGCCTGATCATCGAGATTGACGAATAAAAATCCGAGAAATTCCTCACAAAGAACCTCGCTCAGACATATGCCGGATTTGTCAAATCCATCAACCGATTTGATATTTGGCCCTGCCCGTAATTGTCCTGTTAGTTCATAGGTCCACGCATGATAGGGGCAGACAACAACACTCGACTTGCCGGACCCTTCCACCAGTTGGTGAGCGCGGTGCTGGCAGACATTGTAGAAAACTCGAATTTCCCCATCACGCCCACGCACCGCAAAGAGGTTTTCTCCGGCAATCTCAAATGCCGCATAGCATCCGGGTTCCGGAATTTCAGAACTGTGACAGGCGAACTGCCATGTCTTTGAGAGCAACCCGTGGCGTTCTACTTCAAAAATTTTCGGGTCCGTATAATATCGGGCATCAAGAGAGCGAATTGGTTCAGGCATTCAGTCGTCGTCTCCATAAATTCCTAGCGCATGGCGGCGTTTGTGAAACTCTTCTACGCGGGTAACAATTCTGTCGCTGGCAACCGCCACCACAAATGACAAAAGTGTTTCCAGCAGTGCAATCGTGCTGACCGATGAAGGAAAAAACTGCGGCGTTTCAGATGAGACAACAAATCCATAATCAGCCTCGCGCACGAGCGGGCTCGCCGGACTGTCTGATATGCCGATAATGGTAAGCCCTTGCGCCTTCGCCAAGCGCATAGCCTGAATGACTTCAGTTCTGTAGGGTTTGCAGGTAATCGCAATCAAAACATCGTGCCCGTCCGCCCAAGCAAGATCATCGACCGCAGTAGACCCTTCACGGGGAATGGCATGAAACTGGATCATCCCAGTTGAAGCGAGGTAGACAAAATTCTTTGCATTCGAATGGTTGACGCCCACACCAAGCGTGTAAACATTATTACTTTTCCAGATCACCTCCGCAGCAGCCTTAAGGTCACCGGCATCAATATTGCCAAACGTGTCTTCAATATTTTTCAGCGCGCCCTGAACCATATCCGCATAAAGCTCACCAAGATCACCGGACTTACGAATGCTTTGCAGCCAACGTGCCCGGTCAGGAAAATTCGCATTTCCATTGCGGATTGCATCTCGGAACGGCTCGCGAAAATCCTCATAACCCTCAAACCCTACTTGCCGCGCCATGCGCACCAGTGTGTTCGGCTTAACCTTAGCAGCTTCCGCAATTTCACGGACGCTTGAAACTCCAACATCGCGCGGGTTCTCCAACACGTATGTGGCAGCTTTTCGCGCCTCCGGCGTCAACTCTGGCAATTCAACCGCCAGCCGCTCCAAAACAGAAATTGATACGTTTGTGTCATTCATGATTGACGATGGTACATATGTTCAATTAGAGTGTCGAGAATTATTTTCACCGCGGAAAGCAAAATGTCAGACAAGCAATTCCCGACACATGCAAGAGTCGTAATCGTTGGCGGCGGTATTATGGGCTGCGGCCTCGCCTATCATCTGGCCCATGAAGGATGGACAGATATTGTCCTGCTTGAAAAGGCAGAACTCACTAGCGGCAGTACATGGCATGCTGCCGGTCAGATCACCCATTCTACAAGCTCGTTTGGCCTTGGAAAATGTGTTGACTACAACATCAACCTCTATTCAAAAATTCTGGAAGAAGAGACCGGGCAATCTTCCACATGGCACGGCTGCGGGTCTTTTCGTCTCGCCTATACAGAAGACGAAATGGACTGGCTGTGCCACACGCTATCCGTCGGTAGGTCACTTGGCTTCAACATCGAACTCGTAGGTCCGGACCGCATCCGGGAGCTTCATCCCTTTTATAATCTCGAAGGCGTATTGGGTGCGCTTCATACACCCGACGATGGCCATGTCGACCCGTCCGGCCCGACCCACGCCATGGCGATTGGTGCACGCCAACTTGGAGCAAAAATCATCCGCCAATGCCGCGCAACCAACATCACGCAATCAGCCAATGGCGAATGGGTTGTGGAAACCGAACAGGGCTCAATTACCTGCGAACATGTTGTAAATGCGGGCGGCACTTATGCCAGACAAATGGGCGAATGGTCAGGGCTCCAGCTTCCCATGACTTCCATGACGCATCATTATTTTGTAACTGAAGAAGTGCCCGAATTCCAAAATCTCGAAAAAGAATTACCCGTTATCCGCGACGACAAAAAAGTCTCCGGCTATATCCGCATGGAGCAAAAAAAGGGCCTAATCGGCATTTATGAAAAAACCAATCCGAATACAGTTTGGGAAGACCATTGCCCGTGGGATGCGGAAAATGAATTGTTCGAAGCAGATTATGATCGCGTCATGCCTTGGCTGGAGGAAAGCCTGAACCGCATGCCGATTTTTGCCAAGCTTGGCATTCAGCGTGAGGTCCATGGCGCCATCTCTCACCCGCCGGACGGCAACCCGCTAATTGGCCCAGCACCCGGCGTTAAAAACTATTGGTGCTGTTGCGGCACCCAAATCGGAATCGGTTGGGGCCCCGGACTTACCCGCGAACTTGCCCGATGGATGGTTCACGGTGCATCAGATATTTCAATGCGCGAATACGATCCGCGCCGCTTTGGAAGTTACGCAACCAAGGAATGGCAAGTCACCAAGGCAAAAGAAGATTATTGCCTACGCCATGAAATTCCGTTTCCCCATTTCAATCGCCTTGAAGGTCGGCCCATCAAACCATCACCTTTGCATGAGCTTTTGAAATCGAAGGGTGCAGTGCATGAAGAAGTCTACGGCTTCGAACGCCCTCGATGGTTTGCACGCAACGGTGTAGAGCAACGAGATCACTACTCGTTTCGCAGAAATGAAGTCCACGACATGATTGCCCATGAGGTGAAAGCAGTTCGTGAAACAGCTGGCATTATGGATGTAACCGCGTTCACAAAAGTGCTTGTTAAGGGACAGGATGCTTACACATTTCTAGATCGCCTGACCGCAAACAGAATGCCGCAAAAAACAGGCTCCATCACACTCACCCATATGCTCAACAAACGCGGACGGATAGAGCTTGAAACTACAATCGTGCGAATGAGCGATGATGCATTTTATCTGGTCTGCGCCGCATTCTTTGAGCAGCGCCTGCTGGATCATCTAAACCAAAACCTAAATGGCGAGACGCTTACAATTCAGGCGCTTTCAAGCGAATGGTCCGCCCTTTCCCTCAATGGTCCAAAGTCACGGGACATTCTGGCTTGCTGTACACAATCCCCACTCGACAATGCTTCCTTCCGCTGGTTATCGGCACAGGAAATAAAAATCGCAGGTCATGATTTATGGGCGTTCCGCATGTCCTACGCCGGCGAACTTGGCTGGGAACTCCACATGCCAAACGAAGCATGCCTTGATGTCTACAACGCACTTTGGTCCGCAGGCGAGCCGCACGACCTTACCGATTACGGCTCATTTGCCATGAATGTCATGCGGATGGAAAAAGGCTTCAAAGGTGCAGGCGAACTTACAAACGAAGTAACCTTGCCCGAAGCGGACGTGATGCGTTTTGTGAATACAGACAAGGACTATCTGGGCAAAGAAGAAACCCTTGCCAATGAGGATAATCTGCCATGGATTTGCGCCTATCTGGAAATCGAACCCAATGGCGATGAGGATGGACACGGCGGGGAAGCGGTTATGTTTAACGGAAGCGTTGTGGGTTCAACCGCCTCTGTCGCCTACGGTCATACGGCCGGAAAAATTCTCGCCTTTGCCTACATAAAACCGCAAGCCGCCTTGGCGGAAACAGAGCTCGAAGTTATCATTGCGGGCGAACCCAGAAAAGCACGAGTGCTGGGCGAACCCGCTTATGATCCGCAAAGCCTCTTGCCGAGAACAGACATCGAAAAGGTAGCTGCAGAATGACAATACCCACAAAAATGCGCGCCATGGTAACCATGGGGCACGGCGATATCGACCAAATGGTCATGCATGATGACTGGCCTGTTCCCACGCCTGCCAAAGGCGAAGTGTTAGTCGAGGTGAAAGCGTGCGGGCTGAACAATACCGACGTTAATACGCGATCCGGCTGGTACTCAAAAACCGTGACGCAAGCAACCACGGGCGGCGCCTTCGAAGAAGTTGGAGAGGAAGACCCGACTTGGGGCGCAGCGCCCATTTCCTTCCCCCGCATTCAGGGAGCAGATGTCTGCGGCGTAATTGTAGCGGTTGGTGAAGGCGTGGATGAAACTCGCATCGGCGAAAAAATCATTTCGGACAATTGGCTTCGTGATCCAAACGATCCTGACAATATGAACAAGACAGGGTATTTCGGCTCAGAGCGCAATGGTGGCTTTGCGGAATACACAACCATTCCATCAGTCAATGCAATTACGATCAATTCCGGTTTGAGCGATGCGGAACTGGCCACCTTCTCCTGCTCCTATTCCACCGCAGAAGGAATGCTGACTCGAGCGAATGTGACGGCGGATGATACCGTGCTGGTGCCCGGCGCATCAGGCGGTGTTGGCGGCGCATTGGTACAACTGGCAAAACGCCGTGGTGCACGCGTGATCGCAATGGCTTCAGACGCAAAACACGAAGAAGTTATGAAACTCGGCCCAGACAGAATTTTGAGCCGCGCTCCCTCTAACCTGCATTCAGCCCTCGGCGATGACAAAGTCACTGTCGTTGCGGATGTTGTCGGCGGCCCCTATTGGCCAACACTCATCGACATCATAGAGCGCGGTGGCCGTTATACCTGTTCCGGAGCGATTGCTGGACCCATGGTTGAACTTGATCTTCGCACTTTTTATCTGCGCGATCTCACCTTCGCCGGATCAACAGTCATAGCACCTGAGGTTACCGCAAATCTTGTGAAATACATTGAGAACGGTGAAATCCAACCCGCCCTCGCCGCAACCTATCCGCTCGAAGAATTACACGCAGCACAAACTGCCTTTATCGCCAAAGAGCATACGGGCAATATCGTGGTGACCCCATGAAGATCACC
>CAZEPF010000121.1:0-8931 GCA_964514045.1 uncultured Rhizobiaceae bacterium | reverse complement strand
AGCACAAACGCCACGGCGTTCAAACGGTTTAATCCAAGCCAGATACGCTCTAGAGTTTTGGTCTGAGTGCAGTGGCATAATAAAGTCTGCACTCAACTTCTAATTAGTTAATTTCCGTTAAGACAAATCACGGATGTAGAACATGGTAATAAACTGTGTTCTGCACGCCGCATTTCTGTCTGTTTTCAATTGCTTATCAAATTCACCTGAAATGTTGATTCATGAGCAATTTCTCTTCCTACATTGCCATGATCGCATTTCTTTAACGATATAAGGAATACGAATTTGATGGATTTCGTGGGGCGCGGAATGCAATTTCGCATGCGCAAATTTATGATTGCAATAACGGTTTTGACGGTCTCAGCAATCGGGCCTTTCTCTTTAACCAATGCAGAGGCAGGTGTTTACCGAATTGCCAAAAGCTATATTGGTTTGCATGAAAAAAAACATACAAAACGATTAAGCAAGTCACTTGGTATCAACCCACGCCGAACACCCTGGTGCGGTGCGTTTGTTGGTACGGTTGTTAAGCGCGCTGGTAAGAAAGTGCCGAATGGTTATATGCGGGCGGCAAGTTGGAAAGGTGTTGGTAAGAGCGTAAAACTGAAACATGCCAAAGCGGGTGATGTTGTTGTAGTGCGCACAAAACACGGCCATCATGTTGGTATTTACCATGGTCAAAAGAAGGGACGTGTTTTGCTTCTAGGCGGCAACCAATCCAACCAGGTAAAAGTATCCGGTTATAGAATTGGTAGCATCCAGGCCATCAGGCGTTTGTAATCGTCCACTAAAACTTAACGATACTAAGGCCTAGCACCTTGAGGTAGCTGGGCCTTATGGTATCTTGCCTGACGATAACCGTTGGGCTGGTATGATTTTGAGCAGGATTTATTTCTTTCTATTGGCAATGCTGATATGGGGTGCGCCCTTGACGAGTGCGCATGCTCAATCTGTGCCACCTGCTGTACAGCCTGTTTTGTCTGCGCTTGACCAATCTGCGTGGGATGAACTGGAAGAAGGGCTTTCATTGATGCGGGTTATTACCCCATCCGGATTGACCGTTTCCGCCTATCGTATTTCTCCTCGAGTGTTTGAGCTTTCAATTCTCACACAAAAAAGCCCGGGTGGTTCTCGCGCTCGTGATATTGGTGAAAGCGAAGGTGCTGTGATTGTCACCAATGGTGGATTTTTTGCCATTAACTCAAGAAGTGAGCTTTATCCGATTGGTTATTTGAGGCTGGATGACACTGTTCTTTCTAAAGGGTGGAGCAGTGCTGGTGGCACGGTAACATTCACTAAAGAGGGACTTGTTTTTAAGCCTACGCATGAGGGCATCCCAAAAAACGAATTTGATGTTATTCAATCAAGACCGATGTTAATTGAACCGGGTAGCGTCTGGTCTATGGGCAGCAATGTAGGAAGCGCTAAGGCGCGTACTATATTGTGCGGGCTCGATAATGGAGATGTGATCCTTGCTACCATTACGCGCGGAGGTTTGACCTTGTTTGAAGCGGGTTGGCTTATGCGCTCAAAAAATGTTGGTGGTTTCTTTGGTTGTGATTCTGCTCTGGCTCTTGACGGTGGGCGATCCACTCAAGTTTGGCATTTGGGAGAGCCTCAACTCTCTCATGCGGGTTCTACACCTGTACAAAATTTTCTAGTTGTGCGTCCGGTAAACTCTGCAGACCCTGATTAAACGCGCTCTTGTAGCGGAGATTTTCCGTACATTTCACGATAACATTTAGAAAAATGCGAGGCTGATACAAAGCCACACGCGATGGCAACGTCGACAACTGCCATGGTCGATTGCATCAGCAAATGTCGTGCCCTGTCGAGTCTTATTTCAAGATAATACCGCGCTGGTGATCTGCCCATATGCTGTTGGAACAATCGTTCTATCTGGCGGCGTGACAGACCGACAAAATCAGCAATTTCGATCAACTGAAGAGGTTCTGAAATGTTTGCCTCCATGTATTCGATAATCGATAGCACCTTGGTATTTTGAACGCCGAGGCGCGCGCGTAGAGGCAATCTCTGGCGATCATTCGGGTTGCGAACGCGATCAGTTAGGGCTTGCTCACATACGCTGTTTACAAGCTCTTCGCCAAGATCGCTTTCGATCATGGATAGCATCATATCCAGTGAAGCTGTTCCACCTGCGCAGGTCCAGGTATTGCCATCCATTTCGTAAAGATCGGCATAGACCTCCACGTCGGGGAAGTGTTCTGCAAAGCCTGGTAGATTTTCCCAGTGAATTGCGCAACGCTTACCTTTCAAGAGGCCAGCTGCTGCAAGCAGGAATGCTGCGGTACAGATACCACCTACGGTGACACCGCTGTTTTTATTTTCCCGGATGTATGCATAGAGCGAGCGGTTTTCTGCGTTTTCTACTCCAATCCCAGAACATAGGAACATATTGGAAGGACGCCTTGAAGACGAAAGATTATCCCTCTCTTCTTTCAAACTGGTTTGTGCTGTGACTTCAATTCCATTCGATGCGCGAACAAGACCACCATCTAAAGAAGCAATGCGCCATGTGTAAAATTCTCGGCCAAGCATACGGTTTGCAATGCGAAGTGGTTCGATTGCTGTGGCAAAGGCCATCATTGAGAAATCTTGAACAAGAAAGAAAACAATCGACCGATTTGACGTATCATCGGTGACTACAGTGAATGTCGATTCAGACTCTTGGATATTCATAGCACTGGCCCTCAAATGCTATCGTTTGGAAGACACTGACATAGCTCGTCGCAATTGCAATAAAAAAGACTACCTAGAAGCCTTCATTTATTGAAAAATAAGCGAAAAATTTCACAATTTTATGTGTTCAGAGAGTGTGAGGAGATCTTTTGACGTGAAATCCCAGTCAGATGTCGCTTCCAAATCAGATTGTTGATCAGACCCATATTCGGTAATTCGCGGGATGAATGCCGTTTTCAGTCCATTTTGGCGGGCAGATTCGAGGTCATTATTATGAGCTGCCACCATTACTACTTCATCTGGCTGTAATTGTAGGGCTGCTACAGATTTCAGATATGCCTCTGGATGGGGTTTATAATTTTGGGCAACCTCTGCACCAAGAATGCAGTTCCAGGGAAGCCCACCAAATTTTGCAAGTCGGGTCATCAACGAGATAGATCCGTTGGAGCAGGGGGCGATAATCATTCGCTTGTTGAAGCTTTTCAACCCTGACACGCTATCGGGCCAAGGAGGCAGCTGTTCCCATGCGGTGTTTAGTTCTGCTTTTTCGTTATTTTTAAAGTGGCCTGATAGCCCTGTTTCTTGAAGGACATGCTCTAGATTTTCGAGATGTAGAATATCAAGGGCCACATATCCGCGATTGCCAGAGCGAATACGCTCCATGGCTGGCTGATACTGACCGCGCCACATGTCTGCGAATAGATAGGGATCAAAATCTATACTTTTTTGAGTGAATACTGACTGGCATACCGTTGCGACGCCAGTGCGCCAGTCTACTACAGTGCCAAATACATCAAAAATTGCAGCTTTGATCATCAGATGCAGTTCCTAAATAAGCAAACTTACACGATCCAGAATTTAATAGTTTAACCCTAGAATAGTATCAGGCCAAAAATCACCTTTAGCAGCGACAAAGTCATATCCATTACGCGGGTTTTTCTTGATCTTATTCATCTCACTAAGATCAAACAATTCACGGCAGCCATCTTTGTCAGAAAAGAAAATTCGCATTTCAAGTTCATTCTTGAGATATGTAGCAACCGTATGGGCCATGTCATTGCCGTGGTCCTCAAACATGATGCAGGGATCAAGCTTTAATAGTGATTGAGCACCCTGCAGAGCATCAATTTCAACGCCTTCTACGTCCAGTTTGATGATGAGATGTTTGCGTTTGGTTTTGACATACCAGTCTTCTAGTTCATCTAAACAAATGGTGGTGACAGAATTATCCGCTTTGCTTTCTTGTGCACCCGCAATTGAGCGAGCCTCATGTTTATCGTCACTGATTTCAACACTTTTGCCGCTTTGTGAATAAACTGCATTGTGTTGAATTTCGAAGCGTTTGTTGTTTAGTTCCCAATTCCGTTTGAGAAGTTTGAAGGTTGAGCCGGATGCTTCAATCGAGATTACCGGTTTCTCTCCATACTGGTGCGACGTAACCAAAACGGACATATATCCATAATTCGCACCACAATCGATATATGCATAATCCAAGTTGCGGATTGCTCGAAGAAAACTTTCTTCTTCCGCGGAATAGGGCACACGTCTGTTTAAGAGCCTGCTCCAATATCCATCGCCATAAGGGTAGTCAAATACTGTATCTTCAAGTAGTTGGGTGCGGACCATGCGTTTGCTTGGGAATACAGTCTTCACCAGGCGATTTACGAGGGAAAGGCCAACAAAATCAGTGATTTGCGCAGCGTTTGCTGCCAGTTTTTGAAGCTGCATTCCGGCTGTTTCGACAATGTTAGTTGCCTTGATGTGCCCGGTTATATGGCTGTGATGTATGACGTCTTCATCCATGGGTCTATTCTCATTCCAACAAAAAGCCAAAACCATACTTGGTATATCAGTTTCACGGGTCTTAATGTAGAATATAGACTTAGATGGTTAAGTCTCCGTTTCGCAGGGACTGCTTTACGTTCTGGCGCGTCTACGGCGTCTTCTGCCTGTTGATGCACTGTCTGTAACGTCTAAATCGGTTATTGCCTGTTTCTGGGGCAGGTTGATGACTTCTCCCAAATTAGGGAAAGGGTCTACCTTGTTTGGCATGGCCATGGCGTTAACGAAGTGATCTTGAAAATCTGCTTCCAATGCAGTTTCGATTTTTTCTATCTTTGTTACGGTGACTTCAATTTCACGGCGGAAGTCACGATTAAGCAGTGCCATTTTGGCACCATAGCCAGCGGCATTACCAACAGCTTTTACTTTTGTAAGATCGCAATCGGGAATTAAACCCAGCACCATCGCGTATTTTGGATCGATGAACGTACCAAAAGCGCCCGCAAATGAAATTGAGTCGACAGATGATATGCCTTTCTTGTCCATCAGCAATTTGATGCCTGCATATAGGGCAGCTTTTGCCAATTGGATGGCGCGCACGTCTGTTTGGTTGATTTTCAACTCTTGTTTGCCACGCCAAAGAACGTAGGAGAATGTACGCCCGTCCGCGACTATGCGATCCGACTTTTCAGCCATTGATCCATTGATCACACCATCTTCTGTGATGATGCCCGCGAGATACATTTCAGCAACAACTTCGATGATGGCAGAGCCACATACGCCAGTGACGCCGGTAACACCGGATGCGCCTTCGAAACCTGGTTCATCAGACCACATTTCTATGCCGATTACTTTGACCTTTGGTTCTAGCGTATCAGGATCAATGCGAACGCGTTCAATTGCACCCGGTGCAGCGCGTTGGCCGCATGAAATTTCGGCACCTTCAAACGCAGGTCCGGTAGGTGATGAAGCTGCAACAGTGTGTTTTGCGTTGCCCAATACAATCTCTGCGTTTGTTCCCACATCAACCACCAGCATTTCGCTGTCTTGACGGTGCGGGCCTTCACATAGGGTAACCGCGGCAGCATCCGCGCCTACGTGCCCTGCAATACAGGGGAGGACATAAACCCGTGCGCCCGGGTTAACCGTTAAATCCAAATCTGATGACCATGTGTGAACTGCACCAGATACCGCCAAAGCAAATGGCGCACCGCCCAGTTCTGTCGGGTCAATGCCAAGGAATAAATGGTGCATGATTGGATTGCCAACAAATACCAAGTCAAAGATATCACGTGGCTCAACAGCTGCTTCGGTACACACATTCTCGATCAGGTTGTTGAGTGCATTGCGAACGGCGGTTGTCATTGCTTCTCGGCCGTCTGGGTTCATCATCACGTAGGAGACACGGCTCATTAAGTCTTCACCAAAGCGAATTTGGGGGTTTGGTGTGCCAGATGATGCGATGGTTTCACCTGAAAGAAGTGAGACCAAATGCATGGCGATTGTGGTTGAGCCGATATCGCAAGCGATGCCGTATGCATCGTTTTTTAGGCCTGGATAAAGCGCAATAATAGACGGGCGGGCTGTCTCCATATCCTTATGGATAACGGCTGTTACTTTCCAATCGCCTTTACGCAAAATACGTTGAATGCGGGGCATTAGATGGCTGTCGACCATCAAGTCTTCCCAGCCCCAATCATGTTCTAACGCTAACTTTAGGCGATCGAGATCGCCCAAAGGTTTGTGCATGTCAGGTTCTTCAACCTCGACATAACACAGTTGCACAGCAGGATTTCTCTCGATGATCCGACCATCATCAACCTTGCGAATAACGGCTGCATTGATCTGCCCGTCTTGCGGGATATCTACGACCAGATCACCTTCAATGGTTGTAGAGCATGATAACCGACGGCCTTCTGGAAGGTCACGTTTTTCTGCGTATCGGGTTTCTTTGGCGCTAAAGCCTGAAATATTTTCAGCCTTCGAAGAAATGCCGTGTTTGGCAAATTCACCGGTTTGTATTTCAATCTGGCAGCGCCCGCAGATGCCACGGCCGCCGCACACTGATTCTACATAGACACCCAACTCACGGGCTGCTTCGATAACTTCCGTACCCTTGGCAAACCGACCGCGCTTGCCTGATGGCATGAATAAAACGAGGTGATCTTGGGCGTCTGTCATGAAATGCTGTTTCGTCTTTGGTTGGTCTATCAATTATCTTCTTGAGGCACGTCCGCCTGTACGTCGGCCACGAGCGCCTGCTGGTGCAGCGTCCGGATCCTTGTTGAATGAAATCCAAGCCGCACCGCCATCATCCTGATTAAGTAGGAAGTTTGCTGCACGAATGGCTTCCATTTCTTTGCCTGCACGAGGTTTCGTTGAGCCTAGGCCAAATAGCTTTACAAATGCTTCATCATCCATGCCTTCGGGAAGAACGACACCTGCGGCTTCGATTTGTGCTTTTTTCTCAGCGATTTTCTTTGGCCCAACAGGCAGCGCAACAGGGTTCATGATCGCGCTGGTCATGCCCGCAGAATATGCCATTGGCAAAAACGCATTGTTGATGCCATGTCGGTTTGGTAATCCGAATGAGATATTGGATGCGCCACACGTTGTGTTTACGCCTAACTCTTCTCTTAAACGTCTGACCAACCTAAAGACTTGGTGTCCTGCCGTAGCCATTGCACCGATAGGCATAACAAGAGGGTCGACCACGATGTCATTTGCCGGAATGCCGAAATCTGCTGCCCGTTCTACGATTTTCTTTGCAACGGCGAAGCGCACGTCAGGGTCTTCTGAAATCCCTGTATCGTCATTCGAGATCGCAACAACTGGAACATCGTATTTCTTCACCAAAGGCAGCACCATTTCCAAGCGCTCTTCTTCACCCGTTACAGAATTGAGAAGAGGGCGGCCATTGGCAGCTTTTAGTCCGTTTTCCAAAGCGCCTGGTACCGATGAATCAATACATAGCGGGCAATCAGTAACGGCCTGCACCACGTTGACGAGTTTCTCCATTAGGATCGGCTCAACAAAGTTATTATCCGCATAACGGGGATCAGCCGCCATTTTGCCTGAGAATACAGCGCCGGAATTGATGTCGAGAATGCTGGCACCTGCTGCAATCTGCGCAATGGCATCACTCTCTACTCTTGAAAAGTTGTCGTTTTCCAATTCCTCATTGAGGATTTTGCGGCCCGTTGGATTGATGCGTTCGCCAATCACACAGAATGGTTGGTCGAAGCCGATGATTACTTCTTTTGTTGCTGACGCGACGATGGTGTGTGTCATTGCGAAACCTTGATAGCTGCATTCCGCAACTGGCGCGGATGACTGTTTTCTACTTTCAAAATTCATGCACCTAAATGGTGCGTTTTCCTCGAATTAGCGCGACATGGTATTGCGATTTTACGACGATGAACTTTTAGGCAGTGGTATGCGGGAAGCTTTAATAAATCAAGACATAAAGATATCTTTATATAATTATTTACAATTTATCCTTATGGTGATATTGAAGTTCTATGTTCAGTTTTGGAGATTCGTAAAATGCCTAGTGTCAGCTTTGAATATTTCCCGCCACGCAATGAGAACGCTTCTAACCTATTGAAAGAAACCGTTGAGGTTTTGTCGCAATATCAGCCAGATTTTCAAAGTGTCACTTATGGTGCGTCAGGTTCTGATCGCGATGGTACAATAAAAACTCTTGATACGGTTGCTGAGCAAGGTGATGGCGTTGTTGCCAGCCACTTGACCTACACAGGCTCTACTCCTGCTGACGTTGCAGAATTTGCCAATTATTTGTGGGAAAAGAACATTCGCAGGATTGTGGCCTTGCGAGGTGATAGTCGCGAAGCAAACTCACAAGAATATTTCAATTCGACAGCCCAGTTTGTTCAAACGTTAAAACGACATCATGATTTTGATATTGCGGTTGCCTGTTATCCGGAGACGCATCCGCTCGCGCGTTCAAGAGATGCGGATTTGGCCGTTTTGAAAGAAAAGCAGGATGCGGGTGCAAGCCGTGCGATTACACAATTCTTTTTTGATAACTCGCAATTCTACCAGTTCGTTGAAGAGGCTAGGGCTGCTGGCATCACGATTCCTATTGTTCCGGGCATTTTGCCGATCTACAATTTCAAGAAGGTCGTAGAAATGGCAAAATCTTGCGGAACGTACATACCGCAATTTATTCATGACGTGTTTAGCGATGAGCAGACCTGCGGCGACAATGAAAACGAAGTCGCTACAGAAATATTGAAAGCACAAATTCATGACCTGGCAATTGCAGGGTTTGAGTCGGTGCATATCTACACGCTTAACCGTGCATCCCTTGCCAGTATTGCTGCTGATACGTTTTTTCAGGCGCACAAAGACGCGCAGGAAATTAGAAAAGTAGCCTAGAGCGTGTCTGTCTTGGATTGCATCGATTTGATGGGTTGGATTTTTGAT
>CAZEPF010000120.1:0-8935 GCA_964514045.1 uncultured Rhizobiaceae bacterium | reverse complement strand
AATCAAAAATCCAACCCATCAAATCGATGCAATCCAAGACAGACACGCTCTAATTCGTTTAAAAAAACACAAGCCGCCCAACTCATGAGAGAAGGGCGGCTGTCCCCAGAGGCGCCGGAAGGGGCATTACCAGCAACCAAAGAGAACTGTATTTTAAGAAGTCCCCCCGGTAAGGGGCGTTGACCGGGAGAACTTCATTCCGCTCCAATTACGTTAAGTGGGCGTTCTGTGGAGCAGAACCTCTTTGTTGAATTGAACTTAGCTTGTGTTGGCAGGGTTGGCTGTGCGCAAATGCACATGAGGAATCATTTTTGAAAAACTTTTCTTCCCAAGTCTGTGAACATTGAAACCTTGCAGGTCTCCTCGCGTAGCTTTAGGACTGACACTAGTCTTAAAACACCGGAGCCGAATCAGTGTTTCATTCCTTTTTTCCAAATCCGAAACTGTTCTTTCCAAGCATAGTGATCTGGGCGGCAATTTCCGTTCTGATTTGGTACACAATAGGCACCGACATAGCCGCGTTCTTCGGCTTTGAAGTTAAGGGCCAAGGCGATAATCCGGTGATTGGTATGGGGCACTTTGCGACCGAGTCGTTTCAGTGGTTCTATATATATTATGCCGTCATCACGGCTCTGTTCGCAGCGTTCTGGTATAGATTTTCAAATAATAAATGGATGCTATGGTCCATTCTGGGGTCTGCATTGATTTTGTTTTCGACCTACTTTTCTGTGCAGGTATCGGTTGCGATCAATAACTGGCGGCGCCCGTTTTTTGATTCAGTTCAAAACGCGCTCTCGCAAGAATCAACCACAACGGCTGCCGACCTTTACGGGTTGATCATTATCTTTGCGCAGATTGCATTGGTATGGATGGTTTCATACGTCATCACAAAATTTTTCGTCAGTCACTATATCTTCCGCTGGCGCACCGCGATGAACGACTATTATATGTCCCGCTGGAAAGAGGTCCGCCATATTGAGGGTGCATCTCAACGTGTGCAGGAAGATACGATGCGATTTGCCTCCATCATGGAAAACCTCGGCGTGAACGTCGTTGATTCGGTGATGACCCTGTTTGCATTCTTGCCAATTCTGTTCGCACTTTCTATTCATGTCAGCGAATTGCCAATTGTAGGCGCAATTCCTGCCCCGCTTTTCTTTGCTGCAATATTCTGGTCCGTGTTTGGTACGGTACTGTTGGCTGCAGTGGGTATTAAACTTCCTGGCCTGGAATTTAAGAACCAGCGTGTAGAAGCTGCATACCGTAAAGAGCTTGTCTATGGCGAAGATGATTATGATCGTGCCAAGCCGCCTACTGTTCGCGAGTTGTTTTCAAATGTTCGAACAAACTATTTCAAGCTCTATTTCCACTACATGTATTTCAACGTGTTTCGCGGTCTGTACATTCAAGCAGATAATATTTTCTCCTATATGATCCTCATTCCAACGATTGCGGCTGGCAAAATCACCTTTGGTATTCTCCAGCAGATTTTAACCGCGTTCAGTCAGGTATCTAATTCGTTCCAGTTTTTAGTAAATTCCTGGACAACGATTGTTGAACTGATGTCGATCTACAAACGTTTGCAGTCCTTTGAAGCCGCACTTGATGGCGAAGAACTTCCAGACATTGATAAAGAGTTTTTGGAAAAACAGGCAGAAGGTGCAGCTAAATAATTGTCAGGCGCAGTTGATGCAGCGTTCGGCCATCGGATCTATTGCAAGGCGTGCGTCTGGAATTTCCTCGTCGCAATTGACACAATACCCATAATCGCCTTCACGCAAACGACGATGGGCAAGTTCGATGCGTTGTAAATCTAGCTGCCGTGCCCGCTCCTGTGCTTCCGCCATGGCCTGTTGCTGCATCGCGTCCATACGCGATAAGCGGCCGACGGCCTGTTGATCAAGTTCGACCGTGTCTCTTGCGTCTTTCGAGATTTCAGAAAGGCTTTCCAACTCGGCCCTTTTGTCGTCGAGGCGTTTCTTTGCGCTTTCAATATTGATCGCCATGGCTTTATCTTCCTGCTAAGAAAAAAAGAATAACCGTTTATTGCGGAATTTTACCACGGGGATTTCAAAATGCTTTGGTTGAT
Organism: uncultured Rhizobiaceae bacterium; assembly: GCA_964514045.1. GTDB lineage: Bacteria > Pseudomonadota > Alphaproteobacteria > Rhizobiales > Rhizobiaceae > JAALLB01. The sequence continues at coordinate 6,846 of CAZEPF010000120.1, read as the reverse complement.
TGCAGGGTTGGTCGTTTTTCTGGGCATACACAGTACGCGGGTTTTTGCGCCTCGCTTGCGTGAAAACTTCATTGCCGCGCGTGGAGCGGGTGCATGGAAAGGGCTTTACACACTTCTTTCCATAGGTGGATTTGTGCTTCTTATATACGGCTACGGACAGGCACGGTTTGACAATGTGTTTTTATATTCGTCACCCAAATGGACGACTCATGTTCAAATTTTGCTGATGATACCTGCGATGATTTTGCTGGTGGCAAGTCAATTACCAACAGGCCGCATTAAAAAGACAGTAAAAAACCCGCAACTGATTGGCGTGAAAATCTGGGCAATTGGTCATTTGCTGGTAAATGGTGATCTAGCAAGCTGGTTACTGTTTGGCGGATTTCTCGCATGGGCTGTCATATTGGTGATCAATACCAATAAGCGCAACCAGTCATTTCCCGATAAAACATCAGCGATGGGAGACATTCTCTCTATCGTGATTGGCCTTGGTGTATGGGCTTTATTTATGTTCTGGCTTCACGAATGGCTGATCGGCGTTCCGGTGATTGCATAGAAGACCTGATCGCGGTAGAAGCCACACTGATATCATCCCCTGAACAACAGGCGCATACCGAAGACAGGTTTTAGTCATGTCAGACGACAGTTTTATCCGTGAGGTTGAAGAAGAGCTACGCTCAGATCGCCTCAAGACATTTTGGGAAAAATACAAGCTACTTATTATATGTGGTGCGGTGGGCATCGTTATTGCTACGGCAGGCTATCGCTACTGGCAATATTATACAGATAGCGTAGCGGCTGCATCCGGTGACCGGTTTCTGGAAGCAATCGAGCTTTCCAATGAAAACAAGCACGATGAAGCAATCGCAAAACTTGAAGAGTTGAGTAAAGACGGTTCCGGCCAATATCCCGCACTTGCAAATATCCGGCTTGCCGCGGAATACGCAAAACAGGGCAATCCTGAAAAGGCCATTGAAGCGTTCGATTCAATTTCTAATGACACAAGTTTTGACGAAACCTTGAGAAAGGTAGCACGTCTTCGTGCAGGTCTATTACTGGTTGATCACGGCACGGTTGATCAGGTTTCGGACCGATTGCAGCAAATGGCCGATACGGGAAAGTCATTTCGCCATACCGCACGTGAAGGCCTAGGGCTGGCTGCGTGGAAAGCAGGTAAGCTTGAGGACGCATTGGTCTGGTTCCAATCCATCATTGATGATGCTCAATCACCGCAGGGCATTCAGGAACGCGCTCGCATCATGTTGGAATTGCTTGCAGGCAAAGGCGTTAAGCCGAAACAGGCTGCGCAAGGGTAATTCCTATAGTCAGCGCCTTGGAGGCTGCAGAAGTTTATGAGTTTCACTGTTGCCATTATCGGCCGGCCCAATGTTGGAAAATCGACTCTATTTAATAGATTGGTCGGTAAAAAACTCGCGCTGGTGGATGATACGCCCGGCGTTACGCGCGACCGTCGCTTTGCTGATGCTTCTATCGCCGCCCTTGAGTTTCAGGTTATTGATACAGCAGGTCTGGAAGAGGCACCCGAAGACAGTTTGCAAGGGCGCGTGTGGGAACAAACCAGTGCAGCCATTGCAGAAGCAGACATTTGTTTGTTTCTCGTCGATAGCCGCACGGGTATTCTTCCCGATGATCGCACCTTTGCGCAAATTCTACGTAAAGCCACCTGTCCGGTTGTGCTGGTTGCCAACAAGATGGAAGGCAAGCCTGGCGAAGCAGGTTATTATGATGCGTTTAGCCTTGGTTTTGGTGATCCGGTGCCAATCTCTGCAGAGCATGGGCAAGGCATGGCAGACCTGCATGATGCGATTGTAAATGCGGTTGGCGAAGATGTGGCTTACCCACAAGAAGATGAAGAAGCCATTGCCGATGAGGATAAGCCTCTAAAGATCGCTGTGGTGGGGCGACCCAATGCGGGTAAGTCCACGCTCATCAACCAGATGATCGGCGATGAGCGCCTTTTAACCGGACCCGAAGCAGGCATCACACGCGATTCTATTTCGATTGATTGGGAATGGGAAGGCCGCACGATCCGTCTGTTTGATACAGCCGGAATGCGTAAAAAAGCCAAGGTTCAGGAAAAGCTGGAAAAGCTCTCAGTGTCTGATGGATTGCGCGCTGTTCAATTTGCTGAAGTGGTGATCATCGTTTTGGACGTTACAAAGCCTTTCGAAAAGCAGGATTTGCAAATTGCAGACTTGATCATCCGTGAAGGCAGGGCACCTGTCATTGCACTCAACAAATGGGATTTGATTGACGATCGTCAGGAAGTCTTAAAAGAACTGCTTTTGCAATCCCAAGAGCATATTTCTCAAATCAAAGGCCTGAAGGTCGTACCTATTTCGGGCGAGACGGGTGAAAACCTCGACAAGCTGATGGATGCCGTCTTTGAAGTGCATAGCGCTTGGAACCGGCGTATTGCGACCGCTAAACTCAATAAATGGCTCGAAGACATTCAATACAGTCACCCACCGCCTGCAGTCTCAGGGCGCAGAATTCGTATGAAATATGTGACACAAGTAAAAAGCCGACCGCCAACTTTTGCGGTCCATTGTTCGCGCCCTGATTCCCTGCCGGAATCCTATGTGCGCTACATGGTGAACTCCATCCGTAGAGACTTTGATCTCAACGCAACACCGATCCGCATGTATATGCGCAAGGGTGATAATCCATACGCAAACCGCAAAAAGAAGAAATAAGCCAGTGTCTGTTTTCCATTTTTAAGGAAATGGTAACGGCCATTTAACTGGCAATTAAGGTTAACAGTCTATCTTCATCTCAGGTCACGAGTAAGACCTTGTTTTGTATCCGAGTGGAGACTTGTTTTGCGTAACACTCTCAAAAACACAGCGACCTATGGTCGACTGTTTGTTAAAACGTCATTGGTTGTTGGACTGTCTGCATCTGCGATTGTCCTTAATACAGGCTCGTCAGGCTTTCAGGATATGCCTGAACTGCTGGGCAAAAAAGCCGAGCACCGCTGGTTGATGCACATTGAGCAACCCAGTGGTAACTCTATTGCATCCATTGATACCGAGACTTCCAAAAAAGCCACAGTAGACCGCATCACCACAGGTAGTGTGTCTGCAAGTCTGGAAGTAAGTGAAACCGTTCGCATTACCGCAGAACCACAGCGCATCAACCGTGCCTTAAAAGGCAAGCGTGTTGTTCAGACAACTGCAAGAAGCGCACCTAAAGATTTTTCTGCTGGCTCCGTCCTTGAGCGCCAAAGCATGATGCAATCGCTTCAGCCGGGTAAAAAGTTTGCGCGTATGTTCGTCAAACCAAAGCCAAGCGAAGAAGCCATGCAGGTTGCCAGTGCTTTTCATGTCAACAAACCAAAAGACCTCGGAGCGCCTAAAGATCTTCCGGTTATGGTTGCAAGTCTGGTGGAGCAATCGCGCAGTTCCATTCTTTCCTACGCGCCTGAGCCAAAGCTCAAGCATTCGCCGTTCAGCGCTGTTCTGGTTGAAGAGCAGCCTGTGAAAATTCTGCCACGCCTTAATAAAGGTGACCATTCATGGGCAGATGACCCTCTGCCGAAGAATTCGTTTTCACATCGTCAGCAACAATGCCTTGCTCGTGGGATTTATTTTGAAGCACGCGGCGAGCCGGTAAAAGGTCAGGCCGCAGTTTCCCAGGTGATTCTCAACCGTGTGCGTAACCCGCATTATCCAAATTCGATTTGCGGTGTGGTGTACCAGAACAAACATTGGCGTAACCGTTGCCAGTTTTCATTCGCATGTGACCGTATCAAGGACCGCATCAACAATAAAAGACTGTTCAGTGTTGCTGAACATGTTGCCGCAGAAACCACGTCCGGGCGCATCTGGTTGCCAGAAGTTGGTTCATCCACACATTATCACGCGACTTACGTGAATCCTAAATGGAACAAAAAGATGAAGCGTCTAGGCAAGATCGGCCTTCACATCTTTTACCGCACCTATAAGGGTGGCTGGTCATAGGCTGCTTATCGGCTAGATTTAGCCCCTGAAAGCCTCAGAAAAAGAGTATAAATCCGCCAATTGCTTCTGGCGGATTGACGCAGTTAAAATTTCATTCTGAAAAGCCTTCATTTCCAATACTTTAGACGTATTCAACCTTGCTTGACAGCGGGCGCGCTCAAAACTATGTTGCGCCCAACTTTGGTCTGTTTTGGTTCAGGTGTTTTTCTCACATATTTCTGTTGCAGCGTTATCGGTTAGTATGAGCGATATGCGAACAGATTATGCCATGATTGGAATGTGAAATGCCGCAGGATAAAAAAACAGATCAGACGTCCGATCTTGGTGACCGGCTCGCGGATATGAACAAACGGCTTGGCCGCGATGTTCAACAACAATCCGATGGCAGCCAACGCAGATCAGCCAAGGACGGATATGGCAATGCGTTCAAGCTGTCGAGTGAGTTTATCTCGGCAATTCTGGTTGGCGCGATACTGGGATATGGTATCGACTGGCTGGTAGGAACGACACCTTGGGCAATGATAGTGTTTCTATTGCTGGGGTTTGTTGCCGGAGTAATGAATGTGTTGCGGGCCTCGGGCGAACTTTCCGGATCATATGATCTGAAAGCTTCAAACAAAGATGGCCTTGCCAACGACGAATGAAAACATTTAGGACACAGCATACGAGTGCTGGTTCATATTGAGGAAAAGACATTGGCAAACGACCCAATTAGTCAGTTTAACATCAAGGAACTTATTCCCCTTGAAATTGGCGCGACCAATATCTCATTCACAAATTCGTCTTTGTTTATGGTTGCAACGGTTATTGTAACCTCTGCCTTTTTTCTTTGGGCAACAAGCCGCCGTGGCATGATCCCCAATCGCTCGCAGTCTTTTGCGGAAATGACTTATGAGTTTGTAGCGGGAATGTTGCGTGATGCTGCAGGCTCGGACGGTATGAAGTTTTTCCCGCTCGTCTTTTCTTTGTTCCTGTTCATCCTTGTGATCAATATGTTCGGCATGTTCCCGTACTTCTTTACGGTAACCAGCCATATCATCATCACGGTAGCACTCGCCTTATTGGTGTTTTTCACGGTCATTGTTTATGGTCTGTATAAGAACGGCCTTGGCTTCTTCAAATTATTCGTACCAAGCGGCGTACCAATGTTTGTATTGCCGCTCGTTGTTTTGATCGAGATCATCTCGTTCTTCTCGCGTCCGATCAGTCACTCTGTTCGTCTCTTCGCTAACATGCTTGCGGGCCACATCACCTTAAAAGTGTTTGCAGGCTTTATCGTATCAATGGGTAGTGTTGGAGCCGTTGGAATTGTAGGAGCTATCCTGCCATTCCTGATGACAATCGGTCTCACCGCTTTGGAATTCCTCGTGGCATTCCTACAAGCGTACGTATTCACATTGCTTACATGCATGTATCTCAATGATGCTCTCCATGCCGGAGACCATTAAACCTAACTGAATTTAATTAGAATTTTCCATAAAGGAGTCCTCAAAATGGAAGCAGAAGCAGCAAAATTTCTTGGCGCAGGCCTAGCAGCAATCGGTATCGGCGCAGCAGCAATGGGCGTGGGTAACATCTTCGGTCAGTTCCTTTCAGGTGCTCTACGTAACCCATCAGCAGCAGACGGTCAGTTCGGTCGTTTGATCTTTGGCTTTGCGGTGACAGAAGCGCTCGGCATCTTTGCGTTCCTCGTTGCACTTCTCCTGCTTTTCGTCGTTTAATTCGAATTGCAAATCCACTCAGGCGGAGCGCTTTGTGCTTCGCCAGTTTGGCTTATTGGAGATAACCAATGTTGATCAGCACGGCATTTGCCGCTGAAAGTACTGGTGAAGCAGGTGGAGCATTTCCGCCGTTTGACCCAACGTATTTTGCGTCCCAAATTCTTTGGCTCGCGATTACTTTCGGTGTGTTCTATTTCATTATGAGTCGCGTGGTTATTCCACGTCTTGCAGGCATTCTCGAAGGCCGGCACGATCGGATTTCCCGTGATCTTGATGAAGCACAGCGTTTGAAATCAGAAGCTGAAGCAGCCCATGCCGCGTATGAGCATGATTTGGCTGAAGCTCGCCGCAACGCCCATTCAATTGCTTCCGAAGCAACTGAAAAAGCAAAGCAGGAAGCAAGCGACGCACGTGAAAAGGTTGAAGCTGATCTGGCTGATAAGCTGGCAGAGGCCGAGGCACGAATTTCTAAGATTAAAGCGGATGCAATGTCTGAGGTCGGAACGATCGCAGCAGATACAACCGATGAGATTGTTAAAGTTCTCATGGGCGGTACATCCACGAAGGCTGAAATTGCAAAAGCAATCTCTGCCGCAGGCAAATAGGGGGCACTCATGGACGCTACAGCATGGGCCACCGTTGCACTGGTCATATTTCTGGCACTGATTATTTACCTAAAAGTTCCTGGCATGGTTTCAAAGGGCTTGGATGATCGCACATCCAAGATCCGTGATGAACTTGATGAGGCTCGCCGCTTGCGTGAGGAGGCTCAGGCAATGCTGGCTGATTATCAGGGCAAACGAAAAGAAGCCGAAAAAGAAGCCGAAGAAATCGTTGCTGCTGCAAAACGTGAAGCTTCTGCACTCGCAGATGATGCAGCACGCAAAACAGCAGAATTCGTTGAACGCCGTACAGCTTTGGCTGAACAGAAAATCGAACAAGCTGAGGCTTCTGCACTTGCAGAAGTCAGAGAAAGTGCTGTTGATCTTGCAGTTGCTGCAGCTGAACAATTAGTTGCAGGTAAAATGACTGCCGCAAAGTCTGGCGATCTGATTAAGCAAGGCATTGCTGAAGTAAAAGCCAAGTTGAACTAGAGCGTATCTGGCTTGGATTGAACCGTTTGAACGCCGTGGCGTTTGTGC
>CAZEPF010000119.1:3431-8939 GCA_964514045.1 uncultured Rhizobiaceae bacterium | reverse complement strand
GTTATTCCCATAGCCACTGGTGCAGTGACCGACTTTGGCGCAAGAGAGACCAAAACATCTTGGGAGTCCGTAAAGAGCTTGCCGATTAAAACAGCCGATAGCATGGCGGTTAACGAGCCTGCGAGAATGCTTGCGACAATCGCAAAGGCAGATTTTTTCACCCGGTCAAATTGTCTATAGAGTGGTAGTGCCAGAGCAACAGTTGCAGGCCCAAGCAAAAAATGGATGAACTGCGCACCATCAAAATAATCACGATAGCTTGTACCGGACAAAAGCAAAAATCCCACCACAACAATAACCGTGATGAGCACCGGATTAAGAAGCGGGTTCATGCCTGCTTTTCTGTAGATAAAATTACCGATCTGAAATGCGATCAAGGTCAATGTTAAATGGGCTAATGGGCTAGCGCTCAGATAGACCCAAATATCTTGAAGATCATTATTCATCTGCGTCAGTCCCCTGTACTTTTTGCGAGGACATCCGGCTCAGATATTGCATGGCAAGTGCGGTAACGATGATCGTCAAAACAGTGCTAGCAATAAGTGCAACACTCACCGCCAGTAAATCTTCACCCAGCAACTGGAAGTGAAGCATGACACCAACACCTGCCGGAACAAACAGAAGCGATAAATTGCTAAGAAGCGTGTCACCGACACTCGCCAACTCTTTGGGAATGCTACCGCGCGCAAGCAAGAATAAAAACAGAATGACCATTCCGATGACAGGGCCTGGAACCGATATGCCCACCAGCGTTACCAGTATTTCGCCGGCCAATTGGCATGCAAATATGACAGTAAGATAGTGTAACAAAATGCTTCCTTATCTAACGCGTTCTGCCACGCGCCTCACCATAGCCATGCAGCGCCACGAACACCTGAACTGTCACCATGGTGAGCTTTTACAATCGGCGTGTCAAAATGTTCTATGAATGCGAAGGGCGCAATCGCGTCAGGCAAGTCTCCATACAGCGCTTCAATATTGGACATGCCACCGCCTAAAACAATGATATCTGGGTCAAGCACATTAACGACAACCGCCAACCCTCTGGCAAGGAGGGAAATATATGCACTATAAGTTGCGTTGCTTTCAGGTGCTTGTAATTTCAATATTTCGGCAGATCGTAAACCAGATGTTTGCCCTATCCGGCGGTCATAATCTTTTTCAAAGGCTGGCCCTGATACATAGGTTTCAAGACATGCCGTACGGCCGCACCAGCAAAGATGCGCGGGCAATTCGTCCTCAAACAACGGGGCAAGAGGCATATGGCCTATTTCGCCTGCAATGCCGCCTCGCCCTTCGTGGACCATGCCATCAATTGCGATACCACTGCCGCAGCCTGTACCGATGATGATACCAATTACAATGCGATTGCCTTTGCCAGCACCATCTACAGCTTCAGACACTGCAAAACAATTTGCATCATTATGAATACGAACATCACGCACCAGCGCATCTTGCAAATCCTTAAGTAAGGGCTTGCCGTTCATCCAGACAGAATTAGCATTGCGCACAAGCCCTGTAGCGCGTGCAATAGAGCCAGGAATGCCGAAGCCTACCGTTCCTGTTTGTCCTGTCTTAGCCTCAACGCACCGCACCAGTTCAGTGACTGTATGAATACACCCATCATAATCATCGCGAGGGGTGGGAACGCGCTCACGGTGCAGCGTATTGCCCGCATCATCAAGCGCGATTATCTCAATCTTGGTGCCCCCCCAATCGATCCCGATACGCATTAGGCTGATATCCGCTGATCCAATACATTCTTAAGATCAGTCTCAATCGATGCTTCACGTTCTGCAGCAGAAATAAAGCCTCCACCCAGAACACGCGTATCTTCTGTTTCGTCCTCATAGAAGACGCACGCTTGTCCCGGCGCGATGCCTGCTTCACCGCCAGTGAGTTCAACCGATATTTGCCCGCTATCATTGGGTGGAAATAAAAGCGCCTCAATCGGCGGACGCGTAGAGCGCACTTTCACAAACAGTTCCAACCCATCTTGAGGCAGAGCTGAAAGTGAACCATCGCCAAGCCAGTTTACATCCCGCAAATACAGCCTACGTGTATCCAGCGCTTCTTTTGGACCAACAATTACCGTGGCTGTGTCTGCATCGAGATGAACCACGTAAATTGGATCACCCGTTGCAACACCAATGCCGCGCCGCTGACCAATCGTGAAATTGAGAATGCCCTCATGACGACCCAGAACACGCCCGTCAATATGCTGGATATCGCCAGGAGTTGCTGCTTCCGGTTGCAGTTTGTTGATGATGTCTGAATAACGCCCCTGAGGCACAAAACAGATATCCTGACTGTCAGACTTCTCCGCAACGACCAATCCCAGGTCGCGCGCGATATCGCGGGTCTCGGCCTTTGGCAATCCACCCAAAGGGAAGCGCAGATAGTTCACTTGCTCTTGCGTAGTGGCAAAAAGAAAATAGCTTTGATCACGTGCATGATCGCGCGGACGGAAAAGCGCACGTCGCCCCGTCTCTGGGTCCGCCAAATGCGAACGAATGTAATGACCTGTTGCAAGTGCAGCTGCACCCAATTCTTTTGCTGTCGTTAAAAGATCAGCAAATTTCACGGTCTGGTTACACGCAACACACGGAATAGGCGTTTCGCCCGCAATATAACTTTCCATGAACGGGTTGATCACCTGCTCACGAAACTTCGCTTCATAATCCAATACGTAATGGGGAATGCCCAAAGTTTCTGCCACACGCCGCGCATCGTGAATATCCTGACCCGCACAGCATGCGCCCTTGCGATGGATGGCTTCGCCATGGTCGTAAAGTTGCAGCGTCATACCGCCCACGTCATAGCCTTCACGTGCAAGAAGACCAGCAACAACCGATGAATCAACACCACCCGACATTGCAACCACAATACGTGTGTCTTTAGGATCGCCCGGAAGATCGAGCGAATTCAATTTTTGAGAACTCATGTTATGTCTCCAAACATGTGCCGGTTAAGGCGGCACCGATGAATTTCTTACTGCTATAAACAAATTATTGCAGAATTCAAAGCACTTCACGGTTGGCACTGCGTTGGCTTTGTTACACATTGAATAATGATCAATCTTCAAGAATGGCTTGGTAAAACACAAACCAGAACCGCAGAAATTTCAGCGGAGCAAACACGTTTGCTTGCAATTACGCTAGATCGGGAAATACCAGACACCCAAGATGCGCTGCCCGGATGTTGGCATTGGGCATGGTTCAATGATGCCCTGCCTCCACAAGAATTAGGCAGAGATGGCCATCCAAAACGTGGAGGATTTTTACCCGCCGTCCCCTTGCCACGCAGGATGTGGGCGGGTGGGTCATTCGAAATACATGCACCATTGGAAGTGGGAAGTCTGGCCACAAAACAATCCATGATTGCAGACATTAAACATCGCTCGGGCAAGACGGGAGATTTATGCATCGTCACGATTGCCCATGAATACAAGCAGAAAGACAGGCTGTGCATTTCTGAAAAACAAAATCTGGTATTTCGTGAAGATCCAAAAAAAGATGCACCTGAGCTTCGTCCCCCAACGCCACCGCAAAGCCCTGATCTCACTAGGACGTTCACGCCTGATCCTGTGTTGATGTTTCGCTATTCCGCCCTGACGTTTAACGGGCATCGCATTCACTATGATGTGGACTACGCCAGAAATATCGAGGGCTATCCTGATATTGTATTTCATGCTCCACTCACCGCCACGCTTCTATATGAACTCGGTGGCAAAGTATTGGGCGCTCCTCTTAGGTCGTTTAACTATCGCGCCACAGCTCCCTTGTTTTGCAATCAACCCATTACACTGTGCGCCAAGCAGGAAAATGACAGCGTTACCCTTTGGGCAGAAACACCTGATGGAGGCCAAGCAATGCTGGCTGAAGGCCGTTGAACGCGGGCAGTTAAGACTTCTTACCCAAATGTAACCATCGTCTTAGTCAAAATTTAATGTAAGTGACGTAAGTTAGACGCTGAATTGGTCCTGTTTTGTAGTGAGTATTATGACCGATATGGTAAGACCTAGAGTAAAGTACGTCATTGGCCCCGATGGTAGCCCATTGACAGTTTCAGATTTGCCACCAACTTCTACCCGCCGATGGGTTATTCGGCGAAAGGCGGAAGTCGTTGCAGCCGTAAGAGGAGGACTTCTCTCCTTGGACGAGGCATGCGAGCGATATACGCTGACGGTGGAAGAGTTCCTGTCTTGGCAGGCATCAATTGATGAACACGGCTTGGCCGGTTTGCGAACCACACGAATTCAAGAATATCGACCTTAAGCAATTTATGGTTTCGTTATTGTATAGCGAAACAACATTGCAGACAGGCCTGAATATTTGATTGGCAACCCAAGCGATGTCATTGGCATTGCTTGGAGTAAAAAAACTGCCAACTTAAAGAGCGCGAGCACAGGGGATGATCTTTATAAAAGGCCATCCCCTAATTCATTTCTATAATCAGCGGATTTTCCGACCCAAACCAATAGATGCGAGCGTGACGGTTATTGCCGACAGGGCAAAAAACCAAAGCCCGGGCTGACTGAACGCATTTGCCAATCCACTGGTTTTTGCTGCAAACACAACAATCGCAACCAGCAATACATCCATCATCGACCACTTTGACAGCGCAGACGCCCATACGGGCGGGCGTGATGAATTCATACTGGCTTGAAAAACCGTGAATAATTTTGCCAATGGAAACAAAACAGAAAACGCCAGAACAACACCAGCAAGCAGCGCCTCTCCGTCCCCCCAGAGATCACTAATGATCATAATCAACGACGGCGTCTCGGCAAACAACCACAGTTTTTCAAATCTCATAAGAGGAAGCGAAATACCTAAACCAAAGGACACAGCCGATATCAGGAGTAAAAGCGGTCGCGCTGCATTCATTTGTGTTTGGTCCTTCGTGCTTGCTAATCGATTTGGCTTCGTCATACTGCCAGTAACCCGTTACAACAAGGCTAGATATTATACTTGACTTTTTTAGTATAGTTTATAGCATTTCCGATTTGGAGCACTCGACATGAATAATGAAATTACTGGTGAAAAACCAATCGTGGTTGTTACGGGCGCAAGCCGTGGCATTGGTCATGCGGTAGTAAAACATTTCTACGATCAGGGATGGGATGTAATCTCGATGGCGCGCACGCCATTTTCATCCGTCTGCCCCTGGGCTGAAGGCATTGTTCGCCACATTCAGGTAGACCTGTCAGACAATCAATCCATTGATGTAGCAGCCAGAGAATTGTTTGAATTAATCGGTGATAATCCGGTTGGCGCGCTGGTGAACAATGCGGGCATATCGCCAAAAAACAAAGACGGCTCGCGTATGAATGCAACTGAAACAGATATCGAAACCTTTCTTGCAGTTCAGCAGGTAAATCTTATCGCACCACTTGTTCTAACCCAAAAACTCTTAGAGCGCCTGACCATGGCAAAGGGCTCAATCGTCAATGTGTCTTCTATTGCAGCCAGCAGAATTCACCCCTTTGCAGGTGCAGCCTATGCC
>CAZEPF010000119.1:0-3421 GCA_964514045.1 uncultured Rhizobiaceae bacterium | reverse complement strand
TCAAAAGCAGCCCTTACTACCCTCACCCGCGAACTCTCATATGAGTTGGGCGGCACTGGCGTTCGGGTAAACTCTGTTTCGCCTGGTGAAATCGAAACCGCGATCTTGTCACCGGGTACAGATGAGGTCGTACGAACTGATGTACCAATGCAGAGATTGGGCAGTCCGAAAGAGGTTGCGGAAGTAGTCTATTTTCTGGCAAGCTCTAATTCATCATACGTTACAGGATCGGACATTCCGATCAATGGCGGCCAGCACGTATAAGCGGATTTCTATCATGAACCATATGCCCAATTCACCTGAAGCAAGAGACATTGCTTATCATTTCCACTCATACACAAATGCGATCTCACACGCCGAAATCGGCCCGATGATCATCAATAAGGGCGATGGAATTTACGTATGGGATAATAATGGTAATCGCTACATAGAGGGAATGGCCGGTTTATGGAGTGCTGCACTCGGCTTTAGCGAAGAACGGTTGATCAAAGCAGCAAGCGATCAAATGCGCGAGCTCCCGTTCTACCATAACTTCACCCATAAATCGCATACCAAGGCGATTGATTTGGCGGAAAAACTCATCAACATCGCGCCTGTGCCGATGAGCAAAGTGTTTTATACAAACTCAGGATCCGAGGCCAATGATACAGTTCTGAAAATGATCTGGTATCGTTCAAACGCGCTTGGCAACCCCGAAAAGAAAAAAATCATCAGCCGTATTCGCGGATATCATGGCGTGACACTGGCTTCCGGCAGTTTGACCGGATTGCCGTATAATCACAAATCTTTCGACATGCCGATTGATCGCATCATGCACACAACCTGCCCACATTATTGGCGCGAGGGACATGAAGGTGAGAGCGAAGAAGAGTTTGCAACCCGTTGCGCAAATGACCTCGAAGATATGATTCAGGCAGAAGGCCCAGAGACAGTTGCTGCATTTTTTGCTGAACCTGTCATGGGCGCTGGCGGTGTGGTTGTGCCACCCGCAACTTATTGGGAAAAAATCCAAGCGGTTCTCGACAAGCATGACGTTCTACTGATTGCAGATGAAGTCATTTGTGGATTTGGCAGAACAGGAAATATGTTTGGCACGGAAACTTTTGGTATGAAACCCGATGTCATGGTTATGTCCAAACAAATCACATCAAGCTATGCGCCGTTTTCAGCCTTTATGATCAATGACCGTTTCTATGAGCCAATCGCAGAAGAGTCTGGCAGAATTTCGGTCTTGGGTCACGGCTTCACAGGCGCAGGCCATCCGGTTGGTGCAGCCGTAGCATTGGAAAACATTGCCATTATTGAAGAACGCGATCTCGTTGCAAAAACCCGCGAGAATAGCCAGCACCTCTTCAAGCGGATTAACGCTTTGAAAGACCACCCACTGGTGGGCGAAGTTCGTGGTGTTGGAATGATTGCTGCGATTGAATTAGTTTTAAACAAAGAAACTAAGGAAGGAACAGGCGTTCCAGGTCAATTAGGTCTTGCAGCCAATAAGGCACTTGCAAGCCATGGCGTAATCATCCGCAACATCATGGATGCGGTTGCACTGTGTCCACCGCTCATTATCGAACCAAAACAAATCGATGACCTGGCAGATGCAATAGAACGATCCCTGGAAGACGTACATTCAGAAATGGCAGCATAAAAAAACCCCGCTCTAGGGCGGGGTTCTTGATCATACTGTTTTGAAAAGCTGATTAGCCGATCATCATAGCGCGGCTTTCCGCAAGACTGTCGTCTTGTGGTTCCAATTCACCAGTGCCACCATCACGCTGTTCAAGCTTTTGAGCTTTCTTCAGCTCTTCATCTGCATCTTCAAGTGCAGCTTCTGCATTGACCCGCTTTTCTTTCAAGTCGTCAATCGAGCCTTTCAGCTTTTCCTGACGCTGACGCGCTGCACCCGCAAATGTGGGATAGGCGAAATGTGTTGGGTCTGTAATGCCGGCTTTTTCTTCTTCAATCTCAATTTGAGCCTGAAGATCACCGTACATCTTTTCAAACTCACCGATCATAAGATCAATTTGCGTGAGCTGGCGGGTCTTATCCTCCACCTGGAAATGCTTCAAACGAAGCAAGTTTTCTCGCGATTTCATACTCAATACTCCTGTGAACCGCATTTGGGGCAAATACGCACCCCGTACTATGTGGCCGTTCAAACAACAGAAAAACGCTCCGCCATTCAAAAAAACGAAAATCTAACCGGAAAATTACCAGCCCGTTAAGCATTCGTTTACTCGACTTCTTAATTATAGGGCGTGGTTATTAAGGCTCGGTAAATCATACGTTGCTGGAATCTTAAAAGCCGAAAAGTAGCGGGTGATTCGCGAAAAAGCGAAGATTCAGCTCAGGATTCAACGGGTAAGAAAACAAAATTTTGTTGCTTTTCAACGGTTTATGAAGATTTCTTAACCAAATTTAATGGGTTGCGCCTAAGAATTACTATTTGTTAACCATTATGCATCAGCATTTTGGCAATGATTGATAACCAAGGCAGTTTCTTTAAAGACTAAGAAGCTGCTCCTGCTGGAAAGGCAAAGGGGATTACGATGCGTGTACTGCTGATTGAGGACGATAGCGCCACAGCACAAAGTATTGAATTGATGCTCAAATCTGAGAGCTTCAATGTCTATACAACCGATCTCGGTGAAGAGGGCGTAGACCTCGGTAAGCTTTACGACTACGATATTATTCTTCTCGATTTAAACTTACCGGACATGTCTGGTTATGAAGTGTTAAGAACACTTCGTCTCTCGAAGATTAAAACACCAATTCTTATTCTTTCAGGCCTTGCGGGCATCGAAGATAAAGTTCGCGGACTTGGATTTGGCGCAGACGACTATATGACGAAACCATTCCATAAAGATGAGCTAATCGCACGTATTCATGCAATTGTCCGTCGCTCGAAAGGCCACGCCCAGTCTGTCATCACTACAGGCGACCTTGTGGTAAACCTCGATGCTAAAACTGTTGAAATCAACGGTCAGCGAGTTCACCTTACTGGTAAAGAATACCAAATGCTGGAGCTTCTTTCACTTCGCAAGGGCACAACCCTTACCAAGGAAATGTTCCTGAACCACCTATACGGCGGCATGGACGAGCCAGAATTGAAAATCATCGACGTATTCATCTGTAAATTGCGCAAAAAGCTTGCTGCAGCAGCAGATGGTCTGAATTACATCGAAACTGTTTGGGGTCGCGGTTACGTACTTCGAGAACCAGATGGTGTTGCAGAAGATCTTCGCGAAAGCGCATAGTTTTCAAGCGGCAATTATCGCTCAAAAATTCAAAAACCTGCCTTTAATATTGGCAGGTTTTTTTATGTTTGAATTTTGAAAATGAAATACTTGAGTAATTAATGGGTCCTGACCCTAGAGCGTATCTGGCTTGGATTGAACCGTTTGAACGCCGTGGCGTTTGT
>CAZEPF010000118.1:0-8955 GCA_964514045.1 uncultured Rhizobiaceae bacterium | reverse complement strand
GGAGCACAAACGCCACGGCGTTCAAACGGTTCAATCCAAGACAGATACGCTCTAGCCGGAATTACGCAGACCAGCGGCAATACCATTGATCGTCAATTGAATACCACGAAGAATTTTCTCGTTTTTATCTCCACCCTCCTGACGATATTTACGCAGCAACTCGACTTGAAGGTGATTAAGCGGATCAAGATACGGGAAGCGGTTATTGATGGAGCGTTCCAAGAGTGGATTTGCTTCCAGAAGCTTTTTCTGACCTGTGATCGCAAACAACATTTCAACGGTTAGATGCCACTCATCGCTAATACGTTTGAAAATATCATCAGCGAGTTTTTGATCCGGCACCAAGTCTGCGTAACGGCGACCAATTGCAAGATTGGTTTTTGACAAGACCATATCGAGATTGGAAATTTGTGCCTGAAAGAACTGCCACTCACCAAACATGCGTTGCAACATGGCCGTGCCTTCATCGCCATTCTGGTCGATATAGGCTTTTACCGCAGAGCCGAAGCCGTACCAGCCGGGCACCATCAAGCGGCATTGTGACCAACTGAACACCCATGGAATGGCACGTAAGTTTTCAACGGCTTTGGTCTTCTTACGTGAGGCCGGACGTGAGCCGATATTCAAACTGGCAATCTCGTTGATCACCGTTGCATTCCAGAAGAAATCTACAAAATTTGGCGTCTCGTAAATCAAGCCTTGGTAGGTTTCGAATGCAGATTGCGAAATCTGATCCATCACGCCCAAAAAGGCTGTGTCGGGTTCCGGCCGCAAACGCTGAAGCAATGAGGCTTCCAAGGTTGCAGAAGAAAGAATTTCCAGATTACGACGACCTAGATCAGGATTGGTATATTTAGATGAAATAATCTCGCCTTGTTCTGTAAGGCGTAAATGCCCGTTCACCGCACCATTGGGCTGGGCAAGGATTGCGTCATAGCTAGGACCACCACCGCGACCCACCGTACCGCCACGACCATGGAACAGTCGCAGACGGACATCGTGCTTTTTGAACAATTCAATCAGTTTGATCTCGGCCTTATAAAGCTCCCAACCGGATGTGATATAGCCGCCATCCTTGTTGGAATCCGAATAGCCAAGCATGATCTCTTGCGTGCCACCCATGACATCAACCAAACGGCGATACTGCGGAATTGACAATAAGCGATCCATGATCTCAGGACAGGCGCGTAAATCCTCAATCGTCTCAAAGAGCGGGATCAGGTGCATGGTGGTTTCACCTTCCGGCGACACCAATCCCGTCTGCTTCATAATCACTGCAAGTTCCAACAAGTCGGACGCGCTTTGCGTATTTGAGATGATCGAATTGCGGATCGCGGCCTGACCAAACCTAGCTTTGATCTTCGTTGCCATGTGGAAGATCGCGAGTTCTTTTTCTGCTTCCTCCGAGTATGTAACATCCTGACGCAAAAGCGGGCGGCCAACTGAAAGTTCGTTACTCAGTAATTCTATCCGCGCATCTTCATCAAGATCGGAATATACAGTGCCCGGCTCTGCGCCTTCGTATAGTTCTGCGACCAGACGTTCATGCACGTCCGAGTTCTGGCGCATGTCCAAACTGGCCAAATAAAACCCGAAACAATCCACCGCACGGCGCAAATGGCGCAAACGACCCTTCGTTAAAAACTCTGATCCGTTTTCTTTAAGGGAACTGCGGATAACATCGAGATCGACAATCAATTCAGCAGAGCGTTGATAAGGCACGGCTTTAGTAACAGGACGACGCAGCGCTTTGGTTTTGTCAATCTTTTTCAGGGTTGCTGCAAGGCGGCTATACATGCCGCTTATCGCTTGGCGATAAGGCTCTGTAATTCGGTGTTGAGAGGTATCGCCGGAGGAGCGCGCCAACTCCATCAACTCATCAGATGCACTGACGATACGTGTGGAAAGAGAGAGTTCACCCCCAAGTTTGTGCAATTGATCGAGATAGAACTCAATTGCCTTCACGCTTTGGCGCATCATCGCGTTGGACATAATGTCAGCCGTTACGAACGGATTGCCATCGCGGTCACCACCAATCCATGCGCCGATCTTCATGAAAGATTTTATGGTCGGAGCATTGGTTCCGTCGATGTCACCAATCAGGCTTTCAATACGGTGATAGAGTTTGGGAAGTTCCTTGAAGAACGTGTAATCATAATAACTAAGCGCGTTCGATACTTCGTCCAGAACCGTTAGTTTGGTTTGGCGGATAAGGTTGGTCTGCCAAAGAATTAGAACCGCGCGTTTTAATTTATCCTCAATGTCCTGACGTTCATCTTCCGTCCAGCCTTCGCGGTCACGCTTTGATAGTAGATCGGTCATCGCGATCTCACGCGCCATCGTGGATTGGCGACGTACTTCGGTCGGGTGAGCGGTTAGAACCGCACGCAGGTTTGCATCATTGAAGAAATCAACAAGGCTGTCACGAGTAGCCCCTTCTTTGACCACGCGCTCAATAGCAAGCTCAAGACTACCATCGCGGTGTGGAGATTTTGCAAGTTCATGGTGGCGGGTGCGTCTTAAGTGGTGCTGGTCTTCTGCCATGTTAGCAAGGTGAGAAAAATAGCCAAACGCGCGGACCACATCCACGGTCTGTGAGGGTGTAAGACTATCCAGCAAGCTATTGAGTTCTTGCTTGGCAGTTTCATCACCATCGCGCAGATAGGAAATCGAGTTTTTGCGGATGGTCTCCACAATATCGAAGGTCTCTTGCCCCTGCTGTTCGCGCACCGTATCGCCCAGCAATCTGCCCAAAAATCGAATGTCTTCTTTGAGTGGCAGATCCTTGTCAGGACTTGTGTCCAGACCCTGTGCTTGCAAATTCATTTTCAGTGCCTTTGTTTGAAGTAATTCAGCACTTATCATTTACCCCAAAGGGTGCGGCAAAGTCACCCCTGCGGCGAAGTCTTATTCGCCCACAAAGGCTTTTTCCAAAACGAATGTTGCAGGCTTTGAATTGGCGCCCTCTTCAAATCCGGCACCTTCCAGAATATTTCGTAAATCTGTGTTGAAATCCATAGACCCGCACAGCATGACGCGATCTGTTTCAGGGTTTAATCCTTCAATGCCGAGGTCTTCGAACACTTTACCGGACTCAATCAGTTTTGTGATGCGTCCCATCGTGTCAGATGTTTCGCGTGTTGTGGTCGGGTAGTATTTCAACTTGCCCTCAACGAATTCTCCGATCAGTGGGTCATTTGCCAACCCGTCTACCAACTGGCGGCTATAGTTCAATTCAGAGACATCACGACAGGTATGCGTGACGATAACTTCGTCGAACTTTTCATAGGTTTCTGGATCGCGCACCAAAGAGGCGAATGGCGCAAACCCTGTTCCTGTTGAAAGCATAAACAAACGCTTACCCGGAATAAGCGCATCCAAAACCAAAGTGCCAACAGGCTTGGGGCGCAGGATAACATAGTCACCCACTTTGATGTTTTGAAGCTTCGATGTAAGCGGGCCGTCAGGAACTTTAATCGAGTAAAATTCCAACTCGTCATCCCATGATGGTGAAGCGATAGAGTAGGCGCGCAGCAAAGGCTTGCCATTATCGCCCTGCAAGCCGATCATCACAAACTCGCCAGAGCGGAAGCGCAAGGATTGCGGTCGGGCTAGACGAAACGAAAACAGCCGGTCCGTGTAATGTTCAACGGCCATTACCTCTTGTGCGTCGGGATGGTTTTTGGTTGCTTCCATTGCAGTTTTCGCAGTGCTCATATCATTCATGTTTAATCACCCCTATCACGGTGCGTTTTTCATATTCAACAGTCTATAAAAATAGGCAATGCCAATCAGGCATTACGCCCTTCGCGCTCACCCAACCATTTTGCCTGATACGACAAATCTGCCTGTGGCAATCGCGCTATCCATTGGTCTTCGGGTTGGCGACTTGCTAGATCATCACTGATCTCCACTTCATCAAACCCGCAACTTAATGCAAAGCCAAATTGATCGGCAATCACATGCCCGTTTGCACGCAATACGCCCTGATATCCCCGTTGGCGCAATTGCTTGGCAAGGCTAAACCCACGACCATCCGCGAAAGAAGGAAATGGTATGCGGATCATCGCCACGGTTTCAAATAGACCTTTCAGGCTTTCGACCTGTACGTCATTTGGAATATCCAGACAGGTTTTATCCTCGCGTTTTTCCGCAACATCCTGACCGTATTTCTCAAGGTCGATGAATAGCCCGCCTTTGGCTTCCCACGTATCGCTTTCAAACCCGCTTGGGCGAACCAGAACTGACATGACAAGGCTCCCTAAGCGGTTTCGTTTTCTTGGGCGTAAAGCGCATTCTTGAACGGATCAACGCCAACACGGCGATAGGTATCCAAGAATGTTTCCTGCTCGTTTTCGCGGATGCTGAGATAACGCTCAATGATACGTTCAATGGCAGGGATAATTTCCTCATAAGAAAAACCAGGCCCTGTACGCTCACCGATAGTAGCGCTTTCTGTACCATCTCCACCAAGCGTGATCTGGTAACTCTCAACGCCTGCCTTATCCAGTCCTAGAATTCCGATATGCCCAACGTGGTGATGCCCACAGGCATTGATGCAGCCGGAAATCTTGATCTTCAAAGGACCAATATCTTTTTGCTGTTTGAGATCATCAAACGCGTTTGATAATTCCTGAGCAACCGGAATAGAACGCGCTGTTGCCAAGGCACAATAATCCATTCCCGGGCAGGCAATGATGTCTGACAACAGTCCTATATTAGCCGTTGCCAATCCCGCTTCTTTCAAGACGCGGAACAGTTCCGGCAGATCATCACGGCGCACATGCGGCAGGATTACGTTTTGCTCATGGCTGATGCGCAACTCGTCATATCCATAGGCCTGCGCCAGATTTGCCATAACGCGCATTTGATCTGCGGTTGCATCACCCGGTGTACCCCCAATCGGCTTCATCGAAATCGTGACGATTGTGTGAGTATCCTGCTTATGGTCATGAGTGTTTGTTTCCACAAACGAACGCAGTAACGGATCAGCGCCAATTACCTTGCTCAGTTTGTCTTCATCAACTGCGTGAGTATCAAATTCAGGCGGCGCAAATTGCGCTTCAATGGCTTCCACCATCTCGGCAGGAGGTGCTTGGTGATAAACTTTCTGGGTTTCGAAAACCTCTTCCACCATTTCTTTCAGTTCATCAATTCCGGTTTCATGGACCAGAATTTTTATCCGTGCCTTGTATTTGTTATCGCGGCGACCATTCAAGTTATAGACCTGCAAAATGGCTTCCAGATAGGGAAGCAAATCTGCCTTGGGTAAAAACTCGCGAATGGTTTTGCCAATCATGGGCGTACGACCAAGGCCGCCACCTACGATGACTTCATATCCCGGTTGATCTGCCTCATCGCGCACCATGCGCAGGCCAATGTCATGCGCTTTTGTGACCGCACGGTCATGCGGTGCGCCTGTAATCGCAATCTTGAACTTGCGCGGCAAAAACTGAAATTCAGGATGGTCTGTTGACCACTGACGCAGCAATTCTGCGGTTGGGCGCGGGTCTTCGATTTCATCAGCTGCAGCGCCAGCAAAGTGATCTGCCGTAACATTACGAATGCAATTGCCGGACGTCTGGATGGCGTGCATTTCCACCTCACCCAATGCGTCGAGCATATCCGGCACGTCTTTGAGTTTTGGCCAGTTATACTGAATGTTCTGGCGGGTCGTGAAATGCCCGTACCCTTTATCCCACTTCTCGGCAAGGAGTGCGAGCTGGTTCATCTGCCTGCTGTTCAACGTACCATAGGGAATGGCCACCCGAAGCATGTAGGCGTGCAATTGCAGGTAAAGTCCGTTCATCAAGCGCAGTGGCTTAAACTCGTCTTCCGTTAGTGACCCGTCCAAACGGCGTTCCACCTGAGCGCGAAACTGCTTATTCCGGTTTTTGATAAAGTCGTGATCAAATTGATTATACTCATACATGATTAAAGCTCCGCCTGTTTGCCATGGTCGGGATAATTGGATGGACCTTTAGTCCGAAATACTTCTCTAAAGTGAACGGGTTCAGGCTTGCCGCTCTCACCAATTTTTGCGTCTGCCAAATACGCACCAACCAATCGGTCAGCTTGTTTTGCCGCCTGCGCTAATGCGTTATTTGCTGATGCTTCGTCTTCAAAAAATTTTGCATCATCGTGACTGCGGGACCACATGCCATCGGCTTTCATGTAGATCACATCGCCTTCCAGCAGATCGTTTGCCGTAACAACTTTTGGTGTGAATGCTCGTGCCATGATCAGGCTCCCAGTGTTGCGGTAAGTTCTGGTGATGCTTGGGCAAGCTTAACAGCTTCACGCGGTTGAAGGCCCAACATCAAGATAACAGGTCCGGTATCACCTGCGTTGCCAGCATCTGCGTTCAAACTACCGAGCGTTGACACAGTAATCTTTTGATCGGGACGCGAAACATTCTCTAGGATTGTTACCGGAATCTCGGGTGACGCGCCATGCATCAGCAAACGCCCACTCAGGAAATGAGATTGCTTCAATCCCATGTAAACCGCAGCCACTGCGCCATTGCGTGCAAGGTCATGCCAGTCGTGTTCTGCGAAACCTTTAATGTCATGGGCGGTCATGATGCGTAGGGCAGAATTGCGCTTGCGTTTGGTAAGCGAAACACCCAATTGCGCGGCTGCTGCAGAAGCTGTTGTAATGCCCGGAACGATTTCGAAGTGAATGCCTGCGTCGTCAAGCGCATCCATCTCTTCATCAAGACGGCCAAATACTGACGGATCACCGGATTTTAACCGCACAACTTTTGCACCTTTAGCAGCGTGTTCCACCATCAACGCGTTGATGTCTTCCTGCTTCCAGGACGGGCCATATCCTTTTTTACCCGTCTGGATGAGTTCAGCCTCACGACGTGCAAGTTCCAGCACCTGAGCGGAGACTAAACGATCATGAATAACCACATCCGCCTCATGTAAAACGGTTAGCGCTTTACGGGTCAAAAGATCAGGGTCACCAGGTCCCGCCCCCACAAAGAACACGCGTCCATCATGTTGCTTTTCTGCAAGGCTTTCTTCGAGCAATCTCTCAAGCGTATCCTGAACGGCTTCATTGCCGCCCCGCTTTAATGCTTGTGGACCCCGTTCAAAAAAGAAACGCGACCAGAAGTTTCTGCGCGGACTACCACCAGCAAGCTTCATCACATGCGGGCGAAATGCTTCCCCGATTTTTGCAAGAATGCCCAATTCGGACGGTAGGCTTTTTTCGATGTCTGCTTTAATCTTACGGGCAAGAACGGGTGCGGTTCCTTCCGTTCCAATTGCGATGGTCACAGGGTCACGATCCACAAGTGCCGGTGTGATGAACTGACTGTCTTGCAGATTATCCACGATGTTTGTGAGTACACCTGCCATGCGGCCCATGGTTGCCGTGCGCGCATCACGTTCTTCATCATCTTCAGCCGCATACACAAAAGCAGCATTGTAAAAATCATCGCTGCGGAGGGCTCTGCGCTCAAGTGTAATTAGCCCTTCACTTGCCCAAGCTTCCACTTCCGCATCTGGACTATCAGAATACACTACGACCTCTGCTTCTGTCTTTAAGAGCAGCCGCAGCTTGGCAATTGCAGTTTCGCCTCCGCCTGTCACGAGGATGCGTTTGTCCTGAACTTTTAGAAATATCGGAAAGTGGCGCATGGGTCTCACATATAGATTAGTGTGTTTTTCTAATATGATGGGTGAAAGCAAAATTTTCAAAGGATGTAATTTCTAATTATCATCTATCTTTAGAACCTCATTCTAAAATTTCCTCAATTATCGGAGTTTGGTTCAGGTGTTTTAATTTCACTTTATCCAGTTGTTTTCATTCAGCTATTTAACGATAGTTAAGCAGATACATCAGGGACGACGCGACATGCGATGGGATAGAACGCTTCAACTTGTTGAGGCACATGCAGAAGGTGAAATCGGTAGAGTTGTAACCGGAGGCATGCCCACTATTCCCGGCGCTGCGCTTGCAGATAAATTCAAATACTTACTCAGCGAAAGCAAGCTGCGCCATAGTCTTTGCCTTGAACCAAGAGGCGGTGCGGCTGGCTCAACCATTCTTTTGTTCCCGCCAGAAAACCCTGAAAATCACGCAGGCATTATCATTCTACAACCCGATCAGGCTCATGCCATGTCGGGCTCCAACGCGATTTGTACCACCACCGTTTTACTCGAAACAGGAATGGTGGAAATGCGTGACGGGGAAACAGACGTGCGGTTGGAAACTGCCGCTGGGTTGGTGATTGCAAAGGCGCAATGCGAAGCGGGTAAATGCAAATCTGTCACGCTTTCCATGCCAGCGTCTTATGTGGAGCAACTCGACTTTTTGTTCCAAGCAGAGCCTTGGGGCGATGTAACAGCCGATATTGCGTTTGGTGGCGTATTTTATGCAATCGTGGATGCGTCACAGTTTGGTTTAAGAATTGAACCCGCTCAAGCGCGACAACTCAGTGAAGCTGGTATGACGCTCAAACAGGCCATTAACAAACAGATCAATGTTGCTCATCCTGAAAACAAAGACATTAGCGGTATTGCCTATGTGATGTTTCGCCAAACTGATGAGGATGGAGCCGTCCGCACCGCAACTACGATGTGGCCCGGACGATTGGATCGCTCACCATGCGGAACAGGAAATTCTGCCAATCTGGCAATTCGTGCAGCACGGGGCGAGGTATCAACGGGCGATACGTATCTATCTCGGTCGACCATTGGCAGTCAGTTTGAAGTCACGTATTCAGGGGATACACAAATTGGCGATAAGCCAGCAGTCCTGCCTCAGATCACAGGACGCGGTTGGGTTTTTGGAATGCACCAATTGGGCTTTGACCCCACTGATCCGTTTAAGAACGGGTTTGCCCTTACCGATACTTGGGGGCCGGACGCAGGGGATATCAAACCAATCGGCTAGAGCGTGTCTGTCTTGGATTGCATCGATTTGATGGGTTGGATTTTTGAT
>CAZEPF010000117.1:0-8971 GCA_964514045.1 uncultured Rhizobiaceae bacterium | reverse complement strand
TCAAAAATCCAACCCATCAAATCGATGCAATCCAAGACAGACACGCTCTAGAGCCGCTAAAACCCCATTCTGTCTCGTAGCCTATACGCCATAACAGATGGCGCCAAGAACCATGGTATGCCATTATAATAGGGCCTTCCGTTAAAGGGTATTTTACTGAAAGCTGTTTTCTCTTTTGTAACTTCAGCAACTTCCTGACCGATACGCATTCCAAGATAGCTGGCCATTCCAACACCGGAGCCGCAATATCCCGTTGCAAAATATAATCCGTCTTTCTGACCTGCATGCATCAATTCATCAAACGTATATGCAACAAAACCTGCCCATGAATGACTGATACGAGTTTCTGCTAATTCAGGGAAAAGCGCAACTAGATCGCGATGCAGTTTAGGTCCACTTTTTCTGGGATCGGTTTCGTAAAGAGAAACCCGCCCACCAAATAAAACACGTTTCCTGTCTGGAGACGGGCGATAATAGTAAACCAGTTTTCGCGTATCCGAGAGAATGCGATTGGTTGGAAACAATCGATCCATCAACACCTTGGGAATCTCTTCGGTAGCAATAATATACGACCCGATAGATATCACCCGATTGCGCAACCATGGCGTCAATGAACTTGTATAACCATTGGTAGCAACAATAACCTTCTTTGCAGAAAGCTGACCTTTGGAAGTCTGGATTTCAAAGCCGTCCTTCTTGCAACTGATCTGTTCTGCCCGACAGTGCGAAATGATCGCAACACCTGCTTTGCGTGCTACGTCCAGCAGCCCAGCGTGATACTTTGCCGGATCAACGCTTGCATGTTTCGGGAAAACAATCCCGCCGTAATAGGCTTGAGTTCCCAACTCAGTTTGAAGATCACCTTTCGGAATCATATACGCCTCAGTATCAAATACGGGATTAGCAGGCGCTGAACATTCCTTAGCCAACTGCTCATACTGACCCTTTGTATGCGCACCATGCAACCGCCCTACTGTCGCGAAGTCACAATCAATCTTTTCCGTTCGTATGAACTCTTCGATATAGTTGCGTGATGCCTGCCCCTCGGTCAGGATATCAATCGCCAATTGCTCGCCATAGCGTTTTTTTAACTTGGCATAACCGGGCTTTACACTGGTCGATATCTGACCGCCATTCCGGCTACTGCATCCCCATCCTGCAGCCTCTGCATCAATCACAACCGTCTTGCGCCCTGCCCTTGCCGTATGGATGGCCGCGTGAAGTCCAGTATATCCGGCTCCTATAATTAAAACATCAGCGCTTGTGGGAAGTTGGGCAACATCATCACCTGACAAAGCTGCATTCTCCCACCAATACGGCTCGGCCTTGAAGTCTGGAGTGAAGAGGTTTGCGTCAGACATGGATCACGAGGCGTATTGTTCTAAAATGATGTCTGCTGCTTTTTCAGCAACCATGATCGTCGGCGCGTTCGTATTACCTGACGTTACGGTTGGGAAAACTGACGCATCAACGATGCGCAAATTATCCAGCCCATATACTTGCAGCTTGCTGTTTACCACGCAGGACGCTTCATCTGGGCCCATTCGGCAAGTGCTTACCGGATGGAATACCGTACCGACACGCGAACGAATATCAGCCACCAATTCTTCATCAGACTGAACATGCGCACCCGGTATGATTTCTTCTAAGATAATCTCTTTCAAAGAAGGTGCCGCAGATAATTTCCGTAAGACCTTCGCTCCCTCAGTCAACTCACTTACATCATGATTGGTTGCAAGATAATTGGGATGAATAGCAGGGGCTTCAAACGGATCAGACGATTTGATTTCCAGATACCCTCTGCTCGTGGGGCGCGTAGGTGATGCACCCATAATAAAGCCTGAAAATTTATCAGGACTAAGAAGCGCGCGGTTGCCAGGTTCTGCCTTGGTATAACTGACCGGAGAAAAATACAGTTGTAGATTTGGACGATCCAGATCAGGTCGTGTTTTTATAAACCCGCCGCCCTGATTAACACCAAGCGACAATGGCCCCCGGCGTCTCAGAACATAATTTATTCCGTGCCACAGCCGCCAAGACCAAGGTCGTAACTGATCATTCAGTGTGGGCACTTTCGATTTATACGTATAGTCAATGCTGAGGTGATCTTGCAAATTTCTCCCCACATTTGCTTGATCATGTACAACATCAATACCGTTCAATTTTAGATGCTGTGCAGGTCCAACACCTGAAAGCTGCAGGATTTGAGGCGTGTTAATGGAACCCGCCGAAAGGATAACTTCACGACCTGCAAAAGCCTGTTTGGTTTTTCCATGTTGCACATACTCAACACCCACCGCTTGCTTGTTCTTGAATAGTATAAGCGTGGTGTGAGCATTCGTTTCCACCCGAAGATTTTTACGTTTTCGTGCAGGGTGAAGATAGGCACGCGCTGCCGACATACGAAACCCGTCCTTGGCTGTATTCTGATAAAGCCCTACGCCCTCGCCATCACCCGAATTGAAATCATCGGTGTGCTTCATGCCACTTTCAACACCAGCGCGTAGATAGTTTTGGCAGATTGGGTGTAGATCACGCTCCATGGTAGAAACATGAAGTGGGCCATTGCCGCCACGGAATTCTGTCTCGCCTTGATCGCTTGTCTCAGACTTCTTGAAGTAAGGTAGAACATCATCCCAGCCCCAGCCATCATTGCCGAGTGCTTTCCAGTCTTCAAAGTCTGTTTGTTGACCACGGATATAAACCATCGCATTGATGGATGACGAGCCGCCAATCACCTTGCCACGTGGCCAATAACTTCTTTGATTGTTCGTGCCCGGATCAGGTTGCGTTAAATACTTCCAATTGATGTTTTTGTCGTAAAACGCTTTGCCATACCCGATCGGCATCCATATCCAGAAGTTACGATCATGTCCGCCAGCTTCAAGCACTAACACGCTGTAACGGCCATTGGCGGAGAGACGATTTGCAAGCACGCATCCTGCCGAACCTGCGCCTACTATTATGAAATCATATTCACTCATGCTGATCTTCAGGTTTCGGTCTTATCGCGTTGCGCTGCAATTGATAGCAAAGCCAGCAGCGCCGAGCCAACCATTAAAAAGAAGGACACAGCATTTAAGACTGGCGTTGATCCTACTTTGACCATCCGGTCATACATAGTGATCGTGAGTGGCGCTTCTGAACCGACCAAAAACAGCGTCGTGTTAAAGTTCTCAAACGAAACAAGAAACGCAACAATTCCAGCAGCAAACATGGCAGGCCATAAAAACGGCAACGTGATGGTTCTCAACACACGAACGCGGCTTGCTCCTAAGTTAAAAGCCGCCTCCTCCATCGTTTCATCAAACTTCTTCAAGCGCGCAATAATCACCAAAGATGTAATCGTAGTGATGAATGAAAACTGGCCAAGTACAACAAGTGATATCCCCGGGCGTAGCATCTCGATTTCAAGATCAAAGACATTCTCAAGACCGTTTGCAACCGTACTGGCCAGAACCAGAATTGAGATACCCAAAATCACCCCAGGAATAACAAGCGGCAGTACCATCATAATGTAAAAGAAGTTCTTGGCAGGAAACTTTCCTCGTACAAACAAGAACGCATTACACGTACCTACAAATACGGAAAGCATCGCAACGCATGAAGCAATCAGGAATGAATAATACAGCCCACGCAACAAACGCCTATCGTGAAACATACCCAGTTTAGGCTCTGTGTCATTAAAGAACCAATCCAGCGTAAACCCACGCCACGGCAATGCCGGAAACAGAGAATCGTTAAACGCAAACATACCTGCAGCGACCAGTGGGGCAGCCAAGAAAATAAAGAATGCAATTACATACAGACGATAACCGAAAAGGAATGTCGCGTTCTTTTTTTGTGCCATCGGTTCCGCCTAACTCTTCGCCACTGTGCTGGAAAGCGTTTGGCCTGAAAGCTTTAGGCCCAACCACACCACAAGCGATGTAAACGCAAGGAGCAAGAAACCAAAAGCGGCACCAGACTCCCAATTGTATCGACTGATAAATTGGTCATAGATTTGCTCGGTGAACCAACTCGAATTCTTGCCACCCAGAAGAATAGGCGTAAGGTAGCTACCTGCCGTCAACATGAAAACGACAATACAGCCTGACACGATGCCCGGCATGGCGTATGGAATGATGATCCGCCGCAGAACCGTCGGTCCATTTCCACCCAGATTATATCCTGCCTCGATCATGGCATTGTCCATACCATCAAGCGTAGAAACCAAAGGCACAATCATGAAAAGAATAACTGTGTAAACCAGCCCCATCACAACCGTTGCGTCATTGTACAAAAACTCAATCGGCGCATCGATAAGCCCTGCAAATTGCAAAGAACTGGAAACAATACATGTTTCACGTAGCAGCAAAATCCAGCCAAATGCTCGAATGAGATCACTCACCCAAAGCGGAATAAGACATAAAAGAAACAGCGCACCTTTTGTGCGATTGCTCGCAATTTTGGCGATGTAATAGGCAATCGGAAATCCGATAAGGAGTGCAAGAACTGTAACCAGCAGAGACATCGAGCCGGTACGAAGCAGCGTATTCCAGTAGATTGGTTCTTGAATGAAATCGATGTAATTGGTCAGACCATATTCATAGACACGCGGTGCAACTTTCTCTCTCAATGAAAGCACTACCATGCCTGCATGGGGCAGAATAATAAGCAGCAAAATCCAAAGCGCGAATGGCATGAACAACAGCAGTAGGGAGAGACGGCGAATATCCTTTTGCATTGCTACCCGCGCCCCTTAAATCGCAAAACACATGGTTTGCGTTACAGGCCAAGTGAGGCGAACCGCATCACCAGGCTTTAGGTCATTCGTTCCACCCGTCACGACAACATCAGCCTCAATCAATTCACCGCTTGGTCCTCGCACCAGAATTCGGCTGTTAGCACCATTGAACAAGAGACTGTCCACAACGCCGTCCAACACATTCTCTTTGGCAGAACCTTTTTTAGGCTTCTTGTTACCGAGTCGCTCTGACGTGATGAATTCAGGGCGAACATACACAACTACATTGCCGCCTTTACTCAAGGCCTGCTGATCAAGCGAAGTACCAATAAGAGAAAATCCGCCATCTACATCCAACGTAACAACATTGCCTGAGGTCTTGGCGACTTTCCCGTCCCAGCGATTATTATCACCAACAAATCCAGCAACAAATGCAGTGTCCGGTTCGTGATAGAGTTGCTGCGGCGTACCGATCTGCTCAAACTTACCATTGTTCATAATGGCAACATGATCACTCATTACCAGCGCTTCGGATTGGTCGTGAGTGATATAAATAAAGGTTGTATTAAACTGATGCTGAAGCAGTTTAAGTTCAATCTTCATCGCTTCGCGTAACTTCAAATCAAGCGCGCCAAGCGGCTCATCAAGCAGCAATACATCTGGATCTAAAACCATGCAGCGCGCAATTGCGATACGCTGCTTTTGACCGCCTGATAATTGATGAATTTCACGCTCTGCCACATCAGGTAGGGAGATACGTTCCAAAACGTCTTTTACTTTTGCATCAATATCAGAGGAACTGGTTCCAATGCACCGCAATCCGTATGCGATATTTTCATATACATTCATCATTGGGAAAAGAGCCAGATGCTGAAATACCATCTTTACATTGCGCTTGTTGGGCGGAACATCGATGACAGAGTTTCCCTTGATGTGAATGTCACCGCTATTGGGATTTTCAAATCCGGCAATCATCCGCATCAATGTGGTCTTACCACAGCCGGAAGGCCCTAAAATCGAAAAGAACGATCCCTTTGGAATATTAAAGGAAACATTATCGACCGCGCGCACTTTGCCAAAATGTTTCGAAACTTCAAAACACTCAAGATCAAAATCAGGCTCTGAAGCCATTTGAAAACTCACAAATTATCTAAGAGGAAAAAAGAACGCGGCATCGTCAAAGGGCAGACACCGCGTTCAGATTATTTTTGAAAAGGCGTATTAGCCTCCGGTAGCAGCCTTGATTTTCTCTAGCGTCTTGCCTTCCATGTCCTCAACGCCTGGAGGAATGTTTGCAAAGAATTTGAGGTTATCAATGTCTGCATCTGTAAAGGCTGCATTCACAGCAGCTTTCTTATCTGCAGGTAGCAGGTCTTTACCACCGTTCACCGCAGCAATCGCGCCAGTGCTTGCTGACATCAGCTTCACATTTTCTGGCTCAAGAACAAAGTTGATCCACTTGTATGCTGCATCATCTGCCTTGCCCTTACGTGGCAATGCGAATGTATCAATCCATGCAAGCGCACCAGTTTCCGGTGGAACGAACACGATGTTTGGGTTTTCGCCAAACAATTTATACGCAGTTGAATCCCAAGTCTCAGAAGCAACAATCTCACCGGAAAGCATCATCGCTGAAAGGTCGTCTCCACCCTTCCAATACGCTTTGATGTTGTCTTTACAGCTGATCAGCTTGTCGGCAACCTTGTCCAGAATCTGCTGATACTTATCAAGGTCGGAATACGCAGCAAATGGATCTTCGCCCATTGCGAACGCAGTACCAAGAAGGATGGTACGTTTCAGACGCATGGATGTCTTTCCTTTATATTGAGAGTCACAAAGATCATCCCAACCTGCAAAGTCACCGGCTTTTGTCTTATCTTTCATCAAGCCGGATGTGCCCCACTGGTGTGGAACCGCATAGACTTCACCATCAATGGTTGTGTTTTCTTTGACACCATCAAGAAGTTTTGTCTGCATGTTGCTTGTGTCAATTTTCGACAAATCCAACGGCTTGTAGATATCATACTCAAGTTGAGCAGAATAAATACGGTCATGGCTTGGCTGTGCCAAATCAAAACCTGCACCACCCGTTGCACGTAGCTTGGCAACCATTTCCTCGTTGTTCGAGAAAGTCACTTCAACTTTAATATCTGGATACTTGGCTTCAAACTTTTTGACCAATGCCTCAGGCGCATAAGAACCCCAAGTCATCAGACGCAGTGTTTCAGCCTGTACGCTAGCAGCTGTTGCCATAACAGTTGCTGCCATCAGGCCCGCAATCATCAGTTTAATTCGCATGATATTTTCTCCCTAACTTAGATAGTCTTTTTCACGCATTCACAAAATACTACTTCCAAAATCTAGATTGTAAATGGTCTGCTACGCATATCCATTCTCAAGATTCTTTCAGACCAATTCTATTTGCTCAATATTTGTGAAAGCTGTGTGACACCCTGCTCTAATTGGGACGCATTTGATGCACCATACCCTATCACAACACCCCGTTTTTCTATCGGTGAAATACAGTATTTACCGATGGGTGAAAGTTCCACGCCAACCTCTTTGGCATCTAGCACAAATTGATCTTCATGCAGGGATGTGGACAAGTAACCAACTGTATGAAAACCAGCAGAAGCTTTCATAATCTGCACATGATCTTCCAGCATTGGAGCAAAGGAATGAAGAACATCATGCCGCTCTTTATATAGCGCGCGCATAGTACGGATATGAGTTGCGAAATAACCCTCATCCATAAAGTCAGCAACGATAGATTGAGACCAGGTTGGCACACCGGTCAAGCTGGAACTAAAAATCATCTGCATGGTTTCTACCAGAGATGGTGGAGATAATAAAAACCCCAGCCGAAGTGATGGAAACAACGTTTTCGAAAACGTGCCGACATAGATCACACGGTTGTTCGTATCAATACTCTTCAACGTTGGCAGCGGCTGATTACCAAAGTAGAAATCACCGTCATAATCATCTTCGATAATTACTGCATCAGCGTTATCAGCAGCACTTAGTAATGCCAGACGCCGCGACAGGCTCATAACTTTACCAAGTGGTTGCTGATGTGATGGCGTCACAAAGGCCAGCCGAAAATCCGGGGCTTTCAACAATCCATCCGCAACATTCAAGCCATCATCATCGATAGAAACAGGAACAAGTTCAGCACCGCGTGACAGAAATGCATTTCGCGCACCTATGGCACCAGGGTTTTCAAACCAGACTTTATCGCCCGCATCCAACAACGTATCCGAGAGAAGTGAGAACGCTTCTTGGGCGCCACTGACTACAAAAATTTGCTCTGGGTCGCAATGAATTCCCCTGCTTGCATTGAGGTGTGATGCAATGGCCGTGCGCAAACGCGGCAACCCATACGGCTCACCGTAGCCCAAAATAGAATCCCGATCATGCCGCAAGTGCCTTGCTGATAATTTTGCCCATTGCGCCACGGGAAATTCATCAAGTGCAGGCAAAGCCGTGACAAATGCCCTACTTTTAAAAGGCAGCCTTTCACGCACGGCAAATTCCTTAACTGCCTTTGAAATTGACTTGGAAAATTTTGGTGGCGCTAGGGGTTTTGGGCTGATCAAACTGGGTTCAACGGAGTTTCGATGCTCCATTTCATTACTGACAAATGTGCCCGCACCCACTTTTGCTTCAAGCAATCCTTCAGAAATCAAACGGTCAACCGCCTCAATCACGGTTGTTCTGGAAACTCCAATTTCTGATGCGAGGGTACGGGTTGCAGGAAGCCGCGTACCACTACTCAACCCCCCTGTGAGAATAACATCGCGCAGGCCCATATAGAGCTGAATACTGATTTTCCGCTTTGATGATCTATCAATCCTGATCGAGGAAAGAATAGCACCTGCTTTTGCCTTCAAAACTCACCTTACAAAATTGGTCTGAACATTTTGCTGTATTGGACCTTATTTCAATACCAATCATCTGGCTATTTTTAATTCCAATTTGATCCCACGGATATTGATGATGAAGATTTCAAAAATCGAAACGTTTTCAAACGAGTTCATTTCTTTCACAAAAGTAACAACGGATGATGGTGCAGAAGGCTGGGGACAAGTTGCGCCCTACCATGCCGATATCACAGCACAAGTTCTGCATCGCCAGGTTGCACCCTATTCTTTGGGTCAGGATGCATTCGATATCGACTACCTGATGGATATTATCCCTGAGAAAGAGCACAAATATCCAGGCTCATATTTGCGCAGAGCAATGGGC
>CAZEPF010000116.1:0-9006 GCA_964514045.1 uncultured Rhizobiaceae bacterium | reverse complement strand
ACAAACGCCACGGCGTTCAAACGGTTCAATCCAAGCCAGATACGCTCTAGTCGTCCCAGGCTTCAGAGATACGCTTTTGCAGTTCAGTCACGCTTGTAAGAACAAGAGCGCCGCGTGTTTTTTCAAAAAATCCTTGTTTTTGAAGTGAGTTTAATTCTCGCGAGACAACTTCGCGTCTTGTGCCAATGCGTTCTGCCAACTCTTTTTGTGTAGGGGGTGGACTGATTGAGCGTTGTCCTTCATGCCCCATGCGTGGTTTCGACAGGCGGAGCAATTCCGTATAAAGGCGATGCTTTGCTTGCAGGAATGATTGCTCTGCAAGGCGATTGTTCAATGTGCGAATTCTATTGGTGAGTACCTTCATCACATTAAAGCTGATCTCTGAATGCTGTGAGGCCAGTTCGATAAAGAGTTTTTGAGGTACAATACAAATTCTGCTGCGGTTTAGCGTTGTGACGTTCGCACTACGTGTATTGCCATCAATGGCGGATAATTCACCGAAAAAATCTCCCGGTCCCATTTCGCCCAAGATCACTTCCTTGCCAACAGAAAAGCGACTGATAATCCGTACCAAACCGGAAACAACAAATCGGACATCGGTTGTTTCTTCATCAATGTCGATGACAAGTTCGTGGGCTTCGTAGTCTTTCCAGAGGCAGTTTTTTCCCAATTGTTCGCCAATGTCAGGACTTAAGGATTCAAATAGAGATATGTCCCTAAGGTTTTCCATGCTTGCCCATCCATTATTAAAACTACAAAAGAGATAAAACGGTCGGTATTGAGAATTTCAAGTGATTGCCGCCTAACTCAAGTCTATGATTACCCATAGAGAATTGGATTACAAGTGGAACAGACACTCTTTGGAATGCCTTTAGTTGGGGCAATGATCTGTGTTGGTGTCATATTCGTGGCTTCAATATTGCAAACGTCTGTTGGTATGGGCTTTGGTATGATCGCTTCACCCCTGATTGCGGTTGTAAGTCCCGAACTTGTGCCTGCCTCAATTATGTTGACCGGTCTTCTAGTATCCTCGACGGCTGCTTACAGTGAGAGAAAGTCTATTATTCTTGCTGAATTGAAAGCAGGCATAGGCGGGCGCTGCGTTGGTGGCATTTTAGCGTGTATAGTTTTACTCACCATTTCTGATCTCAAAACCTTCATGCTGATATTTGGAAGTGTAATGCTCGTTGCAATTCTTATGGCAGCGAGCACGCTTTCTTTTTCGTTCAGCCTCACAAAATTGTTCAATCTTTCGATAGTTTCTGGCTTGATGGGAACAATCACAGCGGTAGGTGCGCCGCCTATGGCGCTGATTTACCATGACCGGCCGGGCGAAATCGTTCGGCCCACTCTTAATGCGTTCTTTGCATTCAGTTGCGTGATTGGGCTTGTAGTTCTAGCGATTTCCGGCTGGTTAAACCTTCAACATGTCATGGCGATGCTTTTATTTTTGCCACCTATGATCGCAGGGATATTTGTGGCGCGATTTTTTCGGAATTTGCCAAAAGAAATTCTGTCAAAAATATTATTACTGATCTCAGGTATCGCATCTTTGATGCTGATTTATCGGGGTCTTGTATAGGGTTTTGCCATTTCGTGAGAAACTTGCCTGAAATGTTGTTATCGTTAACGAAATTCTTAGTTTTTACCGACATGTTGAACAACATATTTATGTGGAATTTTTATACGGCTGGCTCCCTCATTTATGGAAAACTCATCTGAGAACGCAACAAATCTTGATCAAAAACGTCTCCCTGAGCATGTTTATCGATCAGTCGTGCGTTCGCTTTACAGTGATATTCCCAGCCTATTTCTTGGTGTTTTAAGCCTTACAGCCGCATCCTTTATGCTGTTCTGGCGAACGTCCGATCCTGTTCACTTATACTTTGCAGGTGCCTTTTTTGTGTTTGGCATGGGCCGTGTGCTGCTTGCTTTAAGGTTCTTTAGCAACAATGATAAACACCGCTCGGTTGAAGAATGCAGCACATGGGAAACGCGCTACTTATGGGCAGGGTGTTTGTATTTTGCGATCATGGGCGGGTGGGTCTTTACCTCTGCAACCCGTGTCGATGATCCCTATCTTCTCACCTTAACACTGGCTGTTTCGCTATCGTTTATGGTTGGGGTTATTGGTAGGAATTTCAGCAGCACAAAAATTGTATCAGCGCAGATTGTGATCATCTCGTCATTGATAGTGGCGGGACTGTTATACAGCGGCGGGCTATACAACATCCTTTTAGCTCTATTTTTGGTGCCATTTTTCATCACCTCAAAATTGATGGCGGCACGACTTAGAAAAATTCTGCTCAAATCCGAGATTGAAGCTGAATCAAGTAGAACCCTAGCAGATCGTTTGAATGTAGCCTTAGAGAACATGACCCACGGGATTGCCATGTTCAATGAAGAGGGCGGTCTTGTGGTTATGAATGATCGCTTTCGTGAACTCGCCAAATTGTCAGGTTGGGATGCTGAGAAGAAGCCTCTTTCTATCGTGAAGCCTGAGGTTTCTGAATGGTCCGCTAATAAAGACTTGTATCAAACTTTGAGTAACCGTTTGCGCTCACGTCATTCTGCGCGTTTCCGGTTTAAGGCTGATAAAGGGCACACATTAGAAGCTGATTTTAACTCCATGAATAATGGTGGCGTGGTTGTCATTTCCGATATCACAGAAAATGTGAAAGCAGAGCGGGTCATTCGTGACCTTGCGAATTTTGATCCTTTGACAGATTTGCCAAATCGCCGTCATTTCATGGAGCAAATGAACAACCTTAAAAGACAAGATGGCTCTCTAAATGAATGCGCGATGTTCTTTGTTGATCTCGATAAGTTTAAGGAGATCAATGATACACTCGGCCATGCGGTAGGCGATAGGCTTTTGCAAGTTGTCTCCGAACGCTTACGCAGACTATTGCCTTCAGATGGTTTGATTTGCCGTTTCGGCGGTGACGAATTCGTACTTGTTGTGCGTGATATGCAATCTCAAAAAGATTGCCAGATGTTTGCGGAAAAAATCATAGCAGAAATGCGTGCAGTTTTTGTGGTGAGTACGCATCGTCTTAATATTGCGGCAAGCGTTGGTATTGCTATTGCCCCTGAGCAAGGCACAAATGCTGAGGAATTACTGCAGCGTACGGATGCTGCTCTTTATAAGGCTAAGGGAAATGGCCGATCTACGTTTGTGTTCTTCACTGAGGAACTGGGCTCTACCTTGCGTGAACGATCGCAGCTTGAGAAAGATTTGAAAATTGCAATAGAAGACGAATCGATTGAGGTTTATTTCCAGCCTTTGATCAATTTGAAGCGTGGTCGGATTTCGACGTGTGAAGCATTATCACGCTGGGAACACTCCGAGTTTGGTCGCGTATCGCCTGAGGTCTTCATTAGAATCGCTGAAGAAGCAGGCATGATCGCGGATTTAGGGCATTACGTGCTTAAGCGATCCATGGTGATTGCATCTAAATGGCCAGAGCATGTGCGTGTTGCCGTGAATGTGTCTTCAGTTCAATTCAGACAGAAAGATTTCTGCGAGCAGGTTGAGGCGTTGCTACAAGAGACAGGGTTCCCTTCCAACCGTTTGGAACTTGAAATCACTGAATCCATGATGCTTGAAAATATTGAAGAAGCCACTGGTCTTTTGAAGAGGCTTTCCAAGCTAGGAATTAGAATTTCCCTTGATGATTTCGGTACGGGTTTTTCAAGCCTAAGCTATCTGCACACCCTTCCATTTGACAAAGTAAAGATTGATCGTTCGTTCATTGAACATGCGATGTCCGATGATCGTGCATTGACCCTGTTGAAGGGCATTGTCGACTTAATCAAGCGTTTGGGGCAGTCTATTGTGCTTGAAGGAATTGAAAACGAAGAGCAAATGGCCGTTCTTTTCCGCAATGTCGATGTGCATGAAGTGCAAGGATATCTGTTCTCCCGACCATTGCCTGCCAGCGATATTTTCTCTCTTCTGTGGGAAAGCAACCCTACAGAATCTCGCTCTGAAGTTGCATAAATTCCCATAAATACAGAGACTTAACTCAATTACTCAAACATAAATGAGTGTCTGCCTGCTGGTTTAGCGTTAACCATCTGTTAATAAAATGCCGCCGCATCGCCGCTTTTCCCTTTACTTGTATTTACGTTTGGTTAACCTTGTTAACTAGGGCACGTTAACGTGTATGAGTGCGAGTAACATAATGTATGTGGAAAATAGCGAGTCTTCTTTCGCGAACAAATTACTAGGCTATCTTCAAGAGGCGGATTACCGCATCGCTAGAACCGAGGATGAGCAACTTCCTATCAACAAACTTCGGTATGAAGCGTATCTCCAAGAGGGCGCTATTTATGAGAATCCAAGCAAGGTTTTGCATGACCGTTATGATGAAATGGAAAATTGCTGGAACTTTGGCATATACATAGACGGTGTTCTGGCGAGCGCGGTTCGGTGCCACCTGATTTCTCCAGAGTTTCCTCAGGGACCAGCATACGATTTTTATCCTGATATTATTCGCCCTATGATTGGCGAGGGAAAGCTCTTGGTTGACCCAACACGTTTTGTTGCCAATCGGGAGATGAGCGCAAAATATCCTGAATTGCCGTATCTAACTCTT
This sequence comes from uncultured Rhizobiaceae bacterium, assembly GCA_964514045.1. Lineage (GTDB taxonomy): Bacteria > Pseudomonadota > Alphaproteobacteria > Rhizobiales > Rhizobiaceae > JAALLB01. The sequence goes on along the minus strand of CAZEPF010000116.1, from coordinate 4,405 downwards.
AGAGCTGCGTGCATGACGTATGATTATTTTGATGCGGATTATTGTCTTGCATCAGTGCGTAAAGAACACCGCGCTTTTTATCGTCGTGTGTTCCGTGCCGAGATCTTGTGTGACCCCCGCCCGTATCCGCCACTGACAGTTCAACTTGGTTTGATGAAAACAAATGTTGCGAGTTTCCGCAGCAAGCTATTGCGCCGTTATCCGATTTTTGAATCGAGTTATACCGAGCGTAGACTGTTGTTTGGCAATGGTGGTGGCCCATTGGGTCATCGGTTAAATGCGCCTGAAGCAGTTGCTGCATCCGTTCAGTAATCAAAATACTTTGTTATCATTTTGGATGGTGCTGGGCATTCCAAGTTTGATTGTTCTTTGATACGTTTGTCGTTCTAGTTTAAGCGACGACGTTGGAGAATGACAGCAATGGCTGATGCAGCACAAACCCTTTCACCTCAAAGCAATCCATCCTTGGGAAGTTTTTCTTGGGAAGATCCATTTTTGCTTGAAGATCAGTTGAGTGAGGATGAGCGGATGATCCGTGATTCTGCGAAAGCGTTTGCGGAAAATGAACTTCTGTCTCGCGTAAGTGAAGCCTACCTAAATGAAACTCCGGCGCCAGAACTCTTCCAGAAAATGGGAGAGATGGGTCTATTGGGAGTTACTGTTCCTGAACAGTATGGCGGCATTGGTGCCTCTTATGTGTCCTATGGTTTGGTTGCGCGTGAGGTCGAGCGTGTGGATTCAGGCTATCGCTCCATGATGAGCGTGCAATCCTCTCTCGTGATGTATCCAATCTACGCGTATGGCAGTGAAAACCAGCGAATGAAATATCTACCAAAACTTTCCTCTGGTGAGTTTATCGGCTGTTTTGGTCTGACCGAACCCGATGCGGGATCTGACCCTGCCGGTATGAAGACCGTGGCAAAGAAAACCGATAATGGGTATGTCATTAATGGCTCCAAAATGTGGATTTCCAATTCACCTTTTGCGGATGTTTTTGTTGTTTGGGCAAAATCGGAAGCGCATGGTGGCAAGATCAGAGGGTTTATTCTTGAAAAAGGGATGAAGGGTCTTTCTGCCCCTAAGATCGATGGCAAGCTTTCACTACGTGCCTCGACAACCGGTGAAATTGTCATGGAAAACGTGGAAATTGGCGAAGAGCAACTCCTGCCAAATGTGGAAGGACTGAAAGGTCCGTTTGGTTGCCTGAACCGTGCGCGATACGGCATTTCATGGGGCACGATGGGTGCTGCTGAGGATTGCTGGCTTCGTGCGCGCCAATACGGGATGGACCGTAAGCAGTTTGATAAGCCATTGGCTGGAACACAGCTTTTCCAAAAGAAGCTTGCGGATATGCAAACTGAAATTTCATTGGGGCTTCAAGCCTCTTTGAGAGTGGGCCGTTTGATGGATGAGGGGCGTGCTGCGCCTGAAATGATTTCTATTGTGAAGCGCAATAATTGTGGCAAGGCATTGGATATTGCACGTCAGGCAAGAGACATGCATGGCGGCAATGGCATTCAGGCCGAGTACCATGTCATTCGTCATGCAGCCAATCTTGAGACCGTGAATACCTATGAAGGTACACATGATGTTCATGCGCTGATTTTGGGTCGTGCTCAAACTGGCATCCAAGCGTTCTTTTGATGCTCGAAAAAACAGGGCTTTCACAAAGCGCCATTGCATGGATTACTATGTTTCTGATTGGTGGCCTATGGGGTTTCACCATACCTTTGTCGAAGATCGCAGTTTCGACAGGGCATCAACCGTTCGGTTTAATTTTCTGGCAGGTTGTGATCGCAGTTATCGTCTTAGGGGGCGTGCAAGTCTATAGAGGTTGGCGGCCACAACTGAGTGCTGGCGTGCTGCTATTTTGTTGCGGCGTCTCGTTTACAGGAACGCTAATCCCGAATTCAACATCGTATCTGGCGCAGCAACATTTGCCCGCTGGCGTGATGGCCATCGTCATTGCGACTGTGCCGATGTTTTCGCTTGCTCTTGCCCTGACATTTCGGATTGAGAAAGCCTCACTTATTCGGTTCATGGGAATTGTTTTTGGTTTTGCTGCGATGGTGTTGATTGTCTTGCCTGATACAAGTTTGCCTGATCCTGAAAAGGCGATCTATGTTTTGGTAGCACTGATTGCACCTGTATTTTACGGTATTGAATCGATCTTCGTATCCATGAAACAGCCGAAGAATATTGATGCAATTACCATCCTGTTTATGGCATCTTTGATTGGCTGTTTTATTGCGCTTCCTGCTGCACTTTTATCCGATCAATGGATTGATCCGTTTCAGCCATGGGGCAATGCGGAATGGGCGCTGATTGTGTCATCGGTCATTCATGCAATTGTCTATTGCACCTTTATTTGGCTTATTAGTTATGCTGGACCCGTGTTCAGTGATCAGGCTGCTTATCCGGTTACATTATCTGGTGTGCTTTTTAGTATGGTGATTTTGGGTGAGGTTTATTCGGCTTGGATTTGGGTTTCACTGGGTCTTGTGATTTTAGGATTGGTGATGGTGCAGCCCAGATTTAGCGCGCCAGAAACCAAAGACTTAATTGAGGAACCTGCAAATGGCTGAGATATCGGCGCGTGAGCATTCCAAGCAATTTGTGGATGTTCGCGATCATCGCATGGCCTATGTATCACTGGGTTCTGGTGATCCGATTGTATTTCTACATGGCAATCCAACGTCGTCCTATCTGTGGCGAAATATCATGCCGCATGTGAGTGACCGGTTTCATGCGCTGGCACCTGATCTGATTGGCATGGGAGATTCAGACAAACTCGACCCATCCGGCCCTGACCGATACCGGTTTGTGGAGCATCGTGATTTTCTGGACGGGTTTATGGATGCACTTGTTCCGGATGGAAAAATTGTTCTGGTCATTCACGACTGGGGTTCTGCGCTTGGCTTTGATTGGGCGCGGCGCAATGCCGATCGTGTAAAAGGCATTTGCTTTATGGAGGGGATTGTTGCCCCGATTAAAAGCTGGGACGAGTGGAACGAGCAGGCAAAGCCTGTTTTTCAAGGGTTCCGATCTCCAGCGGGTGAAGCCATGATCTTGGAGAAAAATCTCTTTATCGAACGTGTTCTGCCGGGCTCCATCTTGCGTGACCTCAGCGATGAAGAAATGACTGTCTATCGCAAGCCATTTGCAAATGCAGGTGAGGGTAGGCGGCCAACACTTACCTGGCCAAGACAAATTCCAATTGAGGGCGAGCCTGAAGACGTTCACAAAATAGTAGCAGATTATTCTAACTGGCTTCCTGAAACTGAATTCCCAAAACTCTTCGTCAATGCAGAGCCGGGTGCAATTCTTCTTGATAAGCAGCGTGAGATTGTACGCTCTTGGAAAAACGTTACTGAGGTTACGCTATCAGGTAGTCATTTCATTCAAGAGGATAGCCCACACGAAATTGGTGCTGCATTAGCTGACTGGTTGAAGGTAGTTCATTGACACCATTTGTATTCGCCATTGTGATTGCTGCCGCGCTATTGCACGCGGCTTGGAATGCGATGGTGAAGGGCAGTGATGATAAGACTGTCGGTATGGTCGCTGTCATGGCGGGGCATATTCCACCCGCCTTGGTCTGCTTGATATTCTTTGCGCCACCGTCTATGGAAAGCCTGCCATGGTTAGCGCTGGGTGTGTTATTTCATACGGGCTATCAGCTCTTTTTAATGTCTGCGTATAATATCGGTGACTTTACCCAAGTCTATCCCATTGCACGTGGCACAGGCCCAATGATTGTGACGTTTGTTTCCCTGATGTTTTTGGGAGTTGAACTAAGCCAGATTGAGTTGATTGCAATTGGCCTCATTATTCTTGGCATAGTCAGTTTAAGCCTTTCGCGGCAGGGGGATGGATTGCGTAATCCCAAGGCTGCATTTCTGGCTGTTTGTACGGGGTGTTGTATTGCGGGGTATTCGATCTCAGACGGATTGGGTGCGCGTCTTTCTGAAAGTGCGATTGGCTATATGTCGATGCTCTTGATGATTGATGGCCTAGTTTTCATGATCATTATTCGCATGATTGAGCCTGGGAAAATGACGCTTGTATTCAAGGAGGGGAAGTTTCGCTTTTTTGGCGGCGGGCTTGCTTCTTTTGTTGCGTATCTTTTGGTGGTCTGGGCGTTTACCCAAGCGCCTATTGCCGTGGTTACAGCCCTTCGCGAGACCAGTATTATTTTTGCATTGCTGATTGGCGTATTTGTATTTCGTGAGAAACTGAATTTGGCAAAGGTTTTTGCAACAACGCTTGCGGTTGGTGGTGCTATATTATTACGCTTTGGAAAATATGTCTTTTAGAGCGTGTCTGTCTTGGATTGAATCGATTTGATGGTTTGGATTTTTGATTTCAGCTAGGAAAATACCACAGCGCGATGCCAAAGCATCGG